>JBNGDM010000171.1:0-7336 GCA_049975105.1 Rhodovulum sp. | reverse complement strand
CAAGAGGCCCGCGCCACCCGCTCGCGCGCCGCGAAACGCCAGCCCTGGCAGCGCCGCCCGCCCCTGCCCGACGCCCCCCGCGCGACCAGCATCGCGCTGCCGGGCCAGACCCGCGCGGCGCTCGCCCCCCTGCCGATGGCTGCGCTGCGCCTGCCGCCCGACACGGTCGCGGGGCTGGCCCGGCTGGGGCTGCACCGGGTGGCGGATATCCTGGGGATGCCGCGCGCCCCGCTCGCCCGCCGCTTCGGGCGCGACCTCGTGCGCCGGCTCGACCAGGCGCTGGGGGCCGAGCCCGAACCGGTCTCACCGCTGCGCGCCGCGCCGCATTTCGCGGTGCGCCTGACCCTGCCCGACCCGATCGGACTCGAGGCGGACATCCTCGCGGGGCTCGACCGGCTGCTGCCCGCGCTGTGCACCCGGCTGGCCCGGGCCGGGCAGGGCGCGCGGCGGGTGCGGCTGCAGGCGTTCCGCTGCGATCACCGGGTTGAAACCGTGGACATCGGCCTGGCCCAGCCCACCGCCGCGCCCGACCGCATCCGCCCGCTGATCGCGCTGAAGCTGGAGGCGATCGACGCCGGCCCCGGCATCGATCGCCTCAGGCTCGAGGCCCCCGCGACCGAACCCGTCCACGCCCGCCAGCACGCCGGCCACGCCGAGGCCGCCCGCGCCGCAAACGCGCAGGGCAACGCCGAGGCGGCGCTTGCGGATCTCATCGGGCGGATCGGCGCGCGGGTCGGACTCGAAGCGGTCACCCGGGTGGCGCCCGCCGAAAGCCACATCCCCGAAAAGGGCTGGCAGGTGCTGGCCGCCGCCTGGTCCGACCCGGTGCCGGACTGGCCCGCCCGCGACCGGCCCCGCCCCCTGCTGATCTTCCCGCCCGAGCCGGTCGCCGCGCCCGACACCCCCACGCCCCCGGCGCGGTTCCGCTGGCGGCGCCGGGATTTCGCGCGCACGGGCGCCACCGGCCCCGAACGGATCGCGCCGGAATGGTGGCTGGACGACCCGGCCTGGCGCTCGGGGCCGCGCGACTACTGGCGGGTGGATACCGAGGGCGGACAGCGGCTCTGGCTGTACTACGCCCATGGCGGCGAGATGTCCTCGGGCTGGTTCTGCCAGGGAGAGTTCGGGTGAACGGCAGTTGGAGGGTGTTTCGCCCCGGCTGACGCCGGGGCGACCGGCTGGGGGGCTGCGCCCCCCATGCGCGGCCGCAAACAGAACCATCGCCGGCTGTCATCATCGGGGAAGGGGTAAAGCGAAAGTCCCGGTGCCGCGGGCTGGGTGGGGGCTGTTAATCCGCGGCACCGGGGTAGCGTCTTCGCTATGGGAACAATGTCGCCCCGAATCCCGGCAGCACCGCGGAACGCGCCGGGCCATGCAAAGGTAATTTCGCGGCAAAACCCGGGCAGGTCTTGATTTGCCGGGCGCGCGGCGGCACGCTGGGCGGATGAACGTCATCCCGCCGACCCCGTTTCCCCGGGCCAGCGCCCCCGAGCAGGTCGCCTTCGACCGGGCCGAGCTGGGGGTCATCCTCACGCTTTACGGCCGGATGGTCGCCGCGGGCGAGTGGCGCGACTACGGCATTTCCTGCCTGCGCGAGGTGGCGGTCTTCTCGATCTTCCGCCGCACCGCCGAACATCCGCTTTACCGCATCGAGAAACGCCCCCGACTGCGCAACAGGCAGGGCCAGTACGCGGTGATCGGGATGGACGGGCAGATCCTGAAGCGCGGCCATGACCTGAAAACGGTCCTTCGCGTCCTCGACAAGAAGTTGATCCGCCCGGTCGATTAGACCCGCCCCCCCCTAGACGCGCCGGTGCGCGGTCACCGGCCCGTCGCCCGCCGCCGCGATCCGGGCGATGCCCTCGTCGATGCGTTCATAGGCCACCGACATCGTGTGCCCGTTGGCGTGGATCATCACCCCCGGGTCCACCACGATCGCCACATGCCCCTTCCAGAACAACAGGTCGCCCCGTTCGGGCGGCGTGCCGGGGGCCAGCGCCGTGCCCAGCGCGCGTTCCTGCTGGTCGCTGTCGCCGGGGCAGGCGCGAGCGCAGGCCAGCCACGCCGCCTGCACCAGCCCCGAACAGTCGATCCCCCAGATCGCATTGCCGCCCCACAGGTAGGGCGCGCCGAAAAACAGCTGCGCCACCGTCACCGGGTCGGCAAAGGGGGCGTTCGCGGGGCGCAGGTGCGGCTTCGGCACGAACCAGCCCTGGGCGGTTTCGAAGAACGCGCCGCTGGCCGACACGACCCGCACCCGCGAGCCGAAGCTGAGGCCGCAGATCTCGGGCCGTTTCAGGTCGGGCGCGGAATAGGCGTGGCTGGCCGGGACGGCGACGATATGGGTGGGCTCGGGCACGGTATCGGACAGCGCCCCGGCCGCGACATAGCCCACGAAGCCGTCGCGCGCGGCCCAGCCGAAGGCATGGCCCTCGTGCACCTCCAGCACCTCGAATCCCTCGCCCAGCACCAGCTGGCGTTCGCGCGGCCCGTCCGGGGCGCGCAGCAGGTCGGCCAGCGGGCGGGTCACGCGGTGCAGGACGGGCTGCACGAACCGCGCGGCCTGAACCTGCCCCGCCAGGTGCAGCGCGGCGACCCGGGCGTTGGCCGGCGTCTCGCGCCGGTCGCTCACAGCCCCAGCGCGCCGGGCAGCGCCCCCAGGATCGCCCGCGCGCCCTGGCCGACGCCGCCCTTGGGCCGGGCGGGGGCATCGGCGGGCTGCCAGCCGTAGATGTCGAAATGGGCATAGCGCGCGGCCCCCGCGAACCGGCGCAGGAACAGCGCGGCGGTGATCGAGCCCGCGAACCCGCCCTTGGGCGCGTTGTCAAGGTCGGCGATTCCGGGTTCGATCATCGTTTCGTAGGGCGCGTGGAACGGCATCCGCCAGACCGGGTCGGCGGCGTCGGTGGCCGCGCCCGCGATCGCCGCGGCCAGCGCATCGTCCTCGGTATAGAACGGCGCGATATCGGGGCCGACGGCCACCCGCGCCGCCCCGGTCAGCGTCGCCATCGAGATCAGCGCCTCGCACTCCTCCTCGGCCGCAAGGGCCAGCGCATCGGCCAGCACCAGCCGCCCCTCGGCATCGGTGTTGTTCACCTCGACCGTCAGCCCGTTCCGCGCCGTCAGGATATCCTGCGGGCGGAAGGACGTGGACGACACCGAATTCTCGACCGCCGGGATCAGCACGCGCAGCCGCAGCGGCAGCCCCAGCGCCATGATCGCATGGGCCAGGCCCATCACGGTGGCCGCGCCGCCCATGTCCTTTTTCATCAGGCCCATCGAGGCCGCGGGCTTGATGTCCAGCCCGCCGGTGTCGAAACACACCCCCTTGCCCACCAGCGTCAGCCGCGGCCCGGCGTCGCCCCAGCGCAGCTCCAAAAGGCGCGGGGCCTGCGGGCCGGCGCGGCCAACCGCGTGGATCATCGGGAAGTTCTGCGCGATCAGCTCGTCGCCGCGAATGGCGCTGGCGGTGGCGCCGTGGCGGGCGGCCACCGCGAACAGCGCGTCCTCCAGCGCCTCGGGCCCCATGTCGGCGGCGGGCGTGTTGATCAGGTCGCGGGTCAGCACCTCGCCCGCGGCCAGCGCCTCGATCCGCGCGGCATCGACACCGGCGGGCGCCTTGAACCGGGCCCTGAGCGGGGTCTGCGCGCGGTAACGGTCGAACCGGTAGGCGGCCAGCAACAGGCCCAGCGCCTCGGCCTCCAGCGCGGGGCCGGACAGGCCGGCTTCCAGGTGCCAAACACCCTCGGGCAGGCGCGCCGCGATGCCGGCCAGGTGGAACCGCCCGCGCGCCCGGGCGCCCGCACTGCCAAGGCCCGCAACCGCGCCCGCGACCGCGCCGCCTTCGCCGGGCAGGATCGCCACCTCGCCCAGGCCGGCGGCGAACCCGGTGGCCGTCAGCCAGGCCGCCTCGGCCGCGGGGCGGGCGGCGCGCCAATCCTCCAGCGCGGCCTCCTCGACAACGTGAAGCGGCAACGAAACCTCATCGGGCGCGGCGAAACGGGGCGACATGGGCGGGCAATCCTCCGGCGGGGTGGGAACGACCCGACCCTACCCGCTTCGCCCGCGCCCGCAAGCGGGTTCAGCCCGAGCGGTGCTGCAACTCGGCCGCGATCCGGAACGAGCGCAGCGCCAGCCGCCGCAGCCGCGCCATCGTCGCGGCCACCGCCACCGGGTCGCCCGACTGCACCGCGCGGGCCACCCCGCGGGCGGCCACCGACAGGCTGAGCAGACCCAGCGAATCGCCCAGCGCCCGGATCTGCCCGGCCAGGTCGATGCAATCGCCGGGCCGCACCTGCGCCGCGGCCAGGTCGAGATTCGCCATCAACCCCTCCAGCCGCTCGACCGACAGCGCGATCAAATCCGCCGCCCGGGTCTCGCCCAACTCGACGAAAATGTCCGCCAGGTGATCCGAATCCACGCTCAACGGTTCGTCCTGGCGTATCGTAACTACTCGGGACACTCGTTCCCCTCCGAAAAGACCACCACCACACCTGCGGGGCAATCTCGCCCGGTTGCGTCAAGAAAGCGTTGCGACAAGGGGGCGAAATCTCTCGAATTTCCGGCAAATGCGCATTATGCAGCCGCAGAGAAAACGGAGACCCCGATGCAGACCGCCCGCCCTCTGCCGCAATACCTGGTCCAGCGCTACCAAGGCTGGAAGGCCACGATTCATGCCGAGAACAAGGCCTGGTATCGCCGCCTCGCCGACGAGGGCCAGCGCCCGCGCGCCATGATCATTTCCTGCTGCGACTCGCGCGTGCACGTCACCTCGATCTTCGGCGCGGACGAGGGCGAATTCTTCATCCACCGCAATATCGCCGGGCTGGTGCCGCCCTATGCCCCCGATGGCGACCACCACGGCACCTCGGCGGCGGTGGAATATGCCGTCACCGTTCTCAAGGTCGCGAACCTGCTGGTCGTGGGCCATTCCCATTGCGGCGGCATCCGGGGCTGCCACGACATGTGCGCGGGCCTCGCCCCCCAGCTGGAGGACAAGTCCAGCTTCATCGGCCGCTGGATGGACATCCTGCGCCCCAGCTATGAACGCAAGGCCAACATCGCCGACGAATCCGCCCGGCTGGAGGCGATGGAAAAGGACGCGGTTCTGGTCTCGCTGGAAAACCTGATGTCCTTCCCCTTCGTGCGCGACGCCGTCGAGGCCGAGGAACTGGCGCTGCACGGGCTGTGGAACGATATCGGCGAAGGCGTCGTCGAATGTTACGATCCGGCCAGCGACCGGTTCGTGCCGGTCTGATCCTGACATCGGGCGCGGCGCGCGCTAGCGTTATGGGAACACCGCGACGGAGGGGCGCATGGCCGACATCCTGACCCTGGCGGCGGGCAACCTGCTGTCGCCGATCATCCTCAGCTTTGCGTTGGGCGTGGCCGCGGCGCTCGCCCGGTCCGACCTGACCGTGCCCGAGGCCGCGGCCAAGGCGCTGTCGATCTACCTGTTGTTCGCCATCGGCTTCAAGGGCGGCGCGGGGGTCGCGGCGCACGGGCTGGACGCGACCCTGGTTCTGGCGCTCTTGGCGGGGCTGGTGCTGTCGGCGGGAATTCCCTTCTTGGCCTACGCGCTGTTGCGCGCGATGACCCGGCTGGGGCCGGTCGACGCGGGCGCGGTGGCGGGGCATTACGGCTCGATCTCCATCGTCACCTTCGTCGCGGCCAGTTCCGTTCTGGCCAGCCAGGGCATCGCCGCCGAGGGCTTCATGGTCGCCGTCGCCGCCATCATGGAGGCCCCCGCCATCCTGGCCGCCCTGTGGCTGGTGATGCGCCGCGGCGGGCAGGCCGAGATGGAACCGGGCCTTTGGCGGGAAATCCTGCTGAACGGGTCCATCGTTCTGCTGCTGGGCGCCTTCGCCATCGGCTGGATCACCGGCCCCGCCGGGCTGGCCGAAATCGAAAGCTTCATCGTCTCGCCGTTCAAGGGCGTGCTGTGCCTGTTCCTGCTGGACATGGGGCTGGTCGCGGGGCGGAACCTGCGGGACAGCCGGGGCGTCATCACGCCGGGGCTCCTGGCCTTCGGGGTGCTGATGCCGCCCATCGGCGCGCTGTTCGGGCTGATCCTGGGGCTGGGCTTGGGCCTTTCGCTGGGCGGCGTGGTGCTGATGATGACGCTGGCGGCCTCGGCCTCGTATATCGCGGTGCCGGCGGCGATGCGGGTGGCGCTGCCGGATGCGAACCCGTCGATCTACCTGACGCTGTCGCTGGGGATCACCTTCCCGTTCAACCTGACGCTGGGCATCCCGCTGTATCTGGCGGCGGCCCGCCTTGTCACCGGAGGATAGGCCGATGCAGACCCATGCCGCGAAACGGGTGGAAATCATCATCGAGGCACCGATGGAACGCCGCCTGACCGCCGCACTGGAGAAGGCAGGCGTCACCGGCTACACCGTGCTGCCGGTCCTGGGCGGCACCGGCCGGTCGGGCACCTGGAGCCGCGAGGGCCAGGTGGGCCGCGCTGGCGGCATGGTGGCCGTCGTCTGCCTGATCCGGCCCGACCGGCTGGACGGGCTGCTGGACGCGGCCTTTGCCGTGGTCGAGCGCCATATCGGCGTGGTGTCCGTCACCGATTGCCAGGTGCTGCGCGCCGAACGGTTCTAGCGCAAGGCGGGTGGGTTTCGGCTTGCGGTGCAAGCCGACCCGGGCGGGGGCTCTGCCCCGTCGCCATTGTCTCTCGGACCAATGGCGCTCCAATGGCGACCCCCGGAGTATTTTCACCAGGAAAAGGGCACGGGCGGCGCGATCTGCGGTGCGGCGCGAGTCCGAAAAAGCTCATATGGGATTCATATGCGATTCATATGGAATTCATATCGCGGAATCCGGCCCGTCAGCGCAGCACCTTGCCCTCGGGCCAGGTCATCCGGTGCGACAGCGCGATGTCCCGGCTTTCCCCCGCGCCCAGCAGGAATCGCCATTCCAGAACCCCCCGCTTGCCGTCCAGGTCGGTCTCGGCCGGTTGCGGATCGGCCTGCCAGGTGATCTCCAGGTCTTCCTGTTCGGAATAGGGCACCCGGTCGACCACCCGCATCGGCCAGGTCTCGCCGGTCAGGTTCTCGACCTCGATCCGCACCTCTTCGACCCGTTCGTTCGACTTGCGGATCACGCCCCGGTCGCCCTCGTTGCGGTCCAGAACGGTGCGCGTCAGCCGCAGCCCGTCCACCGGCCCGAAGGCCAGTTCCGCCTCGCCCCCCGCGGGGATCGCGGCGATGCCCTGCTGGCCGACATAGCGCCCGTCGAGATAGAACAGCGCCTCGCCCGTCGGCAGGATCACCTCGCCCGTGTCGTTGGTGAACTCGGCCACCACATAGGCCGTCGCGTCCCACAGCGG
>JBNGDM010000170.1:0-7353 GCA_049975105.1 Rhodovulum sp. | reverse complement strand
TATCAAACCCGACGCCTGCAAGGGACATGGCCAATGAAACGCTGCACATCCCATGAAGAGCCGCTGCGACTGCGGCACATAATCTTTCCCTTCGTTCTGGCCGTTCTGGTGGCGCTTGCCTTCGTCCAAGAGGCCCGCGCGCGCGACATCGTGGATGCCACGGGCCGGACCGTCACCATCCCCGATGCACCGGCGCGGGTCTTCGCTGCGGGCCCGCCGGCCTCGGTGCTGCTTTATGCGCTGGCGCCCGAGGCGATGGTCGGCTGGGTCCGCGCCCCGCGCGCGGCAGACCTGCCGTTCCTCTTGCCCTCCACGCATGATTTGCCCGAGCTTGGTCGGCTGACCGGCCGGGGCGGCACGGTCAACCTTGAAGTGCTGCTGGCCACCGAACCCGACCTGATCGTCGATTTCGGCACGGTCAGCCCCACCTATATTGACCTCGCCAACAGCATCACCGAGCAGACCGGCATCCCCTATATCCTGATCGACGGCAGCTTCGAGAACACCCCAACCGCGATCCGGGCCATGGCCGAGGTGCTGGGCGTGCCCGAGCGAGGCGAAGCACTGGCGGCATATGCCGAGGCGGCGCTTGCGCGGGTCGATGCGGTGCTGGCGGAGGTGCCCGCGAACACCCGCCCGCGGGTCTATCTGGCCCGTGGGCCCGAGGGGCTGGAAGCGCCCGCACGCGGCTCGATCAATGCCGAGATCGTGGAACGTGTCGGTGGCTCCAACGTCGTCGAGGCCGAGACGCGCGGGCTTGTCACCCCCTCGCTTGAACAGATCATCGCATGGGCGCCCGACACGATCATCACCATCGACCCCGCTTTTGCCGCCGGTGTGGCGGGCATTGCCGACTGGCAAGCCGTGCCCGCAATGGCCGGGGGACGGGTGTTTCTGGCACCTTCCGCCCCCTTCGGCTGGATCGACAGCCCGCCCTCGGTGAACCGGCTGATCGGGCTGTCGTGGATGATGCACAGCTTCTATCCCGATCAGGTCGAGGGCGATCTGCGCGCCGAGGTGCGGGATTTCTACCGCCTGTTCTGGCAGGTCGAACCCGACGAGGCGGCGCTTGACAGCCTCCTCGGGGACTGACCGCACCCGCGTTGCGCGGCGTCCCCTCCCTGGTGCCGCGCTTCTGCCCCTTTTGGGGGCGGGTCTGGCCGCCGCCCTGATCCTGGGGGTGGCGGTCGGCCCATATCCGCTGGCCCCGACAGAGGTGCTGCGCCTGATCGGCGGCCGCCTTGCGGGCGGTTCGGACCCCTCTACCGCCGCGACAGTCCTGTTCAACATCCGCCTGCCGCGCGTGCTGGCGGCGGCGCTGGTGGGGGCCGCGCTGGCGGGCGCCGGGGCGGCCTATCAGACGATCTTTCGCAACCCCTTGGTCTCGCCCGATATTCTGGGCGTCTCGGCCGGGGCGGGGTTCGGCGCGGTGCTGGGCATCCTGATGTCCCTCCCGGTCATCGTGATCCAGTTCATGGGCTTTGCAGGCGGGCTTGCGACCGTGGGCATGGTGATCGGTGTCGCGGCGATCCTGCGCGGACAGGCCGAGGTGCTGGTCATGGTTCTGACCGGCATCGCACTCGGGGCGCTCGCTTCTGCAGGCATCTCGATTGTCAAGATGCTGGCCGATCCCGACCAGCAACTTCCCGCCATCACCTTCTGGCTCCTGGGCAGCCTGTCGGGGGTCAAACCGACGGATCTGACGCTGGCGATCCTGCCGATCCTCTTCGGCGTGCTGCCCCTTGTCGCGCTGGCCTGGCGCATCGGCGTCATGGCCATGGGCGAAGACGAAGCCCGCGCGCTTGGCGTTGAAACCGGGCGGTTGCGGCTGATCGTGATCCTGTGTGCGACGCTGATCACCGCGACCGCTGTTGCGATATCCGGCATCATAGGCTGGATCGGGTTGATGGTTCCGCATATGGCGCGCTTCCTTGTCGGCGCGCGCTTTGACCGTCTGCTGCCCGCCAGCCTGATCCTTGGGGCCACCTTTCTGGTGCTGGTCGACACCGCCGCGCGGTCGGTGGCGGTGATGGAGGTGCCTTTGGGCGTGCTGACGGCGCTGATCGGGGCACCGGTCTTTGTCTGGCTGCTGGCGCGGGGGCGGCGGGAATGGGCGTGACGCCACTGATCGAGGCAGAAAGTCTGGCCATCGGCCACCGGGGCCAGGCGATTGCCACCGACATCGCGCTGCGCGTCGCGCGCGGCGAGGTGCTGGTGCTGCTCGGCCCGAATGGGGCTGGCAAGACGACCCTGTTTCGCACGCTGCTTGGTCTGATCCCGGCGCTTGCGGGCACGGTCCGCTTGTCAGGCCACGACGTGGCAAGCCTGTCGCGCACCCGGATCGCACGCGCCGCGGCTCTTGTTCCGCAGGCGCTCCATGCCCCATTTGCCTTCACGGCGCGCGATGTCGTTTTCATGGCCCGCACTGCTCGTCTCAAAGCCTTCGCACGCCCCTCGATCACGGACCGCGACGCAGCCGAGGCGGCGCTCGACCGCTTGGGGATCGGTCATCTGGCCATGCGCCCCGTGACCGAGCTTTCGGGCGGACAGCGTCAGATGGTGTTGATCGCCCGGGCACTGGCGCAAGAAACCCCGCTCATGGTGCTGGATGAGCCCGCCGCTTCGCTCGACTGGGGCAACCGCCACCGTCTGATGGACTACCTCGAACGCGTCGCCGCCGACGGTCTTGGGCTCATTCTCTCGACCCACGAACCCGACCACGCCGCTCGGCTTGCCAGCCGTGTCCTGACCATCGACGTCGAGGGCGCAACGTGGACTGGTCCGGCTGCGTTGGCACTTCAACCGGAACGTCTCGCACGCCTTTATGGCTTGCCGCTGACTCTTCGGACATCGCTCCAGAAATCTGACATGGCTGTCAGCTCCGTTGCAGACGGTGGCCAGCCTTCAAATCGACAATAGCGGATGACAATAAAAACAATGACTTACAGTGGAGAAGGTTGGATATCAGGCCCATCCCCTCCGCCACTTGCTCCCGCGAAAGCGTTCTCTCGATCCGGCTAAGACCGGATTTTTCCATTTTTTCGAGGGTTATGCGGGACGGGCCGAGCACTGGCCTTCATGCCAGGCGGCCCGGAAGCGGTCGACGAGGGCGACTTCACCGTGGTGGCCGATTTGCCGAAACGGGTGGACTGGGAGCAGGATCGCGTTGCCGAGAGCGTCGATCGCATCCGCAACTCGGGCGACGACCCCGCGCGGTTTGTCGACATCGCCATCAAGGAGCGGGAGCGCAAATACGCCGCCTGCCTAGACAATATAGGGCTGTGTTCGAGCCCCGGGCGGACAGTGCGCACCGGCGCGTTCAGGGTCGGGCTCCTGTCGCAGGGATGCGCGGCACGAGCCTTCGGATTGTCACCGCCGACGAGCGGCTGCGCGATGCTCAGACTGAACACACAGGAGGCGCGGTCAAGCGGGGGCCGAGCAGAGCGGCAGAACAGTCGCGGACCACGGCTTTACCAGAGTACCGGATCCTCGAAGGAGGCGACGCAGCGGGACGGTCCGCGCAACGGCGTAAGCGGCGCTTTCGTCAGGGATTGGGCGATCCAGCCCTGAGGCTGCTGCAACGGTTGTGGCGCTGGCAAGGCTGCTTCGGATACGGGTGCAAACCCGACGCGACCGTAGAAGTTGGGGTCGCCATAAGTCACTGCGATGTCCACGGCGTTTTGCCGGAGCGCATCGAGACCGTGTGCGATGAGCCGCTGCCCGATGCCTTTGCCTTGCCGGTGGATCGCCACCGCAACCGGTGCCATCAAGAACGCCGCACGGGCGTCTCCGGCAAAGGTAAGGCGCGTGAAAAAGATGCCGCCGACCAGTGTGCTACCTTCCCAAGCTGTGAAGACGCGAAGGTCCTCGGTGGGTGTGTCCGAAAGCAGGCGGCGAGCGAGGGCGCCGATCAGCGCACCTTCCTCCGCGCCTTCGGAGACGGTGAAGGGGGCGGCGAGAAGAGATCCGCGATGGCGCCCGCATGGGTGGTGTAGTCCGTAGAATAATGCATCGTCATCTCTCCGCCGGCATCGGTATGCCTGCTGCCTTTTGCTGGGGGCAGGGCCCTTGTGGGCGTCTGCGAAATGTGAGCGATCCGTTCCGTTGCGACACGCCCTTCGGAGAAACCCTGATCGGCCGGCAGGCGGCGGGGAGCCCAAGCCAACGGCACAGGAGGCGGCCGTGAGGGAACCCTATTGACAGATGGGCGATGCGTCTCAAACTTCGAGACTTATCATATCCGCCTCCACGCGCATCGAACGAGACGTGGCCAACCGGCGGGCAAATATTGGAGGTTGCGCCGCTGTCAGCGCGGCCATGATGCGGTGGATCGCAGATGAAAGCTTGGTTCTCCTTGGCGCTGATCGGCCTTGTCTTCATCCTCGGAGGCCTCTTCGCCCTGTTCAATCCGCTCGCCGCGACCTTAACAGCCGAGCAGATCGCTGCCTGGCTCTTCGTCCTTGGAGGGATCATGCAACTGGTTGCGGCGGTTCGGACGGGCGGCTGGGGGGCGCGGCTGTTGAATGCGGTGCTCGCGCTCGCCTATCTGTGGCTCGGGATCTCGCTACTGGCGAACCCGCTGGCGGGGGTGCTGACGCTGACTGTCCTGGTGGCGATCGTTTTTCTGGTCAACGGCGCGACGAAGCTGCTTCTGGCGCTGACCATGCGGGGGACGCCATTTTTGTGGCCGACTGCCGTTTCCGGCGCGATTTCGTTGCTTCTGGCGCTTATGGTGTTTTCCAATTTCCCGCAATCGGCGGCGCTTCTGCTGGGCGTTCTGCTGGCCGTCGAACTGGTGTCGAGCGGCGTGATGATCCTGGCCTTCGCCCTGTTCGTCCGGGGCAGTGGCACAGGGCGCGGCGAGGTCTGACCGTGCGACGGCTCCTGACGCAGTATCCCATTGTAGCGGGGACATGTCCGCTCGTGATAGCGGCCGTTCTACGGGCAATTCGCGACGCGCCTGGCCTTGGGGTCGGGCGGTGAGTGCGGCCGGCGACGTCCTGGCGAGCTATCGCGCCGCGCTTGGCCGAACACGGTCGTTCCTGGTGATCCACCTGGTCGTGCGCCTGCTGGCCGCGGGCGTGATCTTGCCCGCGTCCGGTCTGGTCCTGGCGGCGGCACTGTCGGCCTCGGGCCAGAGTGCGGTTACCGACCAGGACATCGCCCGGTTCCTGCTGACGCCCGCGGGTTTTGCCGGTGGTTTGGCGCTGGTCGGCCTGTCCATCGTGGCCAGTGTTCTAGACATTGCTATGATGACAGACGCTTTGCACCGTCCGGATCGTGGCGCGGTCCCAGCGCTCTTCGCGGCGTTCGGGCGTGTCCTAGGACGGCTCGTCGGCCTCTTCGCCTTTGCCGTGCGGCTCGTGCTACGGATACTGTTGATCGCGGCGCCGTTCCTTTTGGCGGGCGCGGTCATCGCGTGGCTGGCGCTTGGCCGCTACGACATCAACTATTACCTGACCTACCGGCCGCCCTCCTTCCTGATCGCCGTGGGGCTTGGCGCCGTCCTTCTCGGGGGGCTCCTGGCGGTTCTGGTGGCGCGGCTGTCAGGCTGGTCGATCGCGCTGCATCTGATCCTGTACAGGGGCGTGAGCCCGCGGCAGAGCTTTGCCGCCAGCACAGAGCGGCTGCGCGGCCTGCAGCTTGGCGTGGTGGGGCGCATTCTTGTCTGGGCGGCGGTGCGCAGTCTGCTGGCGGCGTTGGTGGCAGCGGCGGCGGGGCTGACGATCGGGGGCGCGCAACAGCTGTTCGGGGCAAACCTGCGCCTGATCGCGGGGGCAACCGTGGTCTTGCTGCTGCTCTGGGGGCTGGCGAACGCCCTCGTCTCGGCAGTAGCCAATGGGGCGCTCGCCGTGCTGCTCGACGGGCTCTTCCGCGCGGCAACTGGCGATGCGCCGACGCCGGCCGTGCCTGTCGCTGCCGCCGCAGAGCGGGGCCGTGTGCTGGTGCTTCCGATGCTGTTGGGCGCGGCGGCGCTGCTTGTGGTGGGCGGGCTGGCTTTCGGCGGCGCGCTGCTCGACCAGGTGGGCGCCGAGCGCCGGGTTGAGATCATCGCTCACCGTGGCGCGGCCGCCATCCGCCCCGAGAACACCTTGGCTGCAGTCGAACAGGCGCTGGCCGACCGGGCCGACTGGGTCGAGATCGACGTGCAGGAGACCGCGGACGGTGAGGTGGTCGTTGCCCATGACAGCGATTTCATGAAGCTCGCGGGGCGGGATCTCAAGGTATGGAACGCCACGATGGCCGACCTCGCCGATATCGACATCGGCAGTTGGTTCGACCCCGCCTATGCCGAAGAGCGTACCCCGACATTGCGCCAGGTGCTGGACGCGGCGAAGGGGCGGGGCAAGGTCCTGATCGAGCTTAAGTACTACGGCCATGACGTGGCGCTGGAATCGCGCGTGGCCGAGATCGTCGAGGACATGGGTATGGCGGAAGATGTGGGGGTCATGTCGCTGAAGATCCCGGGTGTGAGAAAAATGCACGCGCTCCGACCCGACTGGCCGTACGGGATTCTCGCTGCCACCGCGCTTGGCGATCTCTCCAAGCTGGAAGCGGATTTCCTGGCGGTGAACACCGGGCAGGCGTCGTTGGAGCTGATCCGGCGCACCCATGGCCAAGGAAAGAAGCTCTATGTCTGGACGGTTGACGATCCGGTGACCATGGTGCGGATGATCTCGATGGGGGTGGACGGATTGATCACCAACGAACCCGCGCTGGCCCGCCAGGTGATGGAGGCGCGGAACATCCTGTCCACGGTTGAAAGGCTGCTGCTGTGGCTAAGCGACCGGTTCCAGCCAGAAAGCTTCGACCTCGTGGCTGAGGAAGAAGATGCCTAGGCGCACGGCGCTGGCGTTCGCCCTTGCTACCGCGGCGGGGCTCGGCTCGCCCTCGGGCGGGGTGGCAGAACCGACCGAGGCCGAGCCCTTCGCGCTGCGGCTCGCGATCGAGATGGCGGCCCATCGGCGTCTGATCGAGGTGATGGACACGGCCGGTTACGCTCCCTACGCTTTCGTCACCGATGGCTGCAGCGGCGGTCTCTCGACAGCTTGGGACATGATCGCCGACCTTCTGCCCGCCTTTGCCGAAGCCCACGAGGACCGTCCGCCCTGGGAGCCTTGCTGCGTGACCCACGACCGCGCCTACCACGCTGCGGGGGGCACGCGCGCCGCCGAGGAAAGCTACCGCGCGCGCGTTTCGGCCGACGAGGCGCTCAGGGCCTGCGTCATCCAGACCGGCGCGGACCGCGCCCCGCACCTGACCCGGACCTACGGCGTGACCGAGGCGCAGGTGGCCGCCGCCTACGGGCTGATCGCGGATGCGATGTTCGACGCCGTGCGTCTTGGCGGGGCG
>JBNGDM010000169.1:0-7364 GCA_049975105.1 Rhodovulum sp. | reverse complement strand
CGGGGCCGTGTCAGTCGCGGGTCAACCCGCCCTCGGAATCCTCGGGCAGGCGCATGCGCCGCTTGAGCCGGGCGCCGAACAGGATCGGCAACACGAAGCCCACCACCGCGATGGACCAAAGCCCGATGGACAGCGGCGAGCCGACCAGCACCCCGTAATCGCCATTCGCGATCTCGACGGCGCGGCGGAAATTCACCTCCATCTCGTTACCCAAGAGCGTGCCGAGGATCACCGGCACCAAGGGCACGTCCAGCTTGCGCAGCACCCAGCCCAGCACCCCGAACCCGACCATCACCAACAGGTCGAAGCTGGACCCCGAAATCCCGTAGATCCCAACGAAGGAAATCATCGCCACGATGGGCATCAGGATGCGCGGCGGCACCAGCAGCACGCGGGTGAACAGCCCCACCATGGGAATGTTCATCGCCAGCAACATGAAATTCCCGATGAACAGCGCCGCGATCAGGCCCCACACCACGTCGGGGTTGTTGGTGAACAGCAGCGGCCCCGGCGTGATGTTCAGCGCCAAGAGAACCGCCAAGAGCACCGCCGTGGTCCCCGACCCCGGCACGCCAAGCGCCAGCATCGGCACCAGCGCCCCGCCGGCGGCGGCGTTGTTGCCCGCCTCGGGGGCCGCGACGCCGCGCGGATCGCCCGTGCCGAATGACTTGTCGCGGTCGACCAGCCGCTTTTCCATCGTGTAGGAGATGAACGAGCCCAGCGACGCCCCCGCCCCCGGTAGCACCCCCGCGATGAAGCCCAGCACCGTGGTCCGCCCCATCGTCGGGATGCAGGACCGGATCAGCGACCAGGGCGGGATGATGCGGCCGATCTGGACCTTGGGTTTCGTGGAAATGTCGCGATCCGTGCCGCGATGTTCGAGGAAGACGAAGACCTCGGACAGGGCGAACAGCCCGACGATGGCCACGAGGAAGTCGATGCCGTCGTAGAGATGCACCTCGCCGAAGGTGAAACGCGGCACGCCGGTCTGGGTGTCGACGCCGACCATGGCAAGACCCAGGCCAAGGGCCGCGGCGAAGGCGGATTTCGCCTGGTTGGTGGCCGAGATGCCGCCCAAAGTGGCGAAGGCCAGGGTGAAGAGGGCGAAATATTCCGCCGGGCCGAACAGCAGCGCCACCTTGACCAGTTGCGGCGCCAGCAGCACCAGACCCCAGGTCGCGAAGAAGGCGCCGACGAAGGACGCCACGCCCGAAAGCGCCAGCGCCTCGCCCGCGCGGCCCTTTTGCGCCATGGGATAGCCATCGAGGCAGGTCATCATCGCCGGTTCGTCGCCGGGGATGTTCAAGAGGATCGAACTGATCCGGCCGCCATACATCGCCCCGTAATAGACCGAGGTCAGCAGGATCAGGGACGGCGTGGGGCCAAGGCCCAGCGTGAAGGCCAGCGGGATCAGGATGGCCACCCCGTTCGACGGCCCCAGCCCCGGCAGCGCCCCCATGATGGTGCCGAGGAAACAGCCCATCAGGGCCAGCGCAAGGTTCTGGAAGGTCAGCGCGACCGCGAAGCCGTCGGCGAGATTGGCGAGTGTGTCCATGACCGCCCCCTAGAAACCCAGCGGCCCGCGCGCCAGGCTGAGGCCCAGGATCAGCCGGAAGATCACGTAGATGCCGAGAGAGGTGCCGACGCCGATCGCGACGCTTTCCAGCGGGCGCGAGCCCAGCCGCCAGGTCAGGTAGGCCGCCGCGATGGCGGTGGCGATGACGAAGCCCAGTTCGGGCAGCGCCAGGGCATAGGCGACCATCACCAGGGCGGCCATGGCGATTTCGGCCAGGCGGCCAAGGCGCGGCCAGTCGGGATCGGGGTCGGGTTTCAGCAGGAACCACAGCGAGGACAGCCCCATCACCGCGGCGATGATCCACGGGAAAACCTTGGGCCCGACCGCGTCGGTCAGAAAGCTTTCCTGGATGATCGCGGCCTGCCAGGCGAAGAAGATCGCCAGCACCAGCCCGATGCCGCCGAAGATGCGGTCGCTCATGGCCCCCTCCCTGTGGCGTGGGGCGCCGCGGGGCGCCCCCGGTTGGCGCTATTTCAGGATGCCGATCTCGCGCGAGAGGCTTTCGATGCTGGCCACCGAGTCGGCCACGAAGGCCTGGAACTCATCGCCCTGAAGATCGAGGGGGGCGAGGCCGTTGGTCTCCATCACCGATTTCCATTCGGGGCTGTCATAGAGCGTGTCGATCCGGCCGACCCAGTAGGCATAGGCCGCGTCGGACATTTTCCCCGGCGCGTAGAAGCCGCGCCAGTTGGCGCCGATCGCGTCGATGCCCTGCTCGCGCGCGGTGGGAAAATCGGCGAACTCGCCGGGCAGGCGTTCGGGGGCAAGAACCGCCAACACCTTGATATCGCCCGATTCGACGAAGCCCTTGGCCTCGGACAAATCCCCCGTGAAGGCCTGGAGCGAGCCGGCGAGCAGTTGCGTGACCGCCTCGCCGCCGCCGGCGAAGGCGATGTATTTCACGGCGCGGACATCGGTGAGGCCGGCCTTTTGCGCGGCGATCAGCACCTTGAGGTGATCCCAGCCGCCGACCGCCGAGCCGCCGCCGATGGCGATCGAGGTGGGGTCGGATTTCATCTGGTCCATCAGGGCGGGCAGCGTGTCGATCTCGCTATCGGCGGCGACCGCGATCACGCCGTAATCGGCCCCGACCGCGCCGATCCAGCGGACCTGGTCCATGGTGTTGCCGGGATAGGCGTTCTGCGCCAGCCGCGTGGCGGTGGCCGAGGACGCCGCCACGATCAGGTCGTTGTCGTCGCCCCGCTTGTTGACCACCTCGGCATAGGCCACGCCGCCGCCCCCGCCCGACAGGTTCACGACCTGCATGGTGGACGGGATCAGGCCAAGGTCCTGCAAGGTCTTGCCGACCTGCCGGCAGGTAAAGTCCCAGCCGCCGCCCGGGTTGGCGGGCGCGATGCATTCGGGGTTCTCGGGGGTGAAATCCTGGGCCTGCGCGGCAAGGGGTACGGCGGCAAGCGCCAGCACGGCCAGGCCGCGCCGGATCGTGTCGAGTTTCATCGGTGTCCTCCCATGTGGTCCGCCCTTGGGGCGGTCGATTTTTTTTCGCGGGGCCGGGCACGCCTGCGCGCCGCCACCCCCTGCCCCAAGTGTTAGGGCAAGCGGTTTCGCAGGTCCATGGATTTGCGCGCGGCCGGGGCCGCGGGGTCAGAGCAGGAAATCGGCCGCGGAGAGGTCGGCGGCGTCGAGCCCCAAGAGCGTGATGCTGCCGCCGGCGGCGTCGATCTGGGCGCCCTGGTCGGTGTCGGTCACGTGGGCGGCGAGGAAATCGGGGAAACTCGTCCCCAGGCCCAGCCCCGACAGGTCGATCACATCCGTGCCCGCCTCGAAATCGCCGATCCGGTCGGCGCCGAAACCGGCCTCGGCGAAGACGAAGACATCGGCGCCCGCGCCGCCGAACAGGTCGTCATCGTCGGCCCCGCCCTCCAGCGTGTCGGCGCCCGTCCCGCCCGACAGCACGTCGCGCCCCGCCCCGCCCGAAAGCAGGTCGTCATCGGCGTCGCCCGCGAGGATGTCATTGCCGTCATCGCCCGACAGCACGTCATTGCCCGCGCCGCCATAGAGCACGTCATAGCCGCCCTCGCCGATCAGCACGTCGTCGCCGTCGCCGCCGAAGGCGGTGTCGCTGCCCAGCCCGCCATTGATCGTGTCGGCGCCCGCGCCGCCGTCGATCCGGTCGTCGCCAATCTCGCCGAACAGCTGGTCGTCGCCGTCGCCGCCGTCGATCCTGTCGCGGCCCGCGCCGCCATAGACGATGTCGTTGCCGCCCTCGGCCATCAGCAGGTCGTCGTCGCCGTTGCCATAAACCTTGTCGTCGCCTTCGCCGGCGAACACGGTGTCGTCGCCCGCGCCGGCATAGATCCGGTCGGCGCCATCGCCGCCGTCGATCCGGTCCTCGCCCAGACCGGCACGCAGCACGTCATTGCCGGTGCCGCCGTCCAGCACGTCATCGCCCGCGTCGCCGATCAGCTTGTCGTTGCCGCCATGGCCGATCAGAACGTCCGCATCCGCGGTGCCCGAGATCACGTCGCGCGCCGCCCCGCCCTCGACCGGGGTGGGGGCGGGCGGCGGGGCGGTCTTGGCCAGGCGCAGCATCACCACCTCGTAATCGGTGCCCAGCGTGAAGGTCAGATCGTCGCCGGCGACCTGGGGGGTGAAGCTTTCCAGATGCGCCTCTTCGTAGACCATCAGTTCCAGCCCCGCCGCGTCGGGCGGGGTGTCCTCGGCCAGGACGGCGGTCAGGCGCACCGCCTCGAGCATGCTGGCCTGGTCAAGCAGGCCGAGGTCGAGCGTGATCCCCAGCCCATCGGCGGAAATGTCGTTGGCGGCGACGAAGATCACCGCCTCGGCGGCGTTTTCCCACCCATAGGCCATGGCGAGGTCGTCGCGGGTGTTGGACTGGAACCCGTCGATCAGGTCCATCCCCGCGATGTTCTCGGCCATCAGTTTCAAAAGCGCGCCGCCCGGGTCCAGCACCATGCCATCGGTGCCCTCGTAACTGACGGCGTTGTATTGCTTGCCCGCGATGCCCCAGATCGCGGCGGCATCCATGCCGATGGATTGGTAGGTGGCGAAAAGTTCCAGATAGGCACCCGCCGCGCTTAACCCGTAATCCTGGTAGTTCAGGTTCACGTCACCCACGTCCTGCACCGCATTGCCCACGTTCATCGCGGACATGAACAGTTCGACCGCGTCGCCATCGCCGCCCGCGGCGGTGATCGCCTGGCCCCAGTCGTCCAGGTAATCCTGCCGGTTCTGCCACAGCGTTTCGCCATAATCCTGCGCGTCGGCGTTCGGGTCGTCCTCGACCCGGTCGATGGCGTTGAAGTTGAAGGGCAGCGCGTGCGCCACCAGGCTGTCGATCCGGGCCAGGTTCTCGGGCGCGATCTGGGCGCGGATGGCGGCGTCGTCGCTGGCGGTGTGGCCCATCTGGACGGCGATGGACAGGTCGGCGCCGATGCGGTTGATCTGGGGGTCGTCCAGCGCGTCGGTGATGACGGCGATGAAGCGGTCGGCGATCTCGCCATACAGCGCGGGATCGTCGGCGAACGGCGCCAGCCCCATGTATTCATTGCCGATTTCAAGGGTGAAATCGGCGGGCAGCGCGCCGTGGGCGCCCGACAACAGGTCGGCGAGGAAGGCCGCGAGGTCGGCCTCGCCCTGGGCGATATCCTGGGCGTAGCGCGCGGTGGGCAGGATCATCGAAAACGACAGGTCGCCCTGCACGCAATAGGCCAGCGTGTCGGCCAGGTCGGGCCGGTCGCGGTCGGGGTTGGGATTGTACAGCTGGGTGCCGTCGAACAGGCCCGGAATGTCGAGGCCGTAAACGTCGGGGGCGGTTTCGGACAGCGTGCCGCCGGGCCAGCGCAGCGAGGACAGGCCCAGTTCCACGAATTGTTCGTCGAACTGGGCGAAGCCGGAATAGCCGGTCTGGATGCCGCCGAACTGGTCGGAGGTGACGGTTTCGGCCCCCGCGACGCGGTCGCCGAAGGCGATGTCGATTTGCAGATTATCCATGGTCTTGCCCCCTCGTTAACGTCCGGCGCGTCGGCGCCAGAACACTTGCAACAGGTTAACAATACCTGAAAACGCGGGCGCCGGGCGCGCCGTCTTTTCGGAAAATTCCTGTGGATAAGAGGCGGGACCCGCGACCCCGCGCGGGGTTTACCCGGGCGCGGCGATGGCCCAGAAGGGCGCCGGCCCGTTTCGAGGCCTGGATGCGCAACGATGTCAGGGAGACCCGCCCGTGGCGAACCCGCTTTACGACCGGCTTTTCGGCCAGCATGCCGGCAAGGACACGCTGTTCCTGCACCTGCCCGATGGGCGCAAGATCACCCATGACGCGTTCCTGCGCCAGGCGGCGCGGTTCGCGCATGCGATCCACGCGCTGGGGCTGGGCCATGGCGACCGGCTGGCGGTGCAGGTCGCGAAATCGCATCACGCGCTGGCGCTGTATGCGGCCTGCGTGCAGGCGGGGGTGATCTTCCTGCCGCTGAACACCGCCTATACGCCCGCCGAGATCAGCTATTTCCTGGAGGATAGCGGCGCGGGGCTGTTCGTCTGCGACGGGGCGCATGTGGGCACGCTGGCGCGCGTGGCCGAGGCGGCGGAATGCCGGCTGGCGACGCTGAACGCGGACGGGTCGGGCAGTTTCGCGGTGGCCGCCCATGACATGCCCGAGGCCTTCGACACCGGGCCGCGGGGCGAGGAGAACCTGGCGGCGTTCCTCTATACCTCTGGCACGACGGGGCGGTCCAAGGGGGCGATGCTGACGCAGGGCAACCTGTTGTCGAATGCCGAGGCGCTGGCCGATCTGTGGCGGTTCACGGCCGATGACGTGTTGCTGCACGCGCTGCCGATCTTTCACAGCCACGGGCTGTTCGTGGCGACGAATGTCGCGCTGCTGACGGGCGGCGCGATGATCCTGTTGCCGAAATTCGAGGTGGACGCGGTGATCGCGGCGCTGCCGCGCGCCACGGCGATGATGGGGGTGCCGACGTTTTACACCCGGCTGCTGGACGACGCGCGGTTCACCCGCGACCTGGTGGGGCATATGCGGCTGTTCGTGTCGGGGTCTGCGCCGCTGCTGGCCGAGACGCACCGGCAGTTCGAGGCGCGCACCGGGCACCGGATCCTGGAACGCTATGGCATGACGGAAACCAACATGAACGCCTCGAACCCCTACGAGGGCGAGCGGCGGGCGGGCACCGTTGGCTTCCCGCTGCCGGGGGTGGAGCTGAAGATCACCGATCCCGAAACGGGGGCCGAGCGGCCCCGGGGCGAGACGGGGATGATCGAGGTGCGCGGGCCGAACGTGTTCAAGGGCTATTGGAACATGCCCGAGAAGACCCGCGAGGAGCTGCGCGAAAACGGGTTCTTCATCACCGGCGACCTGGGCCTGATCGACGGGGACGGATACGTGCATATCGTGGGCCGGGCGAAGGACCTGATCATCTCGGGCGGCTACAACATCTATCCCAAGGAGATCGAGATGGTCCTCGACGCGCTGCCCGGCGTGCTGGAAAGCGCGGTGATCGGGGTGCCGCATCCCGATTTCGGGGAAAGCGTGGTGGCCGTCCTAGTGCCCGAGCCGGGCGCGGCGCTGGACGGGGCCGCGATCGCGGCGGCGGTGCGCGAGCGGCTGGCAGGCTTCAAGCAGCCGCGGCGGATCGAGATCGTCGACGCCCTGCCGCGCAACACCATGGGCAAGGTGCAGAAGAACGTGCTGCGCGACCGGTTCGCCGACGCCTTCGCCTGACGCGTGTGCCGGAAAGCGCTGGATAACGGCGCGCTGGCCCCTATGCTGGGGGACGAGCGCGCGGCCCGGACC
>JBNGDM010000168.1:0-7370 GCA_049975105.1 Rhodovulum sp. | reverse complement strand
ACCCATGGCAGGTGAGATCCCTGATCTTCACGCCACGGAACGGACGGGGACAGGCAAGGGGGCCGCTCGTCAAGCTCGTCGTGAGCATCTCGTTCCGGGCATCGTGTATGGCGGCGGCACCGATCCGCTTCCGATCAACGTGAAATACAACGAGCTGTTCAAGCGGCTCAAGGCGGGACGCTTCCTGTCGACGCTGTTCAACCTGAAGGTGGACGGCCAGGAAGACGTGCGGGTGATCTGCCGCGGCGTGCAGCGCGACGTGGTCAAGGACCTGCCGATCCATGTCGATTTCATGCGGCTAAAGCGGACCTCGCGGGTCAACCTGTTCATCCCGGTGCAATTCGTGGGCGAGGACAAGGCCCCCGGCATCAAGCGCGGCGGCGTGCTGACCGTGGTGCGCCCCGAGGTGGAACTGGTGGTGACGGCGGGCGACATTCCCGATCACATCACCGTGGACCTGGCCGGGCTCGACATCGGCGACATCGTCCACATCTCGGACGTGACCCTGCCCGAGGGCGCGCGCCCGACGATCACCGACCGCGACTTCGTGATCGCCAACATCTCGGCCCCGTCGGGCCTGCGCGCGTCGGATGACGCCGAAGCTGGCGAGGAAGGCGAAGCCGAAGAGGGCGGCGAGGACTGATCCCGCGCCCGCGCACCCTTCGGTGCGACCGGATTTGCGACGGGGCGCCCTTGGGGCGCCCCGTTCGCGTTTCGGGGGGATCAGAAGCCCGGCGGCGCGTCGGGATCGACGGTGCCCAGCAGCCCAGGCAGCACGGCGCAGAAGCGGTGCATGCGCATCGCGGATTCGGTCCCGGCGGGGGTGCGGATGCCGTCCGGCCACCAGGCGGCGCGCAACTCCCGCTGGCTGTCGGCGTCAATCAGCGGGCGCAGGTGGCGCGTTTCGAATTCCGCGACCCAGCGGTGCTGCATCCACAATTGCTGACGCGCCTGCGACCAGGTGCCCGGCCCGTCCAGCGCGTCGAGCAGGCGCCAGTGCTGGTCGATCATGTCGCGCGCCCAGGCCACGCAAAGGATGCCGGCCTTGAGCCGCTGCGTCTCGGACGCGGCAGAGCGCGTCGCCGCGACCGGGGAGAGTTCCCGCAGGGTGGGGCCGGGATCGAAGGGGGCCTCGCCCGAGAGGGCCGGTCCGGCGCAAAGCAGCGCCGCCGCCGCGGCGCAGAGGCCCCGCCGGAGGGCCGCGTGCTGAAAAACGGTATGCCACATGCGCGTTGCCTCGCTTTTCCACAAGCGTGGCCCAGCGAGGTTGCGAAATGGTTGTCCCGTCGCAGGCGCGGCGGGCGATGTTGCAACGCCTGCCGGTTTCGCGGGCGCCCACGCGATGCTGCGCCGCAGAAAAAGGCAGCCTGCGGGCGGCCCGCGCGGTCAGGCGAGGTGCTGGACCGACTCGAAGATTTCGAGTTCGGGCGGTTCGAGATACATGTCCGACGGTCCCTTGGCGCCCTTGTGGGCGGCGCGGAAGGCCTCGGACTTGGTCCAGGCGGTGAAGGCGGCCTCGCTGTCCCAGAAGGTGTGCGAGGCGTAAAGGCGATAGCCGTCTTTCTCGGGGCCCTTCAGCAGGTGGAAGGCGACGAAACCCGGCACCGATTTCAGGTGGCTGTCGCGGTTTTTCCACACCGCCTCGAACGCCTCTTCCGCGCCGGGTTTCACCTTGAACCGGTTCATGGTCAGATACATCGCACGTCTCCACCGAATTGCCGCACAGGACTGGACTTGTGCGCCAGTTCACGGCATCGGGGACAGAGGTTCAAGGGGGAGCGGCAGGCGCATGCGTCTCTTTGTGGGTCTGGGCAATCCGGGCGCGAAATATGCCGGAAACCGGCACAATATCGGCTTCATGGCCGTGGACCGGATCGCCGGGGATCACGGGTTCGCGCCGTGGCGGGCGAAATTCCAGGGCCAGGTGGCCGAGGGGCGGCTGGACGGCGAGAAGGTCGTGCTGCTGAAGCCCGAGACCTACATGAACCGGTCGGGCGATTCGGTGCAGGCGGCGGTGCAGTTCTACAAGCTGGCCCCCGGCGACGTGACGGTGTTCCACGACGAGTTGGACCTGGCGCCGGGCAAGTGCCGGCTGAAACAGGGCGGCGGGCATGCGGGGCATAACGGGCTGCGGTCGATCCACGCCCATATCGGGCCGGACTACGAGCGCGTGCGGCTGGGGATCGGGCATCCGGGGCACAAGGACCGGGTGTCGGGATACGTGCTGAGCGATTTCGCCAAGGCCGACCGGGACTGGCTGGACGACCTGATGCGCGGCATCTCGGACGGGGCGGCGGATTTGGCGCGGGGCGACGGGGCGCGGTTCCTGAACGCGGTGGCGTTGCGGGTGGCCCCGCCGCGCAGTTCGGGCGGCGCGGCGGCGGCGGGCAAGACGGACGCGCGCCCTGCCCCTGCGCCCGAGGCGCCGGCTGCGGACGACCGCTCGCCCCTGCAGAAACTCGTCGATCGCTTCAGGTAAGAGAGGCCCCATGCCCAACCACAAGGCCCCTTCGGTGAACGCGCTGGGCGGCAAGCTGGCCCCCTGCTCGACCGCGCCGCTGACCGGGTTCTATCGCAACGGCTGCTGCGACACCGGCCCCGACGATGCCGGCAGCCACACGGTCTGCGCGGTGATGACGGCCGAGTTCCTGGCCTATTCGAAATACGTGGGCAACGACCTGTCGACGCCGCGGCCCGAATTCGGGTTCGAGGGTCTGAAACCCGGCGACCGCTGGTGCCTGTGCGCCGGCCGCTTCCTGCAGGCCCATGACGAGGGCTGCGCGCCGCAGGTGGACCTGAGCGCCACCCACGAGGCGGCGCTGGAGATCGTGCCGCTGACCGTGCTGCGGCGCTACGCGGTCGGCTAGGGCGGGCTCAGGCCCCGCCCATGTCGAAGCCCAGGTGGCGCGCGACGGTGAAGATGTCCTTGTCCCCCCGGCCGCACATGTTCATGCAGATGATGTGATCGGCCGGAAGGTCGGGCGCGATCTTGGCCACATGGGCCAGCGCGTGGCTGGGTTCCAGCGCGGGAATGATGCCCTCGGTCTCGCAGGACAGCTGGAAGGCGGCCAACGCCTCCTTGTCGGTGATCGAGACGTATTCGGCCCGGCCGATATCGTGCAGCCAGGAATGTTCCGGCCCGATCCCGGGATAATCCAGACCCGCCGAGATCGAGTGGCCTTCGAGGATCTGCCCGTCCTCGTCCTGCAACAGGTAAGTGCGGTTGCCATGCAGCACGCCGGGCCGCCCGCCGGTCAGGCTGGCGCAATGTTCCATGCGGTCGTCGACGCCGTGGCCGCCGGCCTCGACCCCGATGATGCGCACGTCCTTGTCGTCGAGGAAGGGGTAGAACAGCCCCATCGCGTTCGACCCGCCGCCGATCGCGGCGATGATCGTGTCGGGCAGGCGGCCCTCGGCCTCCAGCATCTGGGCCTTGGCCTCCTTGCCGATGATCGCCTGGAAATCGCGCACCATGGCCGGATAGGGATGCGGACCCGCCACCGTGCCGATGCAGTAGAACGTGTCGCGCACGTTGGTCACCCAGTCGCGCAGCGCGTCGTTCATCGCGTCCTTGAGCGTGCCCCTGCCGCTGGTCACCGGGACCACCTCGGCCCCCAGCAGGCGCATGCGGAACACGTTGGGCGCCTGGCGTTCCACGTCGGTCGCGCCCATGTAGACCACGCATTTCAGCCCGAACTTGGCGCAGACGGTGGCGGTGGCGACGCCGTGCTGGCCCGCGCCGGTTTCGGCGATGATCCGGCTTTTGCCCATGCGGCGGGCCAGGATGATCTGGCCCAGCACGTTGTTGATCTTGTGCGCGCCGGTGTGGTTCAGCTCGTCGCGCTTGAGATAGATCTTCGCCCCGCCCAGCCGTTCGGTCAGCCGTTCCGCGAAATAGAGCGGCGAGGGCCGGCCGACGTAATGCTTCCACAGGAAGTCCATCTCGTCCCAGAAGCTTTGGTCGGTCTTGGCGTGTTCGTACTGCGCCTCGAGTTCGAGGATCAGCGGCATCAGCGTTTCCGACACGAAGCGCCCGCCGAAATCGCCGAACCGGCCCTTGTCGTCGGGGCCCGTCATGAAGGAATTGATCAGGTCTTCGGCCATGGTTCGCGCTCCTCTCGCTTGCGCCCCTGTCTACAGCCAGTCCCGGGCACGGTAAAGCCGGGGCGCGGCGCTCAGCCCCGGTTGCAGAAGATGCGGGTCAGGACGCCGTAGCAGGTGGCGCTTTCGGCCTCGCCCATCGACACGCGGGCCTGCGAGAACAGCACGCGGTCCTCGTAATCCAGCTCCATCATCGCGCGGATCAGCTGGGCGCATTGTTCGCGGCCCATCTTGCAGGTCGCGGTCAACAGCGCCTCGACCGGATCGGAGCTGGCCTCGGGGTCGGCGGCGTCGATCCGGGCCAGAAGCTGCGCCTCGATCGCGGCCTCGAAATCGGCCTCGGTGGGCTTGGTGAAGGCCAGAACGAGGCCCAGAACCCCCAGCGCGGCAACGAGGCCGATCAATCCCTTCATCGCACGTCCTCCATGCGCGTTGCGTCGATGAACCGGTCGATCAGCGCCGCGTCCTTGATCCCCGGCGCGGATTCCACGCCCGAAGAGACATCCACCTGGGTCGCGCCGGTCAGGCGGATCGCCTCGGCCACGGTGTCGGGCGTCAGCCCCCCGGCCAGCATCCACGGCACCGGCCAGCGCCGGTTCGCGATCAGCCGCCAGTCGAAAGACAGCCCGTTGCCGCCGGGCAGCGCGGCGGTCTTGGGCGGTTTCGCGTCGACCAGAAGCTGGTCGGCGACACGGGCATAGGTGGCGATCTGGTCCAGATCGGCGGCATCCGCGATGCCCACCGCCTTCATCACCGGCAGGCCGAACCGGGCGCGGATCGCGGCCACGCGCTCGGGCGTTTCATGGCCGTGAAGTTGCAGCATGTCGATCGGCACGCGGTCGAGCAGCGCGTCGAGCGCGGCGTCGTCGGCATCGACCGTCAGCGCGACCTTGGCGACACCCGGGGGCACCTCGGCGGCCAGCGCGCGGGCGGCGTCGAGGCCGAGGTGGCGGGGCGATTTCGGGAAGAAGACGAAGCCCACATAGGATGCGCCCGCGGCCACCGCCGCGGCCACCGTCGCGGGGTCCGTCAAACCGCAGATCTTGACCCGGATGCGCGACGCCATGGCGGCCATCAGCCGGCCTTCGCGTCCTTTTCAAGCAACGCCAGCACCTCGTCGCGGCCCTCGCTCTTGTGCTGGTCGGCCTTGACCCGGTCGAGTTCACGCTTGAGCTTGGCGGCCTCGCGGCGCTGCTGGCTGGCCTGCGAGCGATACTTGCCCTCGCGCAGCCATTCCCAGAAGAACCCGATCAACAGCCCGACCAGAAGCCCGCCGAAGCCCACGACGTAAAGCGGCAGGTCGATGGATTGCGAGATCCCCGAAAAGGTCGCCAGTTCGTCCGGCAGCAGGTTCAGCGTCACCATCTGGCGGTTCGCCATGGCGACGATGACAAGACAGATCGCGAGGATGAGCAGGAAGAGATAGCGAATGGCGCGCATGGTCTGACCCGATTATTTACCGTTCAGCCGATCGCGTAGCAGCTTCCCCGTCTTGAAGAAAGGCACGTATTTCTCGGCCACCTCGACGGATTCGCCGGTGCGGGGGTTGCGGCCGGTGCGCGCGTCGCGCTTCTTGACGGAAAACGCGCCGAACCCGCGCAGTTCCACCCGGTCGCCGCGGGCCATCGCGGTGATGATCTCCTCGAAGATCGTGTTCACGATCCGCTCGACGTCGCGCTGGTAGAGATGCGGGTTTTCTTCGGCAATCTTCTGGATCAATTCCGATCGGATCATCGCGTTCATGTCCCTGTTCAATGCCTTTCTGGCCCGGGGGCGGAGGCTTGGGGACTATAGGCATGTTTTGTCCCACGGAGAAACAGAAAGCCTTTGAAAACCCGCCGGGAAGCGGCGGAAAGCCGCGACGGAAGGGGCGAAACCGGGGCCTTTCGGGGCTGTGAGACGAAAGGCCGTCGCGCCGGACACATCCCGCGCCGGAGCGCCCCGCCCCCCGATTCGCGGAACGGAAAACGGCCCCGCACGGGCATGCGGGGCCGTCCGTGGTCCGGCGAGCCGGACGCCTGTTACTTGTCTTCGCCCTTGAGCGCGGCGCCCAGGATGTCGCCCAGCGAGGCGCCCGAATCCGAGCTGCCATACTGTTCGACGGCCTCTTTCTCCTCGGCGATCTCGCGCGCCTTGATCGACAGGCCCAGGCGGCGGGTCTTGTTGTCGATATTGGTCACGCGGACGTCGACCTTGTCGCCGACCTGGAAGCGCTCGGGGCGCTGTTCGGCGCGGTCACGCGACAGGTCGGACCGGCGGATGAAGGATTTCATGCCCTCGTATTCCACCTCGATCCCGCCATCCTCGATCGCGGTCACCGCGACGGTGATGATCGAGCCGCGCTTGACGCCGCCCACGGCCTCGGCGAAGGGGTCGCCTTCCAGGGCCTTGACCGACAGCGAGATACGCTCTTTCTCGACGTCCACCTCGGTGACGACGGCCTGGACCATGTCGCCCTTGCGGTAGTCCTGGATCGCCTCTTCGCCGCGCTGGTCCCAGCTGAGGTCGGAGAGGTGCACCATGCCGTCGATGTCGTGTTCCAGGCCGATGAACAGACCGAATTCGGTGATGTTCTTGACCTCGCCCTCGACCTGGGTGCCCACGGGGTGGGTTTCGGCGAAGACTTCCCACGGGTTGCGCATGGTCTGTTTCAGACCCAGGCTGACGCGGCGCTTGGCGGTGTCGATTTCCAGCACCATGACGTCGACTTCCTGGCTGGTCGAAACGATCTTGCCGGGATGGACGTTCTTCTTGGTCCAGGACATCTCGGACACGTGGACCAGGCCCTCGACGCCCGGTTCCAGTTCCACGAAGGCGCCGTAATCGGTGATGTTGGTCACGCGGCCCTTGTGCACGGTGCCGATCGGGAACTTGGCCTGCACCGTATCCCACGGGTCTTCCTGAAGCTGCTTCATGCCCAGGCTGATGCGGTGGGTTTCCTTGTTAATCTTGATGACCTGGACCTTGACGGTCTCGCCGATCGACAGGATCTCGCTGGGATGGTTGACGCGGCGCCAGGCCATGTCGGTGACGTGCAGCAGGCCGTCCACACCGCCCAGGTCCACGAAGGCACCGTATTCGGTGATGTTCTTGACCACGCCGTCGACGGCATCGCCCTCGGTGAGCTTGGCGATGATCTCGGCGCGCTGCTCGGCGCGGGACTCTTCCAGGATGGCGCGGCGCGAGACCACGATATTGCCGCGGCGGCGGTCCATCTTGAGGATCTGGAAGGGCTGTTTCAGACCCATCAGCGGGCCGGCATCGCGCAC
>JBNGDM010000167.1:0-7400 GCA_049975105.1 Rhodovulum sp. | reverse complement strand
AACGGTGGCGGCAACGGTGGTGGAAACGGTGGCGGCAACGGTGGTGGAAACGGTGGCGGCAAAGGCAATGCCGGGGGTAACGCCGGCGGCAACGGCAAGGGCACCGACAAAGCGAGCAACGGCAACGGCCGGTCCTTCGGTGTGACCTTCAGCAATGGCAAGGCGGTCGGTAAGGAGAAGGCGGCTGCGAAAGGCAAGGCCAACGGGAACACCAACCGGAATCGGGCGACCAGGGCACAAGCCAAACGGACGGCAACTCAAGCCCCGTCGATCAATTCGGTGCTCAAGGGCTTGAACGCGATGCATGCAAGCGCGACCGCCCGGGCGAACGCGGCACCGAACAGTCAGGTCGGCCGGATCGAGAATTATCGCGTGACCACCGTGGCGGCGCAGGCCGCAACCGCCGCGCTGACTGAAGCGCAGGCAGACCTTGAGGCTTTCAAGACGGCGAACCCCGGGCTATTCGACACTGAGACCGGCGCCTATGTAGGTGGCACCATGGCCGATCTCACCGCCGAGATGGCGGAACTCGAGGGCGTCGGCGCGCTCGCCTCGGACTATGAGGCACTGACCGAGTCCTTAGCCGCGGCCGAGCCTGGCACGCCCGAGGCAGATGCCGCCCAGGCCGAGCTGGACTCCTTCAAGGCGGCCAATGCCGATCTCTTCGATGCGGAAACCGGCGCCTACGCCGGCCCCACCAGCGGAGATGTCGCCGCAGAACTGGCCGACCTTGAGGCTGCCCGAGACGCTGCAGCGGAATACGAGGCCGTGGCCGAGACGGTGACCGCAGCCGAGACTGAAGTCGCTGAAGCCGAAACCGCGCAGACATCGGCCTTCTTCGAAGCGTCGAACGGGCGCGAGATCACGCGTGAGGCCATGGTGGCATTCCATGAAGCGCTCGACCTTAATCCGCCGGCGGAAGATGGCTGATCCTTAAAAGCCCGCTTTGAGAATGGTAAAGGGCGGCCCCGACGGGGCCGCCCTTGCTCCTTTGAACGAAACGAAATAAACGCCGCCGGAAGCCACCCTAACCGGAGCGATCCCCATGCCCGCGCCCAAGAAAGTCGTCCTGGCCTATTCCGGCGGCCTCGACACCTCGATCATCCTGAAATGGCTGCAGACCGAGTATGGCTGCGAGGTGGTGACCTTCACCGCCGATCTGGGCCAGGGCGAAGAGCTGGAACCCGCCCGCCAGAAGGCCGAGATGCTGGGCGTCAAGGAAATCTTCATCGAGGACCTGCGCGAGGAATTCGTCCGCGATTTCGTCTTTCCGATGTTCCGGGCGAACGCGATCTATGAAGGGCTCTACCTGCTTGGTACCTCGATCGCGCGGCCGCTGATCTCCAAGCGACTGATCGAAATCGCCGCCGAAACGGGGGCCGACGCGGTGGCCCATGGCGCCACCGGCAAGGGCAACGACCAGGTGCGTTTCGAACTGGCGGCTTATGCGCTGAACCCGGACATCAAGGTGATCGCCCCCTGGCGGGAATGGGACCTGACCAGCCGGACCAAGTTGATCGATTTCGCCGAGAAGAACCAGATCCCGATCGCCAAGGACAAGCGCGGCGAAGCGCCGTTCAGCGTCGATGCGAACCTTCTGCACACATCATCCGAAGGCAAGGTGCTGGAAGACCCGGCAGAGGACGCGCCCGACTACGTGTATCAGCGCACCGCGAACCCCGAGGATGCGCCAAACGACCCCGAGTTCGTCGAAGTGACCTTCGAAAAAGGCGATGCCGTGGCGATCAACGGCGAGGCGATGTCGCCCGCCACGGTGCTGAATAGGTTGAACGAACTGGGCGGCAAGCACGGTATCGGCCGGCTCGACCTGGTCGAGGGCCGGTTCGTCGGAATGAAATCGCGCGGCATCTACGAAACACCCGGCGGCACAATCCTGCTCGAGGCGCATCGAGGCATCGAGCAGATCACGCTCGACCGCGGCGCGGCGCACCTGAAGGACGAGCTTATGCCACGTTATGCCGAGCTCATCTATAACGGCTTCTGGTTCAGTCCCGAGCGCGAGATGCTGCAGACGGCGATCGACAAGAGCCAGGAGCATGTCACCGGCACGGTGCGCCTTAAACTCTACAAGGGGTCGGTGCGCACGGTCGGCCGCTGGTCGGATCACTCGCTCTATTCCGAGGAACACGTCACCTTCGAGGACGATGCGGGTGCCTATGACCAGAAGGATGCGGCAGGCTTCATCAAGCTGAACGCCCTGCGCCTGCGGCTGATCGCTATGCGGAACCGGCGCCTGAGGGGCTAAGACTTCAGGCCAAGAGGCGATACGGATAGAGGCGCTGGAAATAGTCCAGCGCTTTTTCCGTTATGGCGGCATGTCGACCCGTCAGCACGGGTAATGGCTCCTCGGGTCCTGCGAACCCCGTGCTGCGATGCACCGCCCCGTACCAGACCGGCGCCCATACACCATCCTGCGCGTGCCCGCCCTTGGGCCAGGCCAGCATCGCCGGAATGAACCCGACCCCCAAAGCCTTGCAAAGCTTGCGCAGCATGGCCTCGGGGTTGTCGCGGATATCCGCGCTGTCAACCACCAGGGGCGCTTTCCCCGTCCGCTGGGCCACGCGGTCGAACAATTCTGCCTGCTGGACGAAGCCGATGTCGTCCAGCGTCGGATTCTCGTACTTCGCCGCGAAACTGGCCAGTACGCGCGCGGGATGGCGGATGAGGAAGACATTCGTAACCTCGTCCATCCAATCGCGCGGGATACCGGCGATCATGTGCTGGCACATGTGTTTCTGGTAAAAATGCGCCTTTCCCCCGGGCACCGACCCCGTCAGCCGCCCCGTGACCTTGTCCGGGTCGGTTTCTCCGGCGGCGATGATCTGGTCCCGCATCGGATGGTCAAGGCCAGTCATCACCAGGTAAGCGGCGTAGAACGGTTCGTCCCAGATCGCGCAATCGCCCCGTCCCGCAAAGGCATACATCATCGCCGTCGAGAGATTCCGCGGCCCGGACCACATCGCGATCCGCATCAATTACTGGCTCCACGCCGAGACGTGAGATGCTGCATCGGATTGCTCCTTTCGCCGTTACCCTATCCGCCGCGGCAGATGTTACAAGCGGTCCCGCCTGCGTGAGGTCACGGGCTTGTGCCTTCCCTAGGAATTTCGGCGGGGCGTATCGTGAGGATTGAAAGGAGACGCGCCATGTTGATGTCACTTAAGCAACTCAAGCCGATGCTTCTGGCGTTCGCGATCGCTTTGGGCGTGGTCGCGGAATGCAATCAGGCGCGCGCCGCAGACTTACAGACCGCCGTGGTAGCCGGGGGATGTTTCTGGTGTGTCGAGGCGGATTTTGAAAAAGTGAAAGGTGTCCGCGAGGTGGTTTCGGGCTTTACCGGCGGCACGGTCACGAACCCCAGCTATAAGCAAGTGACCCGCGGAGGCACCGGCCATTACGAGGCGGTCGAGATCACCTATGACGCCGATGTAATTAGCTATCGCCAGATCCTGTCGCTGTTTTTCCGCTCGGTTGATCCAACCGATGCGGGCGGTCAGTTCTGCGACCGCGGCGATAGCTATCGGACAGCGATTTTCGTCTCTGGACCGGCCGAAAAGCAGGTCGCCGAAGCTGCCAAGGCAGAGGCGGCTTCGAGGCTTGGCCGCACCGTGGTGACTCCCATTCTCAACGCCAAGCCGTTCTATAAGGCGGAGGAATACCATCAGAACTATTACAAGAAGGGTGATCTCGTGCTCACTCGCTTCGGCCCGAAATCCAAGGCCGAAGCCTACAAGCGCTATCGCGAGGCCTGTGGGCGCGATGCACGTGTGCGCCAACTCTGGGGCGACCGGGCGCCGTTTGCCGGGTCCTAGAGTCGCGCCAGAAGGGCTTCGACCTCTTCCCGTGCCGGCATCGCATCTGCGGAACCGTTCCGTGTGACCTGAAGCGCCGCGGCAGCGGTGGCATAACGCAGAGCGGCTTCACGATCATCGCCGCGGTCAAGGGCCGCGACCAAAGACCCGATAAAGCAGTCGCCCGCTCCGGTGGTATCGATTGGCGTGACGGAAAATGATGGCGCAATGGCGCGCTTGCCGTCGAAATACCAGGTGGCTCCGCGCGCACCATCCGTGACGATGATCTCGGGGCCAACTATATCACTCAGCATAGCGCGCATCTGCGCCGCCTCCACCGCATTCACAACAAGCAACGAGACGTGCGGCAAGACCGCGCCCAAAGCGCTTAGATCGAAGGGCGCCGCCGAATAAACCACGCGCATCCCGCGGGTCGCCGCCAGCAAGGCGGCGTCGGCCTGGTGCGAGGTCTCGTTCTGTATCAAGAGCGTATCGTCCGGACCCGCCGCGGACAGCGCCGCCTTGATCGTGGACGGGTCCTGCCGGACATTCGCTCCGGGAAAGATCACGATGGCGTTCTCACCGTCCGAAGCGACATGGATGATGGCGTGCCCCGTTGGATGGCTGGACGGCATGACGTGCGCGGTGTCCACTCCGAAAGAGGCCAAGCGATCGACCGTCCAGGCACCATCGGAACCGACCGCGCCGATATGCACGACCCGCGCCCCGCCCAGCGCCGCTGCAACCGACTGGTTCGCCCCCTTTCCGCCGAGACCCCGGGACAGATCGGTCGCGGCAAGCGTTTCACCGGGCACAGGCAGGTGAGGAACCGTATAGACATGGTCCGCATTGATCGAGCCCAGGCAATAGACGGTCACTAGCCGACCTCGCAAGCCGCCAGCAGGGACATGTTCAGGATGTCGTTGACCGTCGAGACCGTGGAACAGACCTGGATCGGCTTGTCGACGCCGGCCAGGATGGGGCCGATCACGGTGGCACCGGCCATTTCCTGCATCAGTTTCACCGAGATCGACGCCGAGTGGCGCGCGGGCACCACCAGGATATTCGCCGGTCCCGAGAGGCGACAGAACGGGTATTTCGCCATCGCCGCCGGGTTCAGGGCCACCTCGACGGTCATCTCGCCGTCATACTCGAAATCGACCCCGCGACGGTCCAGCACCTGCGGTGCCATGTGCATCTTGGTCGCCCGTTCCGAGACCGGGTAGCCGAAGGTCGAAAACGACAGGAATGCAACCCGCGGTTCCAAGCCCAGGCTGCGTGCGACATCGGCGGCGCGCTCGGCGATGGTCGCCAGATCCTCGGGTTCGGGCCATTCATGCACCAGCGTATCGGCGATGAAGACGATCTTGCCCTTGTGCAGCAGGGCCGTCACACCCACCGCGCCATCCTCGGCGCGGGCGTCGAACACGTGGTTGATCAGCTCCAGCACATGGGCCGATTTGCGCGTGGCACCGGTGACAAGCGCATCGCCATGGCCATGCGCCAGCATGAGCGAGGCGAACACATGCCGGTCGCGGGTGGCCAGCCGGTGGATGTCGTGGGTGTCGAAGCCCTTGCGCTGTAGCCGTTGGTACAGGAAGGACCGATACGCCTCCAGGTGGCGGGTATTGGCGGCGTTAACCACTTCCAGCTCGCGACAGGCATCGCCCAGCCCGGCCTGTTCCAGCTTTTCCTTCACGTCGGCCTCGCGGCCAACGACCAGTGACTTGCCGTAACCCGACCGCTGATAGCTGACAGCGGCGCGCAGCACGCGCTCGTCATCGCCTTCGGCGAAGATCATCCGGGCCTGTGCCGCCTTGGCCCGAGCCGCGATTCCCGACAGGACCGAAGCGGTCGGGTCCATCCTTGCCTTGAGGTTGTGGCGGTAGGTGTCCATGTCCACGATCGGGCGGCGGGCGACGCCGGTATCCATCCCCGCGCGGGCCACGGCGGGCGGAATGGTGTAGATCAGCCGCGGATCGAATGGCGTCGGAATTATGTAATCTCGCCCGAAGCTCAGCTTCTTGCCATAGGCCATGGCGACTTCGTCGGGCACGTCTGCCCGCGCCAGTTCGGCCAGAGCTTCGGCACAGGCGATCTTCATCTCGTCGTTGATAGCACGGGCATGAATGTCCAGCGCCCCGCGGAAGAGATAGGGAAAGCCCAGAACATTGTTCACTTGGTTGGGATAGTCGCTGCGCCCGGTCGCGACGATCGCGTCGGGCCGGACCGCGTGGGCCTCTTCCGGCGTGATTTCCGGATCGGGGTTGGCCATCGCGAAGATCACCGGGTTGTCGGCCATGCTGGCGACCATCTCGGGCGTAACCGCGCCCTTGACGCTGACGCCCAGGAACACGTCGGCATCGGTCATGGCGTCTTCGAGCGTCCGCGCGTCGGTATTGGCCGCATGCGCCGATTTCCACTGGTTCATGCCCTCGGTGCGGCCCTGGAAAATCACGCCCTTTGTGTCACAGGCGATGCAGTTGTCGTGCTTCGCCCCCATCGCCTTGATCAGTTCCAGGCAGGCGATCCCCGCCGCCCCCGCGCCGTTCAGCACGATCTTGCAGTCCTCGATCTTCTTGCCCGAAATGTGCAGGGCATTTATCAACCCCGCGGCACAGATCACAGCGGTGCCGTGCTGGTCGTCGTGAAAGACGGGAATGTCCATCTCTTCCTTGAGCCGCTGCTCGATGATGAAACACTCCGGCGCCTTGATGTCCTCGAGGTTCACACCGCCGAAGGTCGGCCCCATCAGCTTGACCGCCTTGATGATTTCCTCAGGGTCCTCGCTGTCCAGCTCGATGTCGATGGCGTTCACGTCGGCGAACCGCTTGAACAGCACCGACTTGCCCTCCATCACCGGCTTGGAGGCCAGTGCGCCCAGATTGCCCATGCCCAGGATTGCGGTGCCGTTCGACACCACCGCCACCATGTTGCCCTTGGTGGTATAGTCATAGGCCGTCTCGGGCGCATCCGCGATGGCCTGCACCGGCACAGCCACACCCGGGCTATAGGCCAGGCTCAGATCGCGCTGGGTCGTCATCGGCTTGGTCGCCACGATTTCGTATTTCCCGGGGACGGGGTCGATGTGGTAGCCCAGCGCTTCTTCGGGGGTGATCTTTGAATTGTCGGCCATGGGGCGGGTCTCCTCCTGCAAGAGGTGCCTCTTAACCCTACGGCGAGCGGGTCTCAATACGCTGGATTTGCCGCTTTCCCGCACGGGGCGAGGTTTGTAAGGTCCGGGCGCAGGACAGCGGGGGGGGGGCAAAGTGAACGGGCAGGCCGCATCCGTCACGCCGATGATGGCGCAATATCTGGAGATCAAGGAGGCGCATTCCGGCGCGCTTCTGTTCTACCGGATGGGCGACTTCTACGAGATGTTCTTCGACGATGCGGTCGCCGCGGCCGCGGCGCTGGATATTGCGCTGACCAAGCGGGGCAAGCACATGGGCGAAGACATCCCGATGTGTGGCGTACCCGTGCATTCCGCCGAAAGCTACCTGTTGACGCTGATCCGCAATGGGTTCCGCGTCGCAGTCTGCGAACAGTTGGAAGACCCGGCCGAAGCGAAGAAGCGCGGCTCCAAAG
>JBNGDM010000166.1:0-7431 GCA_049975105.1 Rhodovulum sp. | reverse complement strand
GGCCGTCCGGGGCGCCTCCACCACCCCCTGAGGACAACCCGATCGCCAGCCCCCCGGCCAACCCGATGCCCAGCGCAAGGCTCGCCGCGATCGCCATCGGGCGGATGGGCAGGGCCGGGCGGCGCAGGGGCACGACATTGTCCCCGGAATCCTCGGCGCGCGCGGCGGCCAGCGTTTCATGGACCCGTGCCATCAGAGCGTCGGGCACCGGCGCCTCGGGGCGTGCGGCCGCGGCACGCGCCAGAACGTCGCCCGTATCCGCGAACAGGGCGGCGCGCCGGGCCAGGTCCGAATCGGCGGCAATCGCCGCCTCAACCCGGGCCGCCTGGTCGGGATCGAGTTCCCCGTCGGCAAAGGCCATCAGGGTCTCGTCGGTGAACTCATCGGCCGTCATCGCTGTTTCTCCCGTCCCCTTCGACAGGGACTACGCGCAAGTCGTCAGTCTATTCCCATTTTTCCCGCCAGTGCGACCCGGCCTCGCGCCAGCCGGCTCATCACCGTGCCTTTCGGAATGTCGAGAACCTCCGCCGCCTCGGCATAGCTCAGACCCTCGACACAAACGAGCAGGATCACCTCGCGCTGCTCGGGCGGCAGGGTGGCGAGTGCCGCCTGCGTCTGGCGCAGCATCAGCGCAGCCTCGCTGGCACGCGCGCCGTCATGACTCGCGGCCTCGGGCATTTCGAAGACGTCGATCTCGATCCCGCGGGTGCCAACACGCCGCAACATGTCGATCCAGGCGTTGCGCAGGATGCGAAACAGCCAAGGTTCCAGCCGGGTCGTTGGATCGAATTGACTGCGAGCAGAAATTGCGCGTTCGACCGTCGTCTGCACCAGATCGTCGGCGATATCGGGTTTCCGGCACAGCGACAGCGCATAGCGCCGCAGCGCGGGCAGCGCGCCGATCAATCCGGTTTCGAACGCATCGCCCATGGAATGCTGCCCCGATAGAATTGTCTGGTCCGGCCCGCGGAATAACTTCTGACCCGGAACGTAGTCACCCCGAACCGGATCGACCAACAGGGATTAGACCGATGCTTTTGCGCCAAGTCCAGTTACTGCTTTTCATCGCCACGATGACCGGCGGGCTCGTGCTGCCGGCGGCGCTGTATCCGCTGGCCTCCTTCGATACCGCTTGGGCCGATGACGATGACGGGGACGATGGCGACGACGACAGCGATGATGATGATGACGACGACCGCGGGCGCAGCGCCCGCGACGATGGCAGCGACCGATCAGCGCCACGGGCGCGGGGCGACGGGAACTTCCTGCGCAACCTTTTCGCCCCGCAGCGCCGCGTGCAACGCGCCCCGGCAACCCCGCGGCCCGCCCCCCCGCCCCCGGCCTTCGCCGAGGGCGAGATCGTCGCGCTGGCGCTCAGTTCCGACGACCTGGATACCCTGACGGGCCAAGGCTTCGCGGTGATCGAGGAGGTCTCCGTTCCGGGGGTTGCGGCCACGCCGCGCCGGTTGCGCATCCCCGCCGGCAGCACGCTGGAGGAGGCGCGCGCCGCGGTGCGCGCCCTTCCATCGGGGCAGGAGGCCGATTTCAACCACTATTACCGATCGGAGTCCGGCTTTCCCGAGGATTGTACCGGCCTTGAATGCCCCGCGCGTTGGGCCATCGACTGGCCGGACCTGCCGGTGCGCCAAGGCACGTGCGGCAGCAGCATCACCATCGGCATGATCGACACCGGCATCAACGAGGGCCACGAGACCTTTGCCGGCGCCCGGCTGGAGGTGCACCGGCTCTCGCCCGAGGATTTCGATCCCTCCCGCGCGATCCACGGCACCGCGGTGGCCGCGCTGCTGGTGGGCGATCCCGCGACACGCTCGCCCGGCCTGGTGCCCGGCGCGCGGCTGGTGGCGGTCGACGCCTTTCACCGGCAGGGGGGCGACGAACGGGCCGATGTCTTTACCCTGGTCGAGGCGCTCGGGCTTCTGGCCGACGCCGGCGTCAGCGTCCTGAACCTCAGCCTCGCGGGCCCCGACAACAGCGTGCTGGCCGAGACGATCGGGCGCCTGACGACCGAGCAGGACATCGTCGTGGTCGCGGCCGCCGGCAATTCCGGTCCGCGCGCCGAACCGGCCTACCCCGCTGCCTATGACCCGGTGATCGCGGTGACCGCGGTCGACCGTAAGGGCGAGGTCTATCGCCGCGCGGTGCAGGGGCCGCATTTGGACCTGGCCGCGCCGGGCGTCGCGGTCTGGACCGCCGCATCGATCCGCGGCGCGCGCTGGAAAACCGGCACATCCTTCGCCGTTCCCTTCGCCACCGCCGCGGCCGCCATCCTGCGCGAAACCCGCCCCGCGCTTAACGCCGCCCAGGTGCAACAGGAACTGCGCCGCAAGGCGCGTGACCTGGGCGAGCCCGGCCCCGACCCGGTATTCGGCGCGGGCCTGCTGAGCCTCGGGCCGCTATGCGACGACGCGTTTTGACACGCAAGCGCACTGCAAGTCTCCTGCTATTGATGGTCGAATGGACCAAAGCAGCATTTCGGTAGCACGCAGCAAATTGTTGCTTTCCGGCGCAGCGGACCATCAAAAGAAACCTGGAAGGCGCAGAACGCGAACCATCTGCTCAGAGCAGATTGTTCCCGCCTCGTCCTGCCACCACACAAAAACGACGCTGGATTGCCAGGATTCCATACCGATCCGACTCTGGTGAGAAAGGCGGTTGGACGCCAATGCGGCGAAGCAGACGCCTGGCTTGCCTATTCGGATGCGCCCGGTGCATCGACCCAGTTCGCGATGTGAAAGGGCGGAACGACGTCCGTCGTGCAGGTGCCCGGGTCGAAGCGTCGGCTGGGATCGTTGGTGAAGGACACCGCCATGTCGCGGGCGCATTGCGAGTAGAGGATCGCGCCGTGCCCCGCCTCTGGGATGATGAAGGCCTGTGCCTTGGTCAGGCCGCGCGTGGCCTCGACGGCCCAGTTGAACGAGGTCTGCGTATCCCAGGTACTGCCGAGGCTGAGCGTCGGGATGTCGCTTTCGACAACCTCCTGGAAACCCTCGCGCGGAAATTGCTCGAACATCGGACAGACGCCGAGCAGGAGGAGGCCGGCATTGCTGTCATAAACCGCGTTCAGGCGTGGGTAGTCCAGCGCCGCCGTGGTCGCCTGGTAACCCTCCATCGTGTTGAAGGGCACATCCTCCTGACAGGCGTAGATCCAGAGGTCGGTCGATGTGACGAACTTGTAGGTCGTCGTGTCGATGGATCGCCCCGTCGCCTCGAAAAAGCGCGCGATCTCGTCGTCGCTCATGGCGCCGATCAGCGCGAGGAGGCGATCGGCAGCAGCACCGTCGTAATGGTCCGCGATGAAGGCGGTGAGCGTCTCCCGGGTCGGCGCACCGCCGATCAGCGCGGCGAAGTCGTTCGCGAAAGCCGCGGCGAGGTCCGGGTCGCCCAGAATCGTGCCGCTGGAACGGGACAGTTCCCGGTCGAGCAGGCCCGCAATGGGGGTGTAGTCCCGCTCGCGTCTCAGCGCCTCGCGAAGTGCCTTTATCGTGATCGCAAGCGCGTGGTCCGTGTCGCGGACGCGCTCGGCCTCTGAGATCGCCAACTTCAGCAGCGTTTCGCTTTCATGGTCCGTGACCTGTGCCGTGCGCCTGAGATCGGCGACCGGGTCTTCGGGCAGGACCCATCCGTTATCTATCACATGGTCGAGCGTCGGCGTCGCGACATCCGGGTCGTCCACCATCCGCGAGAATTCGTAGATCATCGCGGGCATGAAGGTCGTAAGCGTCGGATTACCAACGTGGTGGCCGTCGGCGCGTTGGGCGAACATGGTCAGCACGACCTTGGGGCCGAGGACGGTGCCGTTGGCGTGGACGAGCCGGCCCTCGGCCGCCGCGTCGAGCGCGTCCGTCAGCACCCGCCCCAGATCGGGATAGGCAGCGGCACAGGCGCTGTCGGCTTCACAATCCTCGACGAGCCGCACGATCGAGTCGTTCATCGGAACCGCCAGCGTGTCATAGAGCGGAAGCCAGGGCGGCGCCACGCCGTCGAGGATGACCGAGCGAAGGCCCTCCGGCGCGCTGCGCATGACCTCCAGCGTCAGCTTGGTCCCGTAGGAAATGCCGATGATGTTGTAGCTGTCATAGCCGAGCGTCCGCATCACCATCGGCACGTCGAGGGCGTTCTGCAACGTGTTGTAATGCTGAAGCGTGATGTCGGAGGAGCGAAGTTCCGCGATACAGTCCGTCACTTCCTGCTGACCTGCCGTCATGGTCAGGACCGCGCGAATGTTGTCGTTGATCACGCCGGAACAGGCGGCCTCTCCGGTCGAGAGCCCCGCCGCGCGTTGATCGAAGGTGATGACGTCGCGGGTCTGTCGCCAGCCATCGAAGAACTGCGCCAGCCCCTCCAGACCGTTCATGTTGCCCATGCCGGGACCGCCATGGAGGTAGAGGAACGGGTCCGGTTGCGGCACCTCGGAATGCGACTTCAACAGGGTGAAGAGGAGGTCAATGCGCTTGCCGTCCGGCGCGTGGTGGTTCTCGGGCACGCTGACCGTCCCGCAGATCACCGTTTCGCCCTCGATCTCGTCAATGCCGATGGGCTGCGGGCATGGTGTGATGGCGACAGGAGCCGCTGCATCGTGGCCGCCGGTTGCAATGGCGCCGAAATGGGCCACCGGATCGACGGGGTCACCGGTGAGCGTGGCCAGCACCGCAATAATCTCTTTGAAATCCATTGCTGACTCCTGTGGGTTTCAGCTTCTGATGCAGGGGAGCGGAGGGCGACCATTCTCCGGTGACGTCTCACCCAAGCGATTCCAGCAGGGCCCCTGCCGTTTGTTGCGCTTCAGAAATGCCCGGCACGCGGGACGCGCGACGCGGCCGCGCGCCCCGGTTTCGTCTATTGAAGATAGCGCGCGTTGACCCAACCGCGCTCGCGCATGTCGGTCATCATTTCGATTTCGCACCAGCGGGCGCTGCCGACATTCTGGCAGCTCAGCACGCGGACGGTGTCACCATTGCCGAGGGCTCCCACGACGCGGTTTCCCGTGCCCGGTCCGCTGCGCACGTTCAGAAGATCGTTTGCCGGAACCCCTGCAACCCGCATGACGTTGCCCGAACTGGCGGGCGGCGGTGCAACCGCGGAGGGCGGGGCGGCCTCGCGCAGGTATTCACCCGCGGCCCATCCCGTGGCGCCGCCACCGAGTTGGCGCACCTGGCACCACCGGCGGCCTTCGTTCATGCGGCACCCGAGGTTCTGGACCACGGTGCCTCTCAGCAATCCGATCACCACGCGCGCGCTCGTCGACGGTGCAGAGCGGATGTTCAGGCTACCGGAAATCCCGGTGACTTCCCAATAGTCGGGACCGCCCGCCAGCCCGTCAGCGTAGTCAGGCGCTGTTGCGTTCCCACCGATACTGACATTCAGCGTGTAGTTCGTGGACTCGTTGCGGCGGGCCGCATTGCGGTTGATGAAGACCTGGATCAGGTAGTCGCCGTCACGCGGCAGCACCCCATCGTAACGCAGCCCGTTGGTGGCGGCGATATACATGGCCGTGCTGGCACCGGGCCGATCACCCGGTGCGTAGATGTTGTAATAGGTGGAGGGGTTCGACGCGGACATGTCGACCACCATGCGTTGCCCCGCCTTGGCCCCCAGAAGGTAATGGACGGATTCGTAGCCGGTCAGGCTTTCGTTGACGGTCGCACCACTTTGGCCGGGCTGGAACTGGACACGCTTGGTGACCGCATCCTGAGCCGACGCCGCCTGTCCGAAAAACAGCGCCAGTGCGAGGGCAAAAAGCTGAATGAGTCTCATTTCTCGTTTTCCCTAATTGATGAATTGTCGCCTCTGCGGTGCTGCCTCAATGGCCGCGCCAAAGCTTTACTCAGGCATGATTTTGAGGGCCCCCAGCGCAGTAGAGACCGAGAGAACGCCCGTTTGGCTGGGATTGAAGGCTGAATTCGTCCATATGACGACCGCGACGTTGTGTTCCGGCTGGTAGCCTGTATCCGAGCTGAACCCCATGGTCTGGCCGGCGTGTCCCCAGAAGCCGGCCGTCTTGTCTCCGAGACCCAGCCCATATGCAGGCATCGACGGCAATGGAGTCGGGACCGTCTGCTTCATCAGGTCGAGGGTCTCGCGGTCCTTGAACAGATGCCCTTCGAGAAGTGCACCGATAAAGGCCGTCATGTCGTCCGCCGTCGAGATCACCGCGCCCGCCGCCCAGCCTTGCGACATGTTCCACGTCGTTGTCTCGACATCGAACGGCGCCGCGAGATAGGATCTCGGCAGGCCGAAATGGGCACGCGGAATGTCGCTCCACAAATAGCTGTCATGCATGCCAAGGGGGCCGAAGATCCGCTCTTCGAAAACGCTTTCCAGCGGCTTTCCGGTAACCCGCTCGATGATCTGCCCGATGATGACGTAGCCGGAATTGCTGTAGGACCACGCCCGCTCTGTTCCCGGAGCAAAGGTTGGCTGACCGTGCTCGACCGCGAAAGCGATCAGCTCGGAGGGCAGGTAACGAACGCTCAGCATGTCGGGATCGGACGCGCCCGCTTCCATCAGACCCGGTGCGCCGTCGGGCGCGTTGTCGGTATAGCTGAACACTCCGGACGTGTGGTTGGCCAACTGTCGTATGGTGATGGCGTTTCCGTGCGGCAGCGCCCTAGCGAGCTCTGGCATGTGGTCTGACAGCAAGTCATCGACCGACAGCACACCCTCCTCGTGCAACTGAAGCAGCAGCGCGGCGGTCATCATTTTGGTGGCGCTGCCGATCTGGTAGGGCATCTCGCAATCGACGGGCGTCCCGCCATCCGCCGACGTTGTTCCGGCCGAACGCACATACCGCCAACCTGGTCCGGTCACCCACAGCACGGCCCCGGGTGCGTACCCGGCGATCCGAGATCCGTCCCCGTTCCGATCCACCAACTCGGTGAGGAAACGGTCGAGTGCCTCCACCAACGCAGCCGGTGCGTTCGTTTCTTCCGCGCAGGGACCAAAGTGCGGCGCCTGCGCGGTTGCTTGCGGCGCAACGAGGCCACACGTCACCACCAGCAGAAGAAGCCTGGCGGCCTGTCCGAAACAGGCCCGCCAGTGCGCAAGGAACGCGGTCAAAGGGCGCCTTCGTCGGTGACCGACATGACGCCCGCGGTCGATCCGTCGCGGTAGCCGATGCAGCGCCATGTGCCGGTCGGACCCACGCGAAGAATGACCTCGGTGCCAGCTTCGGAAAAGGACGAACGGATGACCGACACGTCGTAATTCCCGGTCGTGGAGCGAACAGCGGCGACACAAGCGGATCGCGCCTGAGCTTCGAGCGGGTCCACGGGCACGGCTGTGGTCCCGCTCTCCGTCTCAATGCATCCGGACAATGCGGCAAGCAGCACACCCGATGTGCAGAGAGTTACAAGTGTCTGACGTCAGCGCCTATGGGACAGATTTGAGGTTTTCGTAACGGAGGATTTCTGG
>JBNGDM010000165.1:0-7434 GCA_049975105.1 Rhodovulum sp. | reverse complement strand
CCCCAGCCGGTCGCCCCGGCGACAGCCGGGGCGAAACCAAAGCCCCCCCGCGACCGACGGCCCCGAACGCAAAAGGCGCGCGGAACCCGCCCGCGCGCCACGTTCTTTCGACCGGTCCGGCCGGGCGGGTCAGACCGCCGCGCCCTCGGCCTCTTTCGATGTCCCGGCCTGCGCCTCGATCGCCTGCGGGGCGTCGCCGCCCGACGCGATCTCGATCCGGCGGGGTTTCAGCGCCTCGGGCACCTCGCGCACCAGGTCGATATGCAGCATGCCGTCGGCATGGCTCGCCCCGGTCACCCGCACATGGTCGGCCAGCGCGAAGCGGCGTTCGAAGGCGCGGGTCGCGATGCCGCGATGCAGGTAGGTGCGCTCGGTCTCTTCGGGGGCCTTGCGCGCCGCGATCACCAGCGCGTTTTCCTTGACCTCGACCGACAGCTCGTCCGCGGAGAAGCCCGCGACGGCGATCGAGATGCGATAGCCGTTCTCGCCGGTCTTCTCGATGTTGTAGGGCGGATAGCTGGGCTGGGTCACGTCGCTGGCCAGCAGCCGGTCCATCATGTCGGCCACCCGGTCAAAGCCGACGGTGGCGCGGTAAAGCGGTCCGAAATCATAGTGTCGCATGTCGATCATCCTCTTCTGAGCGATGCGTTGAACGCCCTCCCGGTCGCGGGACGGGCCGGAAATGCGGGCCCGTTGCGGCGCCCGCGGGCAAAATCTGGGAACGCGAAAAAGCGCTGTCAAGACCCGGGCCGGGGGCCTCAGGGGCGGACGAACCGGGCGCCGATATCGCGGCTGTTGCCCGCGGCGGGCAGGCGGCGGGCGGTGAATCCTTGCTCGGGGAACACGCCGCGCCCGGCGCGCAGCGCCGCGCGCAACGCGGTCAGGGCTGCGGCAGCGTCGAGGCCGAAGGCCACCGTTTCGCCCCCCTCGCGGTTGCCCGCCGAGACGATCGACACAATCCGCGCCCGGCCCGACGAATTTTCGAACACCGGCGCGCCCGACGAGCCGAACCAGACATCGCAGGAGAACGCGTAGACCCCGCGCGCCCGGTCCAGCACCGTGCATCCGCGTTGCCACGAAAGCGCGTCCTCACGCCCGCGGGCATAGGAGACGACGCTGATCCTGCCGCCCTTGCCCACGGCGCGGCCGGGCGCGAAGGGGGCGGCGACGGCCGCCGGGATCGCCCGGGCGAGTTGCACCAGTGCCGCGTCGGCCCGAAGCCGGGCCATCGCGTCGGGATCATCGGGGCGATAGCCCTCGTGGATCACCGCGCGGCGGCCGGGCACCTCGGCGATGGCGGTGCCCTCCGACAGCCCCGCGCGAAAGGTCAGCCGCGCCGGGTCGACGCGCTGACCGGTGCGGTCGAACAGGCAATGGGCCGCGGTCAGCACCAGGTCGGGGGCGACCAGCACCCCGGTGCAGAACCCGCCGCCCGCCTGGTCCAGCCGGCCGACCGCCTCCCATCCCAGCAGGTCGGCGCGCTGGTCCAGCCGCCGCAGCCCGGTATCGGACGCCGCGGGCAGCGCGGCCAGCAGCAGAAGGGCAAGAAACGCGGGGCCGGACAAGCGCATGGGGTCAGGGCCGCAGGAACTTGGCGCCGCCGCCCTTGCGCGCGCTGCCCTGGCCGAAGCGGTGCAGCGGCGGCGCGGTGTCGCCGATCACCCCCTCGCCCGCCGCGAGCCGCGCCTTGAGCAGGTCGAGCGAGTCGCCCAGCGTGGTGCCCAGCGCCACCTTGCGGCTGGACATCTCGGCCTTGGCCGAGACCACCGAGACAATGCGCGGCACCCCGCCCTCGACCCGGAAGACCGGCGCGCCCGAGGCGCCGAAATCGACATCGCAGGACATCAGCACCACACCGGGCCGCCCGGCCAGAACGCTGCAGACCTCTTGCAGCGAGGGCGCCTCGGACCGGCCAAGGGCGTAGGACACGACGCCCACCTCGTCGCCCTTGCGCGGCTTGCCCGCGGTGGCGAAGGGGGCAAGCCCCGGCAGGCGGATCGCCCGGTCGAGCTGCAACAGGGCGAGGTCATGGGCCACCCGCGCCATCGTCGCCTCGTCGCCGTAATCGTAATCGGGATGCACGATGCCGCGGCGCACCTTGCGATAGGCCTCGGCCCGGCCATTGCGCCAGCCGGCGCGGAATTCCATGGCGGCCAGCGGGACGGGTGCGCCCGACAGCTTGTCGAACAGGCAATGCGCGGCGGTCAGCACGAGGTCTGGGGCGATCAGCGCGCCGGTGCAGAAGCCGTCGCCACCGAAATCCAGCCGCCCGACGGCCTGCCACCCCTTCGACTCGTCGCCCGTGGCCAAGGACCGCAGCGGCACGTCCTTCGCCACGGCCAGGCCCGCGAACAGCGTGAAAACCAGACCGGCCAACGCCGGAAGATGCCAGAAAGCCCGTCGCATGCCCTCCGGCTAGCAGGCGGTCGCGGCAAGATTATGGCCGGGCGGCGAAACCCGGCGGGTCAGCCCGCACCCAGCGCGCGGGGCCGCGGCCCGCCGGTGGCCCAGTCCAGCAATTCCACCGTGTGGACGACCGGCACCCCGGTGCCCGAGCCGATCTGCATCATGCAGCCGATATTGCCCGTGGCGATCACCTGGGGGTCCTTCGCTTCCAGCGTGCGCACCTTGCGGTCCTTCAGCTGGGCGGAAATCTCGGGTTGCAGCAGGTTGTAGGTGCCCGCCGAACCACAGCACAGGTGCGAATCCGCGGGTTCGACCACCTCGAACCCCGCGCGTTTCAACAAGTCCTTGGGCGCGGTCTTGACCTGCTGGCCATGCTGGAGCGAGCAGGCGGCGTGATAGGCGACGCGCATGCCGCCCGCGCCTGCCGGCAGGTCCAGCCGGGCCAGAAGTTCGGACACATCCATCGCGCGATCCGCCACCGCCTGCGCCTGCCCGGCCAGCGGATCGTTGCGGAACATGTGGCCGTAATCCTTGACCGTGGTGCCGCAACCGCTGGTGTTGATGACGATGGCATCCAGCCCCTCGCCCGCGATCTCGGCGCCCCAGGCGCGGATGTTGCGGGCGGCCATGGCGTGACTGTCCTGTTCACGCCCCATGTGATGGGTCAGCGCCCCGCAGCAGCCCATGCCGCGCGCGATCACCACCTCGCAGCCCAGCCGCCTGAGCAGCCGAATGGTGGCATCGTTGATATCGGTATCGAGCGCCCGCTGCGCGCAGCCCGTCAACAGCGCCACCCGCATCTTGCGCGCGCCCTGCGCCGGGAAGACCTGCGGCGCGTCGTTGGGGCTGGGCTTGGGCAAGGTCTGGGGCACCATCGCCAGCATCGCCTTGATCCGCGCATCGGGCAGCAGCGCGGCGACGGGCTTGCCGATCTTCGCCAGCCGCATCGCCAACCGGAACCGCGCCGGATAGGGCAAGACATGCGCCAGCACCCAGCGCAGCGCCCGGTCGGAAAAGGGCCGCTTGTAGGTCTTTTCGATATGGGCGCGGGCATGGTCGACCAGGTGCATGTAATGCACCCCCGAGGGGCAGGTGGTCATGCAGGCGAGACAGGACAGGCAGCGGTCGATATGCTTGACGGTCTTTTCGTCCGCGGGCCGGTCGTTTTCCAGCATGTCCTTGATCAGGTAGATCCGGCCGCGCGGGGAATCTAGTTCATCGCCCAGCACCTGGTAGGTCGGGCAGGTCGCGGTGCAGAACCCGCAATGGACACAGGCGCGCAGGATCTCGTTCGCGCGTGCGATGCCGGGGTCCTGCAACTGCTCTTCGGTGAAATTCGTCTGCATCGGCTCAGCCCATCAAACCGGGGTTCAGGATACCGCGCGGGTCGAACTGCGCGCGCAGGCCACGGGCCAGCGCGGCCAGCGGCGAGGGCTCGGGCTGGAACACCGGCACCTCGGCGCGCAGCGCCGCGGGCCCCTTGACCAGCGTGGCATGCCCCCCGCCCAGTTCCGGGTCGGCCATCGCCTCTTGCAGGTCGCGGTGGAACCGGACCACGCCCGAGGGCGCGTCATCCGCGCCGTAGCGCGGCGCATACTCGGCCGCCTGCGCCTCGCTCATGCCGATCCAGCACAGCCCGCCCGCCCAGTCCAGCAACCGGTCGAACCGCGCGGTCCGATCCAGATCGGCCACGAAGCCCCTGCGCATCGCGCCCGGCGCCATCGACACCCGCCAGACATAGGGGTGATCGGCCAGCGCCTCGGCATCGCGGATCGCGCGCCACAGCGCCGCGTTCGCCTCGGCCCCGGTCTCGACCGTCACCTCGCCCAGATCGCCCACCAGGTCGGTCAGCCGCCCGGCGCGATAGCCGACCGATCCGGAAAACCCCTCCAGCCGCAGATGCACCGCGCCCGACCCCGGGGCCCAGGCCGCCCCCGACACCTCGAAGGGGCTTTTCATCGCGCGGGTCATCGCGTCGAAGGCCGGGCCGCTGTCCTCGACATGCAGGGTCAGCGTCGCCACGCTTTCCGGCGCGGGCAGCACCTTGAAGGCCACCTCGGTCAACACGCCCAGCGTGCCGCGGCTGCCCGCCATCAGCTTGACCAGGTCATAGCCGGTGACGTTCTTCATCACCCGGCCGCCGTTGCGCACCACCTGCCCCCGCCCGTCGACGAAACGCACCCCGATCAGCGCGTCGCGGCAGGCGCCGGCCTGGATGCGCCGCGGCCCCGAAACATTCGCCGCCACCACGCCGCCGATCGTCGGGTCGCCCCCGGTGCCCAGCAAGCCGCGGTGATCCATCGGCTCGAAGGCCAGGCGCTGCCCCTCGGCGGCCAGCACGCGCTCGACCTCGGCCAGCGGCGTGCCCGCCTTGACCACCAGCGTCAAGGCGCCCGGTTCATACAGCTCAACCCCCGCCAGCCCCGCCACCGACAGCGCCGTGCCCTCGACGGGCCGGCCCACGCCCCGCGTGCCGCCGCCAAGGATCCTCAGCGGCCCCTGGGCCGCCGCCACTGCCTCGGCCAGGTCGGCCTCTGTCTCGGGTCTGATCATTCTTCTTGGTCCAAATACCCCGGGGGTGAATTGTCCGCAGGACAAGAGGGGGCAGCGCCCCCTGCCCTACCCTGCCCGCCGCGCCGCCGTCGCCGCCAGCGGGAACACCTTGGCCGGGTTCAAAAGCCATTTCGGATCGAACACGTCCTTCACCCGCAATTGCGCCTCGATATCGGCCGGGTCGAATTGCACGCTCATCAAATCGCGCTTCTCGATGCCCACGCCATGCTCGCCGGTCAGGCAGCCGCCCACCTCGACGCACAGCTTCAGGATATCCGCGCCGAACGCCTCGCACCGCTCCAGGTCGCCGGGCTTGTTCGCGTCGAACAGGATCAACGGGTGCATGTTGCCGTCGCCCGCGTGGAACACGTTGGCCACGCCCAGCCCGTATTCCTTCGACATCTCGCCGATCCGGCGCAGCACCAGCGGCAGGGCCGAGACCGGGATTGTGCCGTCCAGGCACATGTAATCGTTGATCTGCCCCATCGCGCCAAAGGCCGATTTCCGGCCCAGCCAGATCCGCGCGCTTTCCTCGGCGGACCCGCTTTCGCGCAATTCCACCGGGTCATGCTTGCGCGCGATCTGAAGGATCACGCCCAGCTGTTCGTCGATCTCCGCCGCGCTGCCCTCGACCTCGACGATCAACAGCGCCTCGCAATCGGGATAGCCGGCACCCGCGAAAGCCTCGGTCGCGCGGATGCAGGGGCGGTCCATGAACTCGATCGCCACGGGCAGGACGCCCGCCTTGATGATGTCGGCAACGCAGGCCCCGGCCACCTCGGAGCTGTCGAAGCCCATCAGCACGGGGCGCGCGCCCTCGGGTTTCGGCAGGATGCGCAGGGTCGCCTCGGTCACCACGCCCAACTGTCCCTCGGACCCGCAGATCAGCCCCAGCCAGTCATAGCCGCCCGCATCCATGTAGGCGCCGCCGATCTCGACCACGGTGCCGTCCATCTGCACCAGGGTCACCCCCAGCAGGTTGTTCGTCGTCACCCCGTATTTCAGGCAATGCGCCCCGCCCGAGTTCATCGCGATATTGCCCGCGATGGCGCAGGCCAGCTGCGAGGACGGGTCGGGGGCATAGAAGAATCCCTCCTCCTCCACCGCGCCGGTGACGGACAGGTTCGTGCGTCCGGTCTGCACCCGGATGAAACGGTTGTCGTAATCGACCTCCAGCACCTCGGTCAGCCGCGACACGCCCAGGATCACGCTGTCGGCCGTCGGCATCGCGCCGCCCGCGAGCGACGTGCCCGAGCCGCGCGGCACCACCGGCACGCCCTCTTCGTGGCAGATGCGCAGCACCGCGGCGACCTCGTCGGTCGTGGCGGGCAGAACGGCGGCAAGCGGCGGGCAGCGATAGGCGGTCAGCGCATCGCATTCATAGGCGCGGGTCTCGGCGGGGTCGTGGATCACCGCGTCCCCGGGCAGGACGGAGCGCAGGCGCGCCACCACGTGCTCTTTCTTCGCGATGACCGCCGCGTTCGGGACGGGCATGTCCATGGGCGCCTCTCCTTCGCCGAATTGGTCAATAATTATAACCAATATTGCCATCTGGCAAGCGCTTTCCCTTGGGTCTACCTTGCGCCCCATGGAACTCCTGGACCGGATCGCGTTCTTCACTCCGCTCGATGCCGCCGCGCTGGCCACCTGGGTCGCGGCCTGGGTCGGGATCGGATGGCGGATCGAGCACCCGTCGGCGGCGCGGCCGTCGGTCTCGGTGCTGATGACGCGCTATCGCCGCGCATGGATGCGCCATCTGGTCACCCGCCAGCCGCGCATCTTCGACGCCAATATCCTGTCGACGCTGCGCCAGGGGACGACCTTCTTCGCCTCGGCCTCGATGATCATCATCGGCGGCGGGCTGGCGCTGATCGGCAATACCGAACGCCTGCTGGGGCTGGCCGAGGACCTGACGCTGGACACCGCCCCGTCCGTGGTGTGGGAGCTGAAGATCCTGGCGATCCTGCTGTTCGTGGCCAATGCCTTTTTGAAATTCGTCTGGTCGCACCGGCTGTTCGGCTATTGCGCGGTGATCATGGCCGCCGTGCCGAACGACCCCGCGGACCCCGACGCCCTGCCCCGCGCGGCCCAGGCCGCCGAGATCAACATCACCGCCGCGCGCAGCTTCAACCGGGGCATGCGCTCGCTTTACTTCGCGCTGGCGGGGCTGGCCTGGCTGTTGGGCGCGGGGCCGCTGATCCTGTCGGCGGCGCTGACCGTCTGGGTGCTGTGGCGGCGGGAATTCGCCTCGAACTCGCGCCGCGCGCTGATGACGGAACCGGACAGGGCCGCGCGCCCCGGCGCATAGCGTCTCGACAGGGGCGCGCGTCCGGGCTAGCCCTGAAGGCGGAACGGAACAGAACGGCACGGCAGACCCGGTGAGCAGGATCGCCCATTTCGCCCCCGTCGCGGCCCTTGTCGCAACGCTCGCGCTTGGCGCCTGCGGGGGCGGCACGGCGCCCGGCGGCTATGGCC
>JBNGDM010000164.1:0-7441 GCA_049975105.1 Rhodovulum sp. | reverse complement strand
TATTCCACCGTGCTGGAAAAGGAACGCCGCGGCGACTACCTGGGCAAGACGATCCAGGTGATCCCGCACGTCACCAATGAAATCAAGGACTTCATTGCCATCGGAGAGGATGAGGTCGATTTCATGCTTTGCGAGATCGGCGGCACCGTGGGCGATATCGAGGGGCTGCCCTTCTTCGAGGCGATCCGCCAGTTCTCCCAGGACAAGCCGCGCGGCCAGTGCATCTTCATGCACCTGACGCTTTTGCCCTATATCCGCGCCTCGGGCGAGCTGAAGACCAAGCCCACGCAGCATTCGGTCAAGGAATTGCGGTCCATCGGCATCGCGCCCGACGTGCTGGTCTGCCGCTCCGAGGGGCCGATCCCGGCCAAGGAGCGCGAAAAGCTGGCGCTGTTCTGCAACGTGCGCCCCGACAGCGTGATCGCCGCCCAGGATCTCAAGTCGATCTACGAGGCGCCGCTGGCCTATCACCGCGAGGGGCTGGACCAGGCGGTGCTGGACGCCTTCCAGATCAGCCCGGCGCCCAAGCCCGACCTGTCGAAATGGGAGGACGTGGCCGACCGCATCTTCAACGCCGAGGGCGAGGTGCGGGTGGCCATCGTGGGCAAGTACACCCAGCTGGAAGACGCCTACAAATCCATCGCCGAGGCGCTGACCCATGGCGGCATGGCGAACCGCGTGCGGGTCAAGGCCGAGTGGATCGACGCCGAGATCTTCGAACGCGAGGATCCGGGCCCCTGGCTGGAGGGATTCCACGCGATCCTGGTACCCGGCGGCTTTGGCGAGCGCGGCACCGAGGGCAAGATCAAGGCCGCCCAGTTCGCCCGCACCCGCGACGTGCCCTATCTGGGTATCTGCCTTGGCATGCAGATGGCGGTGATCGAGGGGGCGCGCAATGTCGCCGCGTTGTCCGATGCGGGGTCCGAGGAATTCGACCACGAAGCCGGGAAAAAACGCTTCACGCCGGTTGTCTATCACCTCAAGGAATGGGTGCAGGGCAACGCCACCGTCCAGCGCAAGGTCGAGGACGACAAGGGCGGGACGATGCGGCTGGGCAGCTATACCGCGCACCTGGCCGAAGGTTCGCGCGTGGCGGAAATCTACGGCAAGACGGTGATCGAGGAACGCCACCGCCACCGCTATGAAGTGGACATCAAGTATCGCGACAAGCTGGAGGCTTGCGGGCTGGTGTTTTCCGGCATGTCGCCCGATGGCCGCCTGCCCGAGATCGTGGAATGGAAGGACCACCGCTGGTTCATCGGCGTGCAGTTCCACCCCGAGCTGAAATCGAAACCCTTCGCGCCGCATCCGCTGTTCGCCGATTTCATCCGGGCGGCGGTGGAAACCTCGCGGCTGGTGTGATGCGGTCGGCGCTGGCGGCGGGCCTGGCGGTCTGCCTGCCGCTGGCCGCGCCCGCCGGGCCGCTGATCGCCGTTCCCTATGACGACATCGCCGCGACGACGCGCGGCCGCGTCGATTTCGAGGCCCTGCCCCCCCTGCCCGAACCGGGGCACGATCTGCATTTCGGCTATGCCTTCGCGGGCGGGCGGATCGGCGAACGCTTTGCCGGGCAGGCGCTGGTGGAGCGCGCGGAAGGCGGCGACCGGTTCGATGCCATCGCCGCCGGCGCGCCGGACGCACCGCTGGCGCTGGAGCCCGGCGCGCCGGGGCACGGGCTGTCGGTGTCGTTTCACCGGGCCTTCGGGTCGAACGCGCTGTATCCGCTGGGCCCGGAGGGCTGGCCCGGGCCCGAGGGCCGGGGCGAAGGCGCCGCGGCGATCCTGTTCGACGCCGACAGCTGCGCCGTGGCGCTGCGCATCCATACCGAATACACCGACGCCCTGGGCACGCGGGCCGATCACCGGGGCACCGTCACGCTGGCGTTTTTCGCGCGCTCGGGGCAGCTGATCGGGCAGGTCGCGCTGTCGCTGCCCGCGGGGATCAGCGACCTGGGAGTCGTGCGTGACGGGCGGGCCGCCGATATCGCCGGGGTTCTGGTCACCAATACCGACCGGGGCGGGGTGTCGCTGGACGATATCCGGTTCGGTTGTCCGCTTCCCGTCGGATAGCGCCTGTCACCCAGGCGTGATGCGCAAGACCGCTTTCCCAGCGCGCCGCAAGATCCTATATCTGCGCCCATGTTCGCCGATTTCCTGTGCCGCCTGATTCAGCCCGAACCCCAACGCCTGCCCGATAGCGACGCGCGGCTGGCGCTGTCCGCCCTTCTGGTGCGGATCGCGCGGTCGGACGGGGAATACGCCCATGAAGAGGTCGACCGGATCGAGCGTATCCTGGCCACCCGCTATGGTCTGGACGCGCCCGGCGCGCGGGCGCTGCGCCGGCAGGCCGAGGCGCTGGAGGACGAGGCGCCCGATACCGTCCGCTTTACCCGCGCGATCAAGGACGCCGTGCCCTACGAGGACCGCGAGGCGGTGATCGAGGCGCTGTGGGAGGTGGTGCTGGCCGATGGCATCCGCGACGAGGAAGAGGACAGCCTGCTGCGGCTGGTGGCGAACCTTCTGGGGGTGAACGACCGCGACAGCGCGCTGGCCCGCCACCGTGCCGAGGCGCGGCGCGAGGGCTGAGCCCGGGGAGCGGCGGCACGGGGCCGCAGGCCGCAAGATTTTCCCCGAAGCCATTCAAGGAAAACCTCTGGGCGAGCGATCCCGCCGTTTCTGCCCAAATCCTAGGCATTCGCCCGGGTTCGCGCCAGTTCCCCGTTGCAATCGCGACGGATTTGCGCCCTACTCCGGGGCCGTTAAGCAATCTTACCGGATGCCCGTGACAGACCCCAACCCACCCGTTCTGGAAATCCGCGACCTCCACAAGAGCTATGGCGCGCTGGAGGTTCTGAAAGGCGTCAGTATCGCCGCGAAAAAGGGCGATGTGGTCTCGCTGATCGGGTCGTCGGGGTCGGGCAAATCCACGCTTTTGCGCTGTGCCAACCTGCTGGAGGACAGCCAGCAGGGCGACATCCTGTTCGAGGGCGAGCCCGTCACCTGGCGCGGCAACGGGCCGGGCCGCCACCCCGCCGACCGCAAGCAGGTGATCCGCATCCGCACCAACCTGTCGATGGTGTTCCAGCAGTTCAACCTGTGGGCCCACATGACGATCCTGCAGAACGTGATGGAGGCGCCGGTCACCGTGCTGGGCGAGGATCGGGGCGAGGTCGAGACACGCGCCCGCGCCCTGCTCGACAAGGTGGGCATCGGCGACAAGTGCGATGTCTTCCCCGCCCAGCTTTCGGGCGGGCAGCAGCAGCGCGCCGCCATCGCGCGCGCGCTGGCGATGCAGCCGCGCGCACTGTTGTTCGACGAACCCACCTCGGCGCTGGACCCGGAACTGGAACAGGAGGTCGTGCGCGTGATCAAGGCGCTGGCCGAGGAAGGCCGGACCATGATGTTGGTCACCCACGACATGCGGCTGGCCGCCGATGTCTCGGACCACGTGGTGTTCCTGCACCAGGGCCTGATCGAGGAAGAGGGCCCGCCGGACCGGCTGTTCGGCGCCCCGAAATCCGAACGTCTGAAACAGTTTCTCAGTGCAACCGTGGCGGCCTGATCCGCCGATCCAACCAACGGGAGAGTAAGAATGAAGAACCTGATCCTTGGCACCGCGGCGCTGGCGCTGTCGGCGGGCATGGGCCTTGCGCAGGACGTGGTGCGCCTGGGCACCGAGGGCGCCTATCCTCCGTACAACTTCATCAACGACAACGGCGAGGTCGACGGGTTCGAGCGCGAGCTGGGCGACGAGCTGTGCGCGCGGGCCGAACTGACCTGCGAGTGGGTGACGAACGACTGGGATTCGATCATCCCGAACCTGGTGTCGGGCAATTACGACGCGATCATCGCGGGGATGAGCATCACCCCCGAGCGTGAAGAGGTCGTCGATTTCACCCAGAACTACACGCCGCCCTCGCCGTCGGCCTATGCCGCGCTGTCCGAGGATGCCGATATCGAGGGCGGCGTGGTCGCCGCCCAGACCGGCACGATCCAGGCCAACCACGTGGTCGACACCGGCGCGACGCTTCTGGAATTCCCGAACCCCGACGACACGATCGCCGCGGTGCGCAACGGCGAGGCCGACGCGGTGATGGCCGACAAGGATTTCCTTATCCCCGTGGTCGAGGAGGGCGACCTGGTCTTCGTGGGCGAGGATACCCCGCTGGGCGGCGGCATCGGCATGGCGTTCCGTGAATCCGACCCGGACCTTCGCGGCAAGTTCGACGCCGCCATCCAGACGATGAAGGACGACGGCACGCTGAACGAGCTGATCATCAAGTGGCTCGGCGAAGACTCGCCGCGCTTCTGACGGGCTGACGGGGGCGGCCCCGGCGCCGCCCCCGGTATCCGATGTTCGCGTCCTGCGCCGATCCCTCCACGCTCGAAGGCCTGCACTGGCTTGCCTGCTACCTGACCAGCGGCAAGCATATGGCCTTTTACGCCTCGTTCGGGACGGTGATGGTCCTGCTGGCCGTCACCGCGCCCGCAGCGCTGTTGTTCGGGTTCGGCGGCGCGATGGCGGCGCGCTCGCGCATCTGGCCTTTGCAATGGCTGGGCCGGGCCTATACCGCCATGGTGCGGGGCGTGCCCGATATCATCTTTTTCCTGTTCGTGCCGGTCGCGCTGGACCAGGCGTTCGAGTGGCTGCGGCACAAGGCGAAATGCCCCGACTGGACGGAACCGATCCGGCAGGGCAGCGATTTCGTGGTCTGCACCCAGGCCAAGCTGCCGCTGTCGACCAGCCCGCAATGGGTGCATGAAACCTATGGATTCTTCCTGGCGGTGCTGGCCTTTGCGGTGGTGTTCGGCGCCTTCGCGGCGAACGTGCTTTACGGCGCGATGCGGGCGGTGTCGCGGGCGCAGATGGAAACCGCCGAGGCCTATGGCATGACGCCGCGCCAGGCCTTCTGGCGGATCCTCGTGCCGCAGATGTGGGTCTATGCCCTGCCCGGCCTGTCGAACCTGTGGATGATCCTCATCAAGGCCACGCCGCTGCTGTTCCTCCTGGGGGTCGAGGATATCGTCTATTGGGCACGCGAACTGGGCGGGTCGAAAACCTCGATCTACGCCTATCCGCACCCCGACTGGCGGCTTTACTACTTCCTCGCGCTGCTGGTGTTCTACCTTGCGCTGACCAAGGTTTCGGAACTGGTGCTGGGACGGCTGACGGTGCGGCTGTCCCATGGACAGGCCACGATGGCAGGCGAAGCCCAGCGAAAGGCCGCCGCATGAGCTGCCTTGAAACGATCCAGGATTACGCGCTGCGCTCGGTCGGGATCGGCGAGCGGCTGTTGCCGCGCAGCGATTTCACGCTGTGCGAACAGGCGACGCTGATCGGCTCGGGGCTGATCTGGAATGTCTATTTCGGGGCGCTGGCGCTTCTGGCCGGGTTCTTCCTGGCGACCGCGGTGGCGCTGGCCCGGCTCAGCCCGCTTTGGGCGGTGCGCAAACCGGCGGAATGGTTCATCTTCCTGTTCCGCGGCTCGCCGCTGTTCATCCAGTTCTTCCTGGCCTACGAGGCCTTCGTGCTCTTGCCGAAATCGGGGATCGAGATCGACCTGTTCTTCATCCAGATCACCGCCGAGACGCGCTGGCTGACGCGGGCCTGGGCGGGGGGGCTGATCGTGCTGTTCCTGAACACCGCCGCCTATTCGGCCGAGATCTTCTATGGCGCGCTGCGCTCGGTGCCCAAGGGCGACCTGGAGGCGGCGGATGCCTATGGCCTGTCGGGCTGGGCCAAGTTCCGCCGCGTGGTCTGGCCGACGATGCTGCGGCTGGCCTGGCCCGCCTACACCAACGAGGCGATCTTCCTGTTCCACGCCACGGCGCTGGTCTATTTCTCGGGCTTCCCGGCCTGGCAGCAGAAGGGCGACGCGCTGTACTACGCCAAGTATTTCGCCGACAAGACCTTCAACCCCTTCATCGCCTACCCGATCGCGGCGGCCTATTTCATCCTGCTGACGCTGGTCATCATCGCGATCTTCGGGCTGATCAACCGCCGGCTCAACCGCCACCTGCCCCAGGACAGCCGCCCGCGGCTGCGTCTGCGGGTGCCCACGCAACTGGTCCGATGACCGCCTGGCTGCGCGAGCACCCCGAGGTCCGCACGATCCGGGTGGCCGCCTGCGACCTGAACGGCCAGGCCCGCGGCAAGCGCCTGCCCTCGCGCTTTGCCGGCAAGGTCGCCGAGGAGGGCACGCGGTTTCCGCTCTCGGTGCTCAACCTCGACATCTGGGGCGAGGATATCGAGGACAGCCCGCTGGTGTTCGAAACCGGCGACCGCGACGGGGTGCTGCGGCCCACCGGGCGCGGCTTCGTGCCGATGCCCTGGCTGGAGGCGCCGACCGCGCTGTTGCCGCTGTGGATGTTCACCGAGGACGGCGCCCCCTTCGAAGGCTGCCCGCGCCAGGCGCTCGCCCGCGTGCTGGACGCCTATGCCGCGCGCGGCTGGCGCCCGCAGGTCGCGACCGAGCTGGAATTCTATCTCGTCGACGATTCGGGGGAAGGCATCCACGCGCCCCGCTCGCCCCGCTCGGGCAAGCGGCGGGAGGCGGCGGAAATCCTGTCCCTGCGCACGCTGGATGCGTTCGACGCGTTCTTCACCGACCTCTACGACGCCTGCGAGGCGATGGACATTCCCGCCGACGCCGCGATCAGCGAAAGCGGGATGGGCCAGTTCGAGGTGAACCTGATGCACGGCCAGGCGATGACCGCGGCCGACGACGCCTGGCTGTTCAAGATGCTGGTCAAGGGGCTGGCCCGGCGCCACGGGCTGGCCGGCAGCTTCATGGCCAAGCCCTACCCGGACCACGCGGGCAACGGGCTGCACGTGCATTTCTCGGTGCTGGATGCCGAGGGCGGCAACATCTTCGAGGACGCACACCCCGACGGCCCCGAACGGCTGCACCAGGCCGTCGCGGGCTGCCTGGCCGCGCTGCCCGACATGACGCTGGTCCTCGCGCCGCATGCGGGCAGCTACGACCGGCTGGTGCCCGGCGCGCACGCGCCCACCGGCATCTGCTGGGCCGAGGAGAACCGCACCGCGGCGATCCGGATCCCCGGCGGCAGTCCGCGCGCCCGCCGGATCGAACACAGGGTGGCGGGCGGCGACATCAACCCCTACCTGCTCATCGCCGCGGTGCTGGGCGCGGCGCTGCAGGGTATCGAGGACGGCTTGAGCCCGCCGCCACCGATCACCGGCAACGCCTACGACCAGGACCTGCCGCAGATTCCAACCTGCTGGCAGGGCGCGATCGAGGCCTTCGAGGCCAGCCCGCGCATCGCGCGCCTCTTCCCCGCCGGGCTGATCCGCAACTACGCCATGACCAAGCGGCAGGAGGCGCGCCGCGTGGCCGCGCTCGACGCGGACGCGCGGCTCTCGCTTTATCTCGACACGGTATAGAGCGGCGCGGCCTTTCGAGTTTCGCCCCGGCTGACGC
>JBNGDM010000163.1:0-7505 GCA_049975105.1 Rhodovulum sp. | reverse complement strand
GCGGCGCGCGGCGGGTCCATCGCATCGCGAAGGATTTGCGTCGGGGCGGCGGGATCGTCCATGGTCGGCACGCTAGTCGCAGCCGCAGGGGGGCGCAACACGCATGGCACCGCAGGTTTCCGCACTCGACCACCTGGTCCTGACCGTCACCGATCCCGAGGCCAGCTTGGCGTTCTATACCCGTGTGCTGGGGATGCGCGCGCAACGGTTCCTGCCCTCCGATGGCAGCACCCGGACCGCCCTGCTGTTCGGCGCGCAGAAGATCAACCTGCATGTCGCGGGCGCCGAATTCGCGCCGCACGCCCGCGCGCCGCGCCCTGGCAGCGCGGACCTGTGTTTCCTGAGCCCCGCACCGCTCTGGGACTGGCGGGCGCATCTGGGTGCGTTGGGCGTCACGGTCGAGGAAGGCCCGATGCCCCGCACCGGCGCTACCGGGCCGATCCTGTCGATCTATGTCCGCGACCCGGACGGCAACCTGATCGAGATCGCGAACCCTGCCCCCTAACGTCCGATCTCGGCCTTCAGCGCCGCCATCAACTCCTCCAGCAGCTTCTGCCCGACCTCGTTGGTCAGCCGCCCCTCCGCGTCGAATTGCTGGCTGGCATTGCCCACCATCACCTCGGGCCCCTGCAACAGGCGCGGCCGGAACGCCACCAGGCAATGGCGCAGCGCGAATTGCGTGCGCGGCCCGCCCGCGGCCCCCGCCGCCGCCGACAGGATCGCCACCGGCTTGTCCGCCCAGGGATTGCCCTTGGTTCGGCTGACCCAGTCCAGCGCGTTCTTCAGCACGCCCGAGATCGACTTGTTGTATTCCGGTCCCGCGATCACTACCGCATCCGCCGCCGCGATCTGGTCGGCCAGGCGCTGCACCTCGGGCGGGATGCCCTGCGTGGCCTCGATGTCGCCGTCATAGAGGGGCAGCCGCAGGTCCGCCTCGGTGAACGCCTCGGGGTCGAAGATCCGCGCCGCCTCGCGCATCAGCTTGGTGTTGAAGGACTCGCGCCGCAGCGACCCCGAAATCCCCAAAAGCCTGTGTTCGGCCATGCCGTCCCTCCGTTGCACTGTCGCCCCAAAGCTAACCCGCCCGCGCGGCAGAGCAACCGGCTTGCCCCCGCCGCGGGCTTGCCGCAGGGTGCGCGGCAAACGGAACGGAGGGTGGAACATGGCGCGGCATGGCGGGCGCATCCTGGCGGATCAGCTGGCGGTTCAGGGGGTGAAACGGGTCTTTTCGGTCCCGGGCGAAAGCTTTCTCGCCGCGCTCGACGGGCTGTATGACGCCGGGATTCCCAACATCGTCTGCCGGCACGAGGGCGGCGCCGCCATGATGGCCGAGGCCCATGGCAAGATGACCGGCCAGCCCGGCGTGCTGTTCGTCACCCGCGGGCCGGGGGCGTCGAACGCGGCCAGCGGGCTGCATGTCGCGCGGCAGGATTCGACGCCGATGGTGGTCTTCGTGGGCCAGATCGCGCGCGCCGACCGCGACCGCGAGGCGTTTCAAGAGGTCGATTACCGCCGCTTCTTCGGCCCGCTGGTGAAATGGGCCGCCGAGGTCGATCAGACAGAACGCCTGCCCGAATACATCTCGCACGCTTTCCACGTGGCGACGTCCGGCCGGCCCGGCCCGGTGGTCCTTGCCCTGCCCGAGGACATGCTGAGCGCGGCGGCCGACGTGCCCGACATCGCGCCCCCCGCCCGCATCGCCCCCGAGGCAAGCCCGGCCCAGGTCGCGGCCATCACCGAGGCGCTGGCCCGGGCCCGGCGCCCGCTGGTCGTGGTCGGCGGGCCGCACTGGTCGCCCGAGGCCGCCGCCCAGCTGGCCGGGTTCGCCGAGGGCTTCGACCTGCCGGTGGCGGTGACCTTCCGCCGCCAGGGCCACATGGACAACCGCCATTCCCATTACGTGGGCGACCTGGGCGTGGGGATGAACCCGAAACTGGGCGCCCGGCTGGCCCAGGCCGACCTGATCCTGGCCCTGGGCACCCGGCTGGGCGACACCGCGACCAACGGCTACACGCTGCTCGATCCCACACGCCCCGGCCCGCGCATCGTCCATGTCCATCCCGACCCGGATGAGCTGGGCCGGGTCTGGCGGCCCGATCCGGGCATCGCCCTGCCCGCCCCCGCCATGGTGGCGGCGCTGGCCGCCCTGCCCGCCCGCCCCGGCCCCTGGGCCGCGTGGACCGCCGCCGCCCGCGCCGAGTACGACGCCTGGACCACGCCCCGGGAAACCCCCGGCGCGGTCAAGATGGAACAGGTCATCGCCTGGCTGTCCGACCACCTGCCCGAGGACGCGATCGTGACCAACGGCGCGGGCAATTACGCGGCCTTCCTGCACCGCTATTTCGCGTTCAAGGGCCATGGCACCCAGCTTGCCCCCACCTCGGGTTCCATGGGCTACGGCTTTCCGGCGGCGATCTCGGCCAGCCTCGAACACCCGGACCGCCCGGTGATCTGCCTTGCGGGCGACGGCTGTTTCCAGATGACGCTGAACGAGATGTCGACCGCCGTGCAGCACGACGCGAAACCGGTGGTGATCGTCGCAAATAACGGCCGCTACGGCACGATCCGCATGCACCAGGAACGCACCTATCCGGGGCGCGTCAGCGGCACGGATCTTGCGAACCCCGACTACCCCGCCCTTGCGCGGGCCTATGGCGGCGACGGCGTCACGGTGGCCGAGCAGGCGGATTTCCCCGCCGCGATGGAGCGTGCTCTGGCCGCCAAAGGCCCCTTCGTGGTGGAACTCCGCCTCGACCCCGAGGCGCTGGCCACAGGCTTTACCCTGTCCGAGGCGCGGGCGATGGGCGAGGGCCGCTAGGCATCGGGCGGCACGGGGTCATCTGATCTTTCGGGTTTCGCCTCGCTGCGCGAGGCGACCGGCGCCGGGGGCTGCGCCCCCGGCGATCTGGCGTTGCACCATGCGATCGGGGCCGCACCTGTCAGGGGCTCTGCCCGTTCACCCGCGAAACACGCCCCCGGCCCATTTCCTCAAAGCCGGTTCACCCCTCCCCGGTGGGCGGGCGCGGCCCGCTCTCGGCTACCCCGCCAACGCCCGATCCAGCGCCGCGGCGCAATGCACTTGCGTGGTGTCGAACACCGGCACGGGCACGTTGTCCGCGTTCAACAGCAGCCCCACCTCGGTGCAGCCCAGGATCAGGCAATCCGCCCCGCGTTTCGCCAACCGCATCGCGATGCCCTCATAGGCCGCGCGGCTTTCGTCGCGGATCACGTCCAGGCACAGTTCGTCATAGATGATCCGGTGCGTCCGCTCGCGGTCCTCAGGGCCGGGCAGCATCGGCGTCAGACCCGCCGCCCGCAGCCGGTCGGTGTAAAAGGTCTGCTCCATCGTATAGGCCGTGGCCATCAGCCCCGGCCTGGCCAGACCCGCCGCCCGGATCGCCGCCGCCGTGGCATCCGCGATATGCAGGAACGGGATCGAAACGCCGGCCATCATCGGCTCGGCCAGCTTGTGCATGGTGTTGGTGGCGAGGATCAGCAGCTCCGCCCCCCCGGCCTCCAGCGCGCGCGCCTCGCGGTTCAACAGGGCACCCGCCGCCTCCCAGTCGCCCCTGGCCTGCATCTCCTCGATCACCGCGAAATCCAGCGACCGGATCAGCAAGTCCGCCGAATGCAGCCCGCCCAGCCGGTCCCGCGCGCCGCGGTTCAGCGCGTCATAGTAAAGCGCCGTGGACGAGGCGGACATGCCGCCCAGGATGCCGATGGTTTTCATGTGCCCTGCTCCTTTTGCGCCGGTCATCGGCCAGACCGCGCCCGGACGCAAGGCGGCACGGCGAACGGGGCGACCCATCGGCCGCCCCTTGCCGGTTCACTCGGCGGGCACCGCCGCCGCGCCCCGGGACCGGCCGAAATGCCGCCGGTTCAGGTGGAAGGTGAACCACACCATCACGAACTGGATCGCCACCGATACCGCCGCAACCGCCCAGTACCCGGCCGAGAACTTCGCCACCAGGCCCGAGGCCACCAGCCCCTGGTTCAGCCAGAAATGCAGCATCACCGACAGCGCCACGCCCGGGCAGATCAGCGCATAGGCCCCCGCCGAATCGCCCTCGCCAAAGACGAAGGCCCGCCAGTATCCCTGCCGGTTCAGCACCACGAACCCGAGCAGCAGAAAGATCACCTGCACCGCCATCAGCCGCGACAGGAACACCAGCGTTTCCACCGCCGCGCCCTCGGCCCCGAAGGTGTGCGTCATCCCGTGTTCCTGGCGCAGGAACATGATTCCCAGCACCGTCATGATCGGGATCACCACCAACAGCGTCGGCCCCGATTCCCGCGCGGTGCCGTAATGCAGCATCGAGTTGAACCCGGTGATCGCCGCCACCACCGCGTACAGAATCGCCGCCACCCCGAAGAAGGTCGACCCGATCAGGCTGATCCCCGCGGTCAGCGGCACGGTGCTCATCGCCGCGGGGGCGGCGAACCCTACCGCCACCATCGACAGCGCGAAGGCCGGCAGAAGCTGGGCGAACGAGTTATGCGCGGTCACGTCGAACACGCCGCCCCGGGTCAGCACCCGGCCGAAGAAATGGCCCAACTGCCGGAACGCCAGCACCCCGATCGCGCCGAACGCGATCAACGCCATGGGGAACAGGTATTCCACCACGCCCCACAGCCCCGGCACGAAGGCCAGCCCCAGCACGAAGCCCACGTTCACGCTCATCGCCAGCGCCAGCGGCATCGCCAGCAACTGGGTTTCGGCATTGGTGGTGGTCAGTTCCTCCCACTCGGGCGTGCCCTTCAGCCGGCGGTATTGCGCGATGTTCCAGATCAGCAGCCGGATGTTGTGGAACGCCAGCACCGCGATGCCGACATAGGCGACCGCGATCATCCCCTGGGTCAGGAGGCCACCGCCCAGAAAGGCGCGGGCGATATCCTCGAACACCGGGACGGGCTGGCCCGGGTGCGGCACCCAGAAGAACAGGTACATGAAGAACGTCACCGCCAGGCCCCCGGCCCCCAGCGAGGCCAGGAAATACAGCGGCGAATACCGGTCGGCGGGGCGCGAGGCCGTCGATGTCATGGGGAACTCCGATTCATATTCAATGTTTCGAATGTGATTTAAACCGATATTGCAGATATTGCAAATACCTTCCGCGCCCCACCGGCGCATCGCCGCCGTTAACCGACCGTTAACCCCGGTCTGGCCCGATGGCGCCATGCTGCGCGCCGCCCCGATCCTGCTGGTCCTTGCCCTTACCGCCTGCGATTCGCCCGGCCCCGGTTTCGGCGCGCTGCCCGGCACGCGGGTCACGGTGGACGGGTCCACCTTTGCGGTCCGGCGTAACGGCAACACCGCCCAGGCGATCCGGCTGAACATGGAACGGCGCGCGGGCGTCATGGCGCGCGGCTTCGTCGCGATCGAACAGGCGACCGGCTGCCAGGTGCGGCCCGGCACGTTGTCGGGCGATCCGGCGGTGATCTACGCCAAGCTGACCTGCGCCGCGCTCTGAGGCCCCCGCAGCACCAGCCCGATCCGCTTTTCCATGAACATGTTCGACGCAATGTCCGGATAGCCGCCGAACGGCCCGCATTCCTCGAACCCCAGCCGCCGGTACAGCGCCACCGCCGCCGCCAGCGCCGCGCCCGTTTCCAGCCGCAGACAGCCCAGCCCCAGGTCGCGCGCGGCCTGTTCCAGCGCCTCCATCAGCGCCCGGCCGACGCCGCGCCCGCGCAGGCCCGCATCGACATACAGCCGCTTGACCTCGCCATAGGCGATCTCGTCGACCAGCGCGACACAGCCCACCGGCGCCCCGCCGGCCCGCGCCACCAGGAATTGCGTGTTCCGCGTCGCCAATTCCTCGGCCGAATAGCTGAAACATTCCTCGGGCGGGTAGACGGCGCGCAGGGCGGCCTCGCTGGCCTCGATCAACGCCCGGCCATCGGCCGACAGGGGCGTTTCGGTCGCGATCGTGATGGGCATGGGCAGCTCCCTCTCGCTGGGTCCAAGTGTATCCGTCAGCCGCGAGAAAGGGTCAAGCGGGCGCGCCGCCGCGACGCTGCGAACAATATCTTGTGGAAAACTCGCCCAAACCAGCCATATGATGGGGGCCATGCTTGACTCTGCGAGGAACCGGCCAAAGGATCGGGGGACCACGCGGGAATCAGGACAGGACGCCCCCTTGCGGTTCACCCGGCTCAAGCTGAACGGTTTCAAAAGCTTCGTCGACCCCACCGACCTGGTGATCGCCGAGGGGCTGACCGGCGTCGTCGGGCCGAACGGTTGCGGCAAGTCGAACCTGCTGGAAGCCCTGCGCTGGGTGATGGGCGAGAATCGCCCCAGCGCGATGCGGGGCGGCGGCATGGAGGATGTGATCTTCGCCGGGGCCTCCACCCGGCCCGCCCGCAACTTCGCCGAGGTCAGCCTTCAGATCGACAATTCCGACCGGCTGGCCCCGGCCGAATTCAACGATTCCGACATCCTCGACGTGGTCCGCCGCATCACCCGCGACGCCGGTTCCGCCTACAAGGTCGGCGGCAAGGACGTGCGCGCCCGCGACGTGCAGATGCTGTTCGCCGACGCCTCGACCGGCGCCCATTCCCCCGCGCTGGTCCGCCAGGGCCAGATCTCGGAACTCATCAACGCCAAGCCGCGCAACCGCCGCCGCATCCTCGAAGAGGCCGCCGGCATCTCGGGCCTGTATCAGCGCCGCCACGAGGCAGAGCTGAAGCTGAACGCCGCCGAGCAGAACCTGGGCCGCGTCGACGACGTGATCGAGCAACTGGCCCAGCAACTGGCGCAACTGGCCCGGCAGGCGCGCCAGGCCGCCCGCTATCGCGCCATCGCCGAGGACTTGCGCCGCGCCGAGGGCATGCTGCTGTTCCGCCGCTGGCAAGAGGCCGACGCCGCCCGCGCCGCCACCGAAGCCCAGTTGACCGAGCGCACCCGCGCCGCCGCCGCGACCGAGGCCGCCGCGCGCGACGCCGCCCGCGCCCGCGACACCGCCGAAGAGGCCCTGCCCCCCCTGCGCGAGGAAGAGGCCATCGCCGCGGCGATCCTGCAACGCCTCACCGTCCAGCGCGACACCCTGACCGAAGAGGAAACCCGCGCCCGCGCCACCATCGAGACGCTGACCGGCCGGATCGCGCAACTGAGCCGCGACATCGAGCGCGAGACCGGTCTGAACCGCGATGCGGGTGAAACCATCGCCCGGCTGGACGCCGAAAAGGCCGAGCTCGACGCCGCGCATGACGGCCACGATGCCGCGCTTGAGGCCGCCGCCGCCGCCGCGCAAGACGCCAGCGCCGTACTGCGCGACCGCGAGGACGTTCTGGGACAGAAGACCGAGGACATGGCCCGCCTGTCCGCCCGCCACCAATCCGCCCAGCGCCTGCGCGAGGACGCGGCCAAGACCCTGTCGCGCAACGAATCCGAGGCCGCCCGCGCCCGCGCGACCGTGGACGAGGCGCGGGCCGCCCTCGACACCGCCCGCGCCGCGGCCGAGTCCGCGACCGCCCGCCAGGCCGAGGCCGCCCGGGCCGCCGAG
>JBNGDM010000162.1:0-7516 GCA_049975105.1 Rhodovulum sp. | reverse complement strand
GCTCGACACGCTCGACGCCGATCCCGACGCCATGCCCAGCGCCGAGCAGATCGAACACGACGTCACCCGCCTGAAACGCCAGCGCGATTCGCTGGGCGCGGTGAACCTGCGCGCCGAAGAGGACGCCAAGGCCGTGCAAGAGGAGCACGACACCCTCACCGCCGAAAAGCACGACCTCGAAGAGGCGATCAAGGCGCTGCGCTCAGGCATCGCCAGCCTCAACCGCGAGGGGCGCGAACGGCTGCTGACCGCCTTCGAGCAGGTCAATTCCAATTTCGGCATGCTGTTCACCCATCTCTTCAACGGCGGCGAGGCCAAGCTGGTGCTGGTCGAGTCCGACGACCCGCTCGAGGCGGGCCTGGAAATCATGTGCCAGCCGCCGGGCAAGAAGCTGTCGACGCTGTCGCTTCTGTCGGGGGGCGAACAGACGCTGACGGCGCTCGCTCTGATCTTCGGGGTGTTCCTGTCGAACCCCGCCCCGATCTGCGTGCTCGACGAGGTCGACGCGCCGCTCGACGACGCCAACGTGACCCGCTTCTGCGACCTGCTGGACGAGATGGTGCGCCGCGCCGATACGCGGTTCCTGATCATCACCCACCATGCCATCACCATGACCCGGATGGACCGGCTGTTCGGCGTGACCATGGCCGAACAGGGCGTCAGCCAGCTGGTCTCCGTCGATCTGAAAAAGGCCGAGGCGCTGGTCGCCTGATCGGCCGCGGCGCGACCGGCATTCTCCGCATGATTGCAGAATGTTGGCATGCGTGCACTTTGAGCAACAGGTGGCCGAGGACGCCGCCGGCGGCGCACACCGCGCCCTGCGACATTTTTTTCTTATTTATTTCCAATCTTTAGACGGTATTCCCGGTCACGGCCGAGGCCCTGCCGACGATCGGCCAAACCTTGCCGATTGCACAGCTGTCACCAAAGCGTTAACCTTTCGGCACGCCTATTAGGCGTATAGTGACGTTACGGAACTCGCACCCACTGCGACTTCCGCCTGTTTTGTGACCGCCTCGCAAGAGGGTTTTCCGATGCGTGAATTCATAGCTCTGGCGATTTTTCTGGCGGCGCTTGCCGCCGCGCCCATTTTCGCCGCCGACGGTCCCGCCCCGTCGACGCCAGCGGCGCTGTCCGCGCCGCAGCCCGGCCCATAGGGTCTACAGCCGGTCCAAAAGCGCCCGCGTCGGCCAGGAATCCGCCGGAAGGCCAAGGCGTTGCTGTTCCTTCTGCACCGCCGCGCGCGTCATCTCGCCCAGGATGCCGTCGATGCCGCCCACGTCGTGGCCGCGCGCGGCCAGTTTTTGCTGCAACGCCTTCATCTCGGCCCCTGACAGCCCCGGTTCGGGAGTGCGCGGATCGTAGGGCGGCGCGCCCTCCAGCCGCGTCGCCAGATAGGCCGCCGTGGTGACGTAAACGAGGCTGCGGTTCCATTCGAAGAACACCCGGAAATTCGGATAGGCCATGAACGCCGGCCCGCCCCGCCCCATCGGCAGCAGCACCGAGGCCCGCAGGCCCGCGGGCCCCAACGTGCCGTTCCGCGCCGCAACACCCAGCGCCGCCCAGTCGGCCACCGTCTTTTCGTGATCCAGCCCCGTATCGGCCCAGGGCAGGGCCTCGGGGATCACCACCTCCTGCAGCCAGGGCTCGTTCGCGCGCCAGCCCAGGTCGCGCAGCATGTTCGCCCCAGACATCAGCGCATCCACCGCCGATGTCTTCAGCCGCACATGCCCGTCGCCATCGCCGTCGATGCCGTTCTCCAGGATATCGGCTGGCAGCATCTGCACCTGCCCGATCTCGCCCGCCCAGGCCCCCGTCGTGCGCGCCGGGTCGAAATCGCCCCGTTCGAACAGCCTCAGCGCGGCGAAAACCTGCGGGCGGAACAGTTCGGGCCGGCGGCAATCGTGCGCCAGCGTGACCAGGGCGTTCAGCGTGTTGAAGTCGCCCTGCACCGCGCCGTAATCGGTTTCCAGCGCCCAGAACGCCAGCAGCACGCCGCGCGACACGCCAAAGCGTTTCTCGATCACGGTAAAGACCGAGTCGTATTTGGCGGCGTTGCGCCGGCCGTTGTCCAGCCGGTTCTGGCTGATGAGCCGGCGCGAGAAGTCTATGAAATCACGCTGGAAAAAACCCTGCGCCCGGTCGCGGCGGATCACCTCCGGGTCTTGGCGCACGGCGGCGAAGAACCGGTCCACCGCCGCCCGGCCGTGCCCGCGCGCCACCGCCTCGTCCTTCAGCCCGGCGACGAACCCGGAAAAGCTGCCCCCGCAGGGCGTATCGGCCCGCGCGGCGGGGGCCAGCGCCAGGGCCAGGCAGGCGGCAAGCGCGGGTGCGAAATGCATGGGCGGGCTCCGAAAAGGCTTGTCGCACAGAACCCTAGCAGCCTTCCGCCGTCTGGCAACCGCTCAGGCGGCGGCCAGCCTCTCGCGCCCATGCGGCGCCCACCAGTCGATCACCGGGTTGATCGGGATGATCCGGTTGGGGTTAATCATGTCGTGGCTGTAATGGTAGTGGCGCACGATATGGTCGAAATCGACCGTGCCCGCCACGCCCGGCCATTGATACAACTCGCGCGCATAGGCCCAGAGGTTCGGAAAGTCGATCAGCCGGTTGCGGTTGCACTTGAAATGCAGGTGATAAACCGCGTCAAAGCGCGCCAGCGTGGTGAACAGCCGCCAATCGGCCTCGGTCACCCGCTCGCCCACCGGGTAACGCCGCGTGGCCAGCCGGTCCTCCAGCCAGTCGAGGCTGTCGAACAGCGCCCCCACGGCCTCGTCATAGGCCGATTGCGAACTGGCAAACCCCGCCTTGTAGACCCCGTTGTTCACCGTGTCATAGACCCGCGTGTTGACCTCTTCGATCTCGTCGCGCAGGTGCTCGGGCCAGTAATCGTCGCGGTTGCCGGTCAGCCCGTCGAAGGCCGAATTGAACATGCGGATGATCTCGGCCGATTCGTTCGACACGATGGTCTGCCGCCGCTTGTCCCACAGAACCGGCACCGTCACCTTGCCCGACACCTTGGGCGCGGCCTTGGTATAGACGTCGCGCAGATAGGGCAGGCCATACAGCGTGTCACCCGTCGCGCCGGGGAAATCGGTCGAGAACGTCCAACCATCGGCCAGCATGTCGGGATGCACGACCGAGACGTCGATATGATCCTCCAGCCCCTTGAGCTGGCGAAAGATCAGCGTGCGGTGCGCCCAGGGGCAGGCCAGCGAGACATACAGGTGATAACGTCCGCTTTCGGCCGCGAACCCGCCCTCGCCGCTGGGTCCCGGGCGGCCATCCGCCGTGATCCAGTTGCGGAACGCCGAGTCCCAGCGCACGAACTTGCCGCCGTGTTTTTCGGTGTCGTACCAGCCGGTTTGCCATTCACCGTCGATCAGTTGGCCCATGATGCCCTCCTTTTCAGGACATCAGATAGGGCCATCGCGGCCTGTGCATATTCGCAGGGCGCGCGCATGCCCCCTGCATCAGCGCACTATTGCAGGTCGGCGAATGCCTGTTGCAGCCGCTCCACCGCCTCGGCCACCCGGGCGCGCGGCGTGGCCAGGTTGAACCGCAGGAAACTTTCGCCCCCCGTCCCGAAGGTCGGGCCGTGGTTCACCGCGATCCGTGCGTCGCGTTCCACGCGGGCGGTGAATTCCTCCGCCGCCATGCCGGTGCCCGCGAAATCCACCCAGGCCAGGTAGGTCGATTCCAGCGGCATCGAGGCCAGCCCCGGAATGCCGTTCACCCCATCGTCGAACAGCCGCCGGTTGCCCTCCAGATAGGCCATCAGCGCGTCGATCCATTCCGCCCCCTCGGACGAATAGGCCGCCGTCGCCATCTCCATGCCAAAGGAATTCGGCGAAATCCCCAGCGCCCCCATCCGCGCCCCGAACCGCGCGCGCAGCGCCTCGTCGGGGATGATGACATTGCCGATATGGCTGCCCGCGATGTTGAAGCTTTTGGTCGTGGCGCTCATCATCACCAGCCGGTCGCGCACCGACGGGTCCACCAGGTCCATTACCGTGTGCTTTTGCCCCGGATAGACCAGGTCGTGATGGATCTCGTCCGACACCAGCACCAGGTCATGCCGCTTCGCGAAATCGGCGACGCCCTGCAATTCCGCCCGCGTCCAGACCCGCCCGCCGGGATTGTGCGGCGAACACAGGATGACCATCTTCGCCCCCTCGACCATCCCGTCATAGGCGTCGAAATCCATCTCATAGCGGCCACCCGTGTTGACCAGCGGGCATTCCACCACCCGCCGCCCCGCCGCGCGGATCACCCGGGCGAACGCGTGATAGACCGGCGTGAACAGAACCACCCCGTCGCCCGGCGCGGTGAACGCATCGACGCACAGACCCGTCCCGTTCACCAGCCCGTGCGTGGTGAAGATCCACGCCGGATCGACCGTCCAGCCGTGGCGCGCCTTCATCCACCAGCCGATCGCCGCCTTGTAGGCGCCGTCATCGCCGAAATAGCCATAGACCCCGTGCTCGGCCATCCGGCGCACCGCATCGCCCACGCAGGCCGGCGGGCGGAAATCCATGTCGGCCACCCACATCGGTATGCCGTCGGCGGCGGGCACGCCATAGATCGGCTCCATCATGTCCCATTTCATCGAATGGGTGCCGCGACGCTCGATGATCTCGTCGAAATCCATGGGGGCCTCCTGTCCATGCGGCGCGACCCTAGCGCCTGAACCCGCGGGCGCAAGCCTTGGTCGCATTGCGCGCGCGCATCGATTCGCCTAAATCCATCTGCCATGAGCATTCGACCAATCCTGATCCACCCCGACCCGCGCCTGAAAAAGGTGGCCGACCCCGTGTCGGACATCTCGGATGAATTGCAGCGCCTGGCCGAGGACATGCTGGAAACCATGTATGACGCGCCCGGCATCGGGCTGGCCGCGCCACAGCTGGGCCTGTCGCACCGGCTGATCGTGATGGACTGCGCCAAGGACGAGGGCGCGCGCCCGAATCCCTACGCGATGTTCAACCCCGAGGTCGTCTGGGCCTCCGACGATCGCAACATCCACGAGGAAGGCTGCCTGTCGATCCCCGAAACCTATGCCGAGGTCACCCGCCCGGCCGAGGTGATCGTGCGCTGGACCGACCCGTCGGGCGAGTTGAAAGAGGACAGGTTCACCGGCCTCTGGGCCACCTGCGTCCAGCACGAGATCGACCATCTCGAGGGCAAGCTGTTCATCGACTACCTCAAGCCGCTGAAACGCCAGCTCATCACCCGCAAGATGCAAAAGCTGAAACGCGAGCGGACCCGGATCGCCTGATGGCCCCCCTGCCGATCCTGCGCTGGCCCGACGAAAGGCTGCGCACGCCCTGCGCGCCGGTGGGCGAGATCACCGACGAGATCCGCACCCTCGCCGACGACATGCTGGAAACGATGTATGCCGCGCCCGGCCGCGGTCTGGCCGCCCCCCAGGTGGGCGTTCTGAAACGGCTCTTCGTGATGGACCCGAACGGCCGCGCCGGCCCGCGCGCGCCGCGCATCTTCCTCGACCCGGTGATCGAGGCGCGCTCGGACGACACCGCCACCGGCCCCGAGGGCTGCCTGTCGATCCCCGGCATCGTCGCCGACGTGGAACGGTCGGTAGAAATCACCGTCCGCTGGCGCGACCTCGACGGCACCGAACTGCGCGAAACGCTCTCCGGCTTCCCCGCGATCTGTGCCCAGCACGAGATCGACCATCTCGACGGCATCGTCACCTTCGACCGCGTCGCGCCCGACCTGCGCGCCGCGCTGGAACAGGCCTATTCCGCATGATCCGCGACATCCTGCAATGGCCCGACAAGCGGCTGTCCACCCCCGCCGAACCCGTGGCCCAGATCACCGACGAGATCCGCGCGATCTGGACCGACATGATCGACACGATGGAGGCGATGCCCGGCCAGGGCGTGGGCCTTGCCGCGAACCAGATCGGCGTGTTGCTGCGGCTGGCAGTGGTCGATTGCTCCGAGGAGCGCGGCCAGGCCATCCGCATGGCCAACCCCGAGATCCTGCACGAATCGGTCAAGCTGAACGCCCATGACGAGGCCAGCCCCTGCCTGCCCGGCGTCTGGGCCACGATCAAGCGGCCCCGCGCGGTGACGGTGCGGTTCCTGAACGCCGATGGCGAAACCGAAGAACGGGATTTCGTGAACCTCTGGGCCACCTCGGTCCAGCACCAGATCGACCACCTGAACGGGCGGATGTATTTCGACAACCTCTCGAAACTCAAACGCGACCGCCTGCTGAAGAAGGCCGAGAAACAAAGGGGCCGCTGATGCGCGTGGTGTTCATGGGCACGCCCGAGTTCTCGGTCCCGGTGCTGGATGCGCTGGTGGACGCGGGCCACGAGATCGCCGCCGTCTATTGCCAGCCGCCCCGCCCCGCCGGCCGCGGCAAGAAGGACCGCCCCACCCCCGTCCATGCCCGCGCCGCGGCGCTGGGCCTGCCCGTCCGCCACCCCACATCGCTGAAAACCCCCGAGGCGCAGGCCGACTTCGCCGCGCTGGGGGCCGACGTGGCCGTGGTCGTGGCCTATGGCCTGATCCTGCCCCAACCCATCCTCGATGCGCCGCGCAACGGCTGCCTGAACATCCACGCGTCCCTTTTGCCCCGCTGGCGGGGCGCCGCACCCATTCATCGCGCGATCATGGCGGGCGACGCGGAAACCGGCATCTGCATCATGCGGATGGAGGCCGGGCTGGACACCGGCCCCGTCCTGCTGCGCGAGGCCACCCCGATCGGCGCGCAGGAAACCACCGGTGACCTGCACGACCGCCTGTCGGCCATGGGCGCCCGGCTGATCGTTCAGGCGCTCGCCCGGCTGCCCGAGTTGACCCCCGCGCCCCAGCCCGAGGCCCGCGTCACCTATGCCGAAAAGATCGACAAGGCCGAGGCCCGCATCGACTGGACCAAACCGGCCGAACAGGTCGCGCGCCAGGTCAACGGCCTGTCGCCCTTCCCCGGCGCCTGGTGCGAGGCGGGCGGCGAACGGCTGAAACTGCTGCGCGCCCGCACCGTCCCGGGCCAGGGCGCCCCCGGCACCGTCCTCGACGGGCTGCGAATCGCCTGCGGCACCGGCGCGGTCGAGATCACCCAGGCCCAGCGCCAGGGCAAGCGCCCGATGCCGGCGGCCGAGATCCTGCGCGGCCTGACCCTGCCCGACCGGCTGGACTGACGCCCCCGCGCCACGCCGCCCACACGACTCCGCGATCACGGATTGCCGCACAGGCGCACAAATGACATGCTGGCCCGATAAAAAGAGGCAGAGCAGATGAAATCGATCAAGTACGAACTCCTGGGTTTTTCCGGGCTGGCAGGCGCGCTCGTGTTGCTGCTTGCGCTGCCCAGCGGCGAACAGGAACGCAAGACAATCAAGGCCGTGGCCGATGGCGTCGTCTCGACGGATGTCTTCGCCTCCGAATAGGCCCCGCGCGGCCCCGGCGCGGCCGGCCCGCCCCTGACAGGCAGCGCGCACCCTGCGCGGCCCTAGGCGAATCCGGTCGCGCCACCCATATTGGCC
>JBNGDM010000161.1:0-7554 GCA_049975105.1 Rhodovulum sp. | reverse complement strand
GGTCGTTGCCCTGGCGCATGCCCTGCGTCGGGTCGTGCCCCTCCCAGAAGGTGCGCAGCAGCGTGTCATAGCCGACCTCGGCGGGGTCGTAGACCACGCGCACCGCCTCGGTATGGCCGGTCTTGCCGGTGCAGACCTCCTCGTAGGTGGGGTTCGGCGTGTAGCCGCCGGCATAGCCCGCCGCCGTCATCCAGACGCCCGGCAACTGCCAGAACTTGCGCTCGACGCCCCAGAAACAGCCCATGCCGAACACGGCCTCCTCGCAGCCCTCGGGCACGGGCGCCTTCAGCGGGCGCTTGAACACATGGTGCATCTCGGCGGTGGGGATCGGGTCGGGGCGGCCGGGCCAGGCCTCGGCCTCGGTCACCATGTCGGTCTTGCGGTTGAGAAAGGAAAACATGCGGGTGACCTCCATCCTGTGTCCTGCCGGCATATAGGACGCGGGGGCGGCGCGCCCAGACGGCGCGGGCGGGCTTTTGGGGGTATCGCGGCCGTGGAACGGCGGCGGCCGCACGTTTCTGTCAAGAAAGATGGAGGCGGGTTATCAAGAACCGGTCCGCCGGGGGCGCCAGCCCCCGGCGCCGGTCGTCTTGCGCCAGCAAGGCGAAATCCCGGCCTGCCACCGCCACTGAACCGCCCGCGGCCGGGCCGCCCGCCGCAATCGCCACCGCAACTGGCCGTCCCGGCGCGGACCCGTTTTCCATCGGCACCGGCCACAGGAGGGCAGGAACGCCTCCAGATCCCACCGATCCTTCCGATGCCCCGCGCAAGCGAGGCGAAACCCAAGATTGCGAGGGCAGCCGGACCATCGGCGATCCCGACGGGTCGGCGCGCGCCGGTGAACGGTGCTGGCTCATGGCAAGCGCCTACGGCGGCAGGCGGCCACCCCGGCGGCGATCCGTCCTCTTCACCCCCGCACAGGGCCGACCGAGCCCCCGGGCGAAGGAGGACAGGAAAACAGACGTCCCTACGCCACACCCGCCGGCGCCGCGCGCGTCACGGCGCCGGTCACGCCCTTCCAGGCGCCCGGCACCAGCGCGACCCCAAGCACACGCTCGGGGTTGGTGGGCGGCGGCATCTCGACGCCCTCCAGCTTCTCGAACCCGAAGCGTCCGTAATAGGGCGCATCGCCCACCAGCATCACCCGGCCGAAGCCCAGCACCCGCGCGCGCTCCAGCGACTCGCGGATCAGCATCGCCCCCAGCCCCTCGCCCTGCCGCGTCGGGTGCACCGCCACCGGGCCCAGCAAAAGCGCGGGCGCCCCGCCCACCAGCACCGGCCAATAGCGGATCGCGGCGGCCAGGATCCCGTCGCCGTCGCGCGCGGTCAGGCACAGCCCCGGCACCGGGTCGACCCCCTCGCGCAGCCGGTAGGAGGACAGCGCCGAGCGCCCCGGCGCGAAACACAGGTCGTACAGCGCCTCGACCTCCCACCAGTCCTCTGCGGTTTCCACGGCCACCCGGAACAAAGCCGCGCCTCCCTTCTGCTGGAAACGGCCCTAGCACGCGGCTATGACGGGGGCAAACGCACGAAAAAGGCGCCCCATGTTCTACCGCCCCGCCGACGGCCACCCGTTGCCGCACAACCCGTTCAACGCCATCGTCACGCCGCGGCCCATCGGCTGGATCTCCACCCGCGGCGCGGACGGGGGGGACAACCTCGCGCCCTATTCCTTCTTCAACGCGGTCGCCTACGTGCCGCCGCAGGTGATGTTCGCCTCGACCTCGGCGAAACCCGACCGCGACGGCACCAAGGACAGCGTGGCCAATATCCGCGACACCGGCGTCTTTTGCGTGAACATCGTCGAATACGCCGCCCGCGACGCGATGAACGCCACCTCCGGCCCCTGGCCGCGCGAGGTGGACGAATTCGCCCATGCCGACCTGCCCAAGGCGCAATGCGACACCATCGACTGCCCCCGCGTCGCTACCGCGCCCGCGAACCTGGAATGCCGCCTGACCCAGATCGTGCAGCTGCCCGGCGCGGCCAATTTCGCCGTCTTCGGCGAGGTCACGGGCATTCACCTGCGCGAGGATTGCATCGTCGACGGGCGTTTCGACGTCACGCGCTTCCAGCCGCTGGCGCGGATGGGCTATCGCGATTACGCCGTGATCGGCGAGGTGTTCGAACTGAAACGCCCCGGGGAATGATCGCCTGCGGCTTTGCCGAGGGTTCAATTCCCGGCGTGCCCGCGTAAAAGGGGCGGGATTCGCGAAACCAGAAAGAGGGGCGGACGACATGGAACGGATGATCGCGGTGATCGGCGGCTCGGGCGTCTACGACATCGACGGGCTGGAGGATGCGCGCTGGCAGGCGGTGGACAGCCCCTGGGGCAAACCCTCGGACGAGATCCTGACCGGAACGCTTGCGGGCGTGAAGATGGCCTTCCTGCCGCGCCACGGCCGGGGCCATGTGCATTCGCCCTCGACCGTGCCCTATCGCGCCAATATCGACGCGCTGAAACGGCTGGGCGCGACCGACGTGGTCTCGGTCTCGGCCTGCGGGTCGTTCCGCGAGGAACTGGCGCCCGGCGATTTCGTGGTGGTCGAACAGTTCATCGACCGCACCTTCGCCCGCGAGAAAAGCTTTTTCGGCCAGGGCTGCGTCGCCCATGTCAGCATGGCGCACCCGACCTGCGCGCGGCTGTCCGCCCATTGCCTTCAGGCCGCCCGCGACGAGGGCATCACCATCCACCAGGGCGGCACCTACCTGACCATGGAAGGCCCGCAATTCTCCACGCTGGCGGAATCGAAACTCTACCGGGAAAACTGGGGCTGCGACGTGATCGGCATGACCAACATGCCCGAGGCGAAACTCGCCCGCGAGGCCGAGCTTTGCTATGCCTCCATCGCGATGGTCACCGACTACGACTGCTGGCACCCCGACCATGACGCGGTCGAGGTCGCCGATATCGTCAAGACCCTGACCGGCAACGCCGAAAAGGCCCGCGCCATGATCAGCCGCCTGCCGGGCCTTCTGGGGGCGCACAAGCCCTGCGAAAAGGGCTGCGACACGGCGCTGGAATACGCGATGATCACCGCCCCCGAGAAACGCGACCCGGCACTGGTCGCGAAACTCGACGCGGTCGCGGGGCGCGTGCTTTGACGGCGGCCTCGGTTCGTGGGTCTCCCGCGCGCCGTGTCACCTGGCGCAGGACCGGGCGTCTGCCCGGGCGCTGAGGTGACAAGCACCAAGGCGAACGCCCGCCCGGTCAAACGCGCAGTCACGGCCACGCGCCACAGGCCGGGGGGCGTCGCCGGCTCAAGCCGCTGCGACCACCCCCGTCAGCGATGCAGGGGCATCACCCGCCCGATATCCGCCCGGGCAAGTCCAGACCGCCCGCAATCCTACCTGTCCTTCTTTTCGCAGCGTCTGACCCCTCCTATGCCGTAGGGCTCCAGGTCTCCGCTACAGTTCACTATGGCCATGGTGCTGCACTCGAAGCCGTTTGCTACGTGGCAATAGCAGTGGGTGTCGTTGCAGGAGATCCCGGCGTCGGGCGGTCTTTCATCTCTCAGGCCGGACGGGCCTTGCCGGTTACCGCCTTGCCCCGCTCCGTTTAACGACATCTGTGCATCGGCGTTGGCCGCGCCCAGCGGAACCGCCAGGGCTGCCAAAAGCAACATCCTGTAAATCATGCCTTTTCTCCAATTGGAATTGGCGGCTACGGCTCATTCCACAACGGGAACGTCCTTGCCCCAGCAAGTCAGAACCCGGTCGTTCGCGCCTGAAGGCCCGGCCTTGACCTGTGTGCCATGCAATTCGCAAATGGAACGATCGTTCCGCAGGTTGAATTCGACGCCGAAGCAGCCCTCGTTCTGCTCGCACATCTGCCGGCATGCATTCCAGCTGACATTCCGGAGCGCCGAAATCGGGGTCACGTTGGTCCCGGCCAAGGTCCGGCAGGCCCCAACGCCCATCAGGGTCCACTCGGCCGCGACAGCGGGCAATGGCAGGAGCGCCAGACCGGGCAGCATGGCGAGGGCGCACACGGCGCCCGAGAACCGGCCGGGCCGGGAGTTCCGGGATGCTGGTGCGAAATCGTCGGGTGTTCCGCGACCGACCTTTCCGGCCGATCCCGGCTTGAAATGACGCGATGTATGGTGGGACTCGCACATGGGATATTCCTTTCGCAAAAAGTGACAATAAATCTAGTAATTCAATGCTAAGTAGAGGAACCGAAGCCGGTCAAGCGGGCAAGCCGCCATACGGGCGGTCAAGTCCGAGATTCCAAACCGCGCCGCGCACCGGCAATGCGCCGCCCCCGATCAGCACCAAAAGACCGGCGCACGGCAGGACGATATCCATGTCGGGATATCTCGGGGCCACGGGCCCGCGGTCGAAATGACCGGCCTGGCGCCGCCGGGGCCGTCGCGGTGATCGCGGTGATCGCGCAACCGTGGAAAACCTCCAAGTTCGAAGAAGACGAACATGAAGCAAGTGCCTGGCCCGAGACCCGGGCCGCGCCTCGTCGCCAACCATTCCCTGGTGCCGAAGGACGCCGCGCCGGTGATCCGGGGGGAACGAACCGGGCGCCAGTTCCGTCGCGTTCATCCGTCGGCCGCGGGTGCGCAGCGGCGACGATCTGACGGTGTACCGGGATCTCACCGGTGCATTGAAGAAGGCTTCGGCGACCGCGGCATCTCGATCCCCTATCCGCAGCAGGATGTTCACATCCGCGCGCAAGAGGCATGATCGACGGTTCCCGCGATTTCCAGGAATCCCCCGATGGTTTATCCTTTACCTGCCCCGGGCTTTGGCTGCCGACTGCCGGTGTGCGTCCGGAAAGAACCGGTCATCGCGAGCGGCACCGGTCGCGAGACGGGGCGTGGCGACGGAAATGGCGTGCCGATGCGATGCCGGCCCCGCCGCGGGCGAACATGATCTTGGAAGGAGCAGCGCCGGCAATGGCAAAGACGACCCTGACGATCGGCCTCAGACCGCTTGCGTGGCTTTGCCTTCTTGCGCTGGTGGCCTGCACCCATGTCCCGTTCGACAGCCCGCGCGAGGTGTCGCGCGCGCTGCCGCCCGAGGGCACCCGCGCCGCGGCCACGGCGGCGCGCCTGACCGGCGGGGGCGCGGACCGGGTCGCCCTGGTGCCGCTTGCGGGCGGGAACGATGCGCTAGGGGCGCGTTTGGGGATGATCGAGGCGGCCGAACGGTCGATCGACATCAAGACGTTCCTGATCAAGCCCGACATCGCCGGAATCCTGATCTGGCTGAAGCTCTACGAGGCCGCCGAGCGTGGCGTGAAGATCCGGCTCCTGTTCGACGATGTCTTCACCACCGCGAGCGACGGCCAGATCGCGGCGCTCGACGCCCATCCCAATGTCGAGATCCGCGCCTTCAACCCGCTGTCGCGCAACAGCATCACGGCGGTGAACTTCCTGCTGGACTTCGCGCGGGTGAACCGGCGGATGCACAACAAGGCCATGATCGTCGACGGATCCTTCGCGATCGTCGGCGGGCGCAACATCGCCGACGAGTATTACCAGATCGGCACGGAGCACGAGTTCGCCGATTTCGACCTGTTCGTCGCCGGCCGGCCGGTGCGCGACCTGTCCGCCGGGTTCGACCTATTCTGGAACGATCCCTGGGCGGTGCCGGTCGCGGCCTTCGGGGATGGCGACGCCGCGCTTCTGACCAAGGCGCTGGCGGCGTTCCGGCAGACCGCCCGGTCGCCCGAGGCCGGGGTCTACCGCCGGGCGATCGAGTCCACCTACCTGGCCGATGTCCGGTCCGGGCGGATCGCGCATTATTCGGGCCGGGCGCGGGTGGCCGTCGACGATCCGCGCAAGCTGCGCACACCCCCGGGCAAGGGCCCCTATATCGTCGGCGAGACCCTGTATCAGACCATGAAGCGCGCCCGGCGCGAGGTGCTGGTCTTCACGCCCTATTTCGTGCCCGAAGACTATGGCGCGGCCTTTTTCGAGGATCTCGTGCGCCGCGGCGTCCGGGTGCGCATCGCGACCAATTCGCTCGCCTCGACGAACCATCCCTACGTCCACGGCGCCTACGCCCGCTATCGCGACCGCCTGCTCGCCGCAGGTGTCGAGTTCCTCGAGGTGCGCGCCGATGCACCGCGCCTGGCCGGGGGGTCCGCCGCCCCGCTCACGATGCACACGAAACTGGTCGTCGTGGATGGCCGGATCCTCTTCGTCGGCTCGACCAATCTCGATCCGCGTTCGATCCGCCAGAACACCGAGATCGGCATGGTGATCGACAGCCCGGCGCTGGCCCGGAACGTGCTGGCGCGGGTCGACGCCGCCGCCGCGGACTACACTTTCGCGCTTTCCGCCGGCCCGGACGGGCGGACGCTCTGGCGCTATGACGGGGCGGCAGGGCGCGAGGTGTTCCGGGACGAACCGCGCGCGACCGCCTGGAGCCGGTTCATCGCGACCGTCGCAGGCTGGCTGCCGATCGAGAGCCAGCTATAGTCACACCCGGTCCGCACCCCGTGCCGAACCAAGCATTCAGACGTCAACCGCGGACCGCTTGACAAAGGTCGGGTTCCGCACGATCGGCACGCGGCATGGTCTTCCCCCCGGGCCGCCACGCCTCCGGCCCGCCTATCTGCCCTTGTCATGTTCTTTCATGAACTTGCGGATGAAGGCCCGGATTTCGCGCGCCGCGCTGGTGTCCAGTTCCTTGCACAGCTCGACGAAGGCATCGCGCTCGGCCTTGTCCAGGCGCAGGACCAACTGGCTGTCCTTTTTGCCCGCCTTTTTGCCCATACGCCCCCCCCGGCGTTGATTTTTCGTCTATGCGATGTATATACATTACATGTTAACCGCAGGACGACACCCTGCGGCAAGACCAAAAAGAAAGGGAACGGCAAAATGATGCTTCAATCGGCGCAGGCACTTCTGATGCGGGACCGGATGGACTGGCGCAAGCCGCATCTGAACTGGATTTCCGACCGCTATTACAGGTATTTCCGCACCTCCCGGGGCTGACCGGGCGGGCGGGGCGCGCGGCATTCGGCACCCTTGATCGCGGCGCGCGCATCGGCCAAACCGGGCGCGACAGACCGAAAGGGCCCCCCGACATGCAGCAAAGCACCTCCGTCAAGGATTACATCCGCATGATCGTCGACTTCCCCCACGAGGGGATCATGTTCCGCGACGTCACCACCTTGTTCGCGAACCCGCGCGGCTTCCGCATGGCCATCGACCAGCTGCTGCACCCCTATGCGGGGATGCAGATCGACAAGGTCGTCGGGCTCGAGGCGCGCGGCTTCATCCTGGGCGGGGCCATCGCGCACCAGCTGTCCAAGGGCTTCGTGCCGGTCCGCAAGAAGGGCAAGCTGCCGGCCGCCACCATCGCCGAGGAATACCAGCTGGAATACGGCTCGGCCGTGGTCGAAATCCATGACGACGCGCTCTCGGCGGGCGAAAAGGTGCTGATCGTCGACGATCTGCTGGCCACCGGCGGCACCGCCGAGGCCGGGATCAAGCTCTGCGAACGGCTCGGCGCCGAGATCGTGGGCTGCGCCTTCGTCGTCGACCTGCCCGATCTCGGCGGCCGCCGCCGGCTCGAGGCGATGGGCATCGA
>JBNGDM010000160.1:0-7567 GCA_049975105.1 Rhodovulum sp. | reverse complement strand
CCCCTACCGGTCTCGCACCTGCCTTCGAACTGGATCATCGACTGGCGGAGGTTCTTCGACCTCGACCCGGAGGTAACGCCCCAGGCCACACGCAAGTTGGACGGGTTCCTCGCAGCGGAACTGCACACGCTGCCGGGCGGCGGCGGCAACCTTGCCTTCCGCAACCTCAAGCGGGGCGTACAGATGGGCCTGCCCTCGGGCCAGTCGGTGGCGGACGCGATGAACCTGCCCGACCGGATCACCGCCGACGAGTTGGCCAGCGGCCCGGACGGTGCGGTGGCGGCCCAGCACGGGCTGCATACCCAGACGCCGCTTTGGTATTACGTCCTGAAGGAGGCGGCGGTTAAGGGCGGTGGTGAACGGCTTGGCCCGTTGGGCTCGGCCCTTGTGGCCGAGGTGCTGGTCGGCCTCGTCCACGGCGACCACCAGTCCTATCTCTGGCAGCGCGGCCCCGGCTGGCGCCCCCACCTGCCCGCGGCGACCGAGGGTGATTTCACCATGGCGGACATGCTGCGGATGGTCGACGAGATAAACCCGATCGGGGACGGCTGAGACAGGCGCCCGCCCGGATCGGCCACTGGGTGCAAAGGGGTACACGCCGTTCCCGAACAAGGGCAGCGCCTGCAAGGGGGAAGTGCACGCGCTGCCCGGATTCTCTGATCAGCCGGCTGGCAGCAGGCTCGGCACGATGGTGACGATACCGGGGAAAGTCCAGAGCAGGGCCAGGCCCAAGACCTGGATGATCACGAAGGGGATGATGCCACGATAGATGTGCATCGTGGTCACCTCCTTCGGCGCCACGCCGCGCAGATAGAAGAGCGCGAAACCGAATGGCGGCGTCAGGAAGCTGGTCTGAAGGTTCACCGCAATCATGATCGTCACCCATTTCGGGTCGAACGTGCCGCCGTAAATCACGGGCCCGACGATGGGCACCACGATGTAGATGATCTCGAGGAAGTCCAGCACGAAGCCCAGGATGAAGAGTACCAGCATCACGACGAGGAATACCTTGAACTCGTTGTCGAAGCTGCGCAGGAACTGCTGGATGTAATGCTCGCCCCCGAAAGAGATCACCACGAGGTTCAGAAGCTGCGAGCCGATCAGAATGGTAAACACCATCGACGTGACCTTGGCGGTCTCGCGCACCACGGGCGGCAGCACTCCGGACCGGAACAGCACCCAGCAGGAATAGAGGATGCCGAACATCGCGAAATGATAGGCACCCTGGGCCACGAAGAAGGCCACCCAGTCTTCAAACGGCACGCTCTCTCGGCTGAGGCGAAGATCGAAATTCACACCGACAAGGATCATGATGACGATCGCGAAGGATGCCCAGATGATGGTCTTCCCGGTGCGGTTTTCCTCGCGCAGCTTGCGGTAGGCGGCGAGCATCAACGCCCCGCCCGCCCCCAGCGCCGCGGCGGGCGTGGGATTGGTGATCCCGCCCAGGATCGACCCCAGCACCGCCACGATCAGCACCAGCGGCGGAAAGACGACGCGCAAAAGGTCCGACTGGCCAAGCAGCCCCACCGCGTGGCGCGCCCCATAGGCCACGAGCCCCAGCGGAATCGCCAAAGCCATAACGGTTGCGCCGGGCGATGTCACTGGCGAGATCAGCGCGGCATCGACGATCATTGCCAGCACAAGCCCACCCGCCCCGATCAACAGCGGGCGCGGATCGGCCGAGGGCACGACGCCGCGCGCCGTGCTCAGCACAAGCCCCAGCAATACGAGGCCGGTCATGATCGCGCTCGACAGAGGCGCGGCAGCGGCGATCTTTTCCGCGCGGGCTACGGCCAGTTCCTCCTCGCTGCGCTGGTGCGCCTGCACTGCGCCACCCGAAGCGTCTATGGCCTGTTGTTGAGCAACCGCGCGGTCCCATTTCTCTTGCCCGTGCAGGTCTATCATTGCGGCCTTGCACTGGTCCGAGACATTGGTGCGCAGTTCGGCACCCTCAACGCTTTCCGAGTAGGAACTGACGGTGACGTCCTGGCTTCCGACGACACCAACCGCGCCCAGCAGGACCGCGCCCCCGATCAGCGCGACCGGCACGCCGAGGAACCACGTCAACGCCTCGCCGCGGGACTTGGCCGGGCCCGCCGCGGCACCCAAGGTCACCGGCGGCGCCTTGGACGGGTAGATCACGGCGAAACCGAACGCATAGGCGGCATAAAGCACCGCCAGCAGAATACCGGGAAGGATCGCTGCTTGGAAAAGCGTGCCAACAGAAACCACCGCCGCTTCGCCTAGGTAGGTCAGCGCGTCGGAACAGCCGACCATCTGCGCCCGTTCCTCCTGCGCCGTGGCATAGAGATCGCCCGCAAGCGTGCCCAGAAGAACGATCACGATCGAAGGTGGGATGATCTGGCCCAATGTCCCGCTCGCCGCGATCACCCCGGTGGCCAATTCGGGAGAATAGCGATTGCGCAGCATGGTGGGCAGCGACAACAGCCCCATCGTCACCACCGTCGCGCCGACGATCCCCGTCGAGGCGGCGAGGAAAGCCCCCACGACGACCACCGACACGGCCAGCCCACCGGGCAGAGGACCGAAAACCCGCGCCATGGTGGTCAACAGGTCATTGGCGATCTTCGAGCGTTCCAGAGTGATGCCCATCAGCACGAACATCAGCACCGCCAGCAGCGTCTCGATCGACTGGCCCGCCAGCACACGCTCGTTCATGCGGTTGACGATGAAGGAAAGATTGCGGTCCATCGCCGTTTCCCAGCCCTGCGGGAACAGCGCCGTTTCATAGCGTGGCAGGTCGGGATATCGGAAAACCGATATCTCATTGGGATGGATGCCCTGCGCCGTCAGCGCGTTATAGGCCGCGCTTCCGGTGTCGATGGCTTGGTGAATCAACAGCCCCGCACTGTCGAGCGCCGCGATGATCCCGAACGAGATCACCGCAGAACCGCCGATGGCGAAGGCGACCGGAAAGCCCGAGAGAATACCCCCGAAGAGGCAGAGGAACACGATGATCAGGCCGATCTCGATTCCGTCAAGTCCGAATAGCATGTGCCCGCCCTGCCCCTCTAATGCGTGCCTTCGTAGGCTTCTTCGCCGGCGCCCAGACTGTCCCGGTCGAGGTGTTTGCCGACGCTCTCCTCACCTTCGACATATTCGAGATAAGAGCGGTAGAAGAATGCGATCGCCTGAAGGAACACCATGCCCGTGAAGGCCACCAGCAACACCTTGAACAGGAAATAGCCATTGAACCCGTTGGGCGAGAATCCGATCGTCTCAACGTTCCAGCGCAGCGCACGCGCCTTCATCAAGAGCCGGTCAAGCGTGTCGCTGGCCGACGGCTTGGGCGTGATCAAGTGACGCCACATGAAGAACCAGGCATACATCCAGGTCAGCACCGCCGCGGGCATCATGAAGAAGAGAGACCCGAGCATGTCGATGACGCGCTTGGTGCGGTGGCTGACCGCGGAATAGACTAGGTCTACCCGGACATGACCCGCCTGCACAAAGGTGTAGCTCGCGCAGAGGCAAACGATCATCGCGTTATAAAGCTTAAGTTCCTCACCCCACCACGACAGGTCCTTGGCAAAGGCATACCCCAGAGGACCGACTTGAATTTCTGCCACCCGGAAGATGCGTTGCAGGAACACGATCATGATCTGCTGCAGAACCATCAGAAGACCGGCCCAGGCAAAGAAGCGGCCCACCGTGTTCGCGAACCCCTCTAGCACGCGAACCGCGCCCCACATGATCGCGCGCCGCCACAGCCCCAGCCCGGTCAATACGAGGAAGGCGGCGAACACGACAAAGAAGAATTCCACCGACCCGCCATAGTAGACGACGCGCATGATCGCCTGTTTGTCAGACCAGTCCAGCCACAGGCCCGGATGCGTCAGCGCATACCCGAGATTGTAGAAGGCCAATAAAAGGTTCTCGAGAAACCAGATTCCGCCATCGAAAAGCGCGCCAAGCGCGCCGGGCGATGCGCTCTCTTCCATGGTCTACCCCCTTTGCTCAGGCGTCGCGGATCAGGCCCGTCCCCCGCGGGCCGGATGCGCGACACCGGAGAAAGCGCCCCCGCCAGAGCGGGGGCGCAAGCCTGTCGGATTCGGGTCAGAGGCCCATGATCCGGTCACGCTGCGCGGTGAAGATCCCCTGCGAACGGCCGTTCCAGCTGGCCGAGCTTTTCAGCGATGCCATGTAGCTGTCATAACACTTCTTGTAGATATCATCGGCCATCGGCTCGGCGATAACCTCTTGGGCGGCAGCACCGAAGGCATCCCAAACGCTATCGGGGAAGTCCATGATCTGCACGCCCGAGGCCTGCAGACGCTGCAGGGCGGCCGAGTTGTTGGCCATGAATTGCGACATCGACCAGACATTGCAGGCGCCTGCGGCCTGTTCGATCGCGGCCTGTTGCGCCGGCGTCAGCCCCTCGAACATTTCCAGGTTCACCGTCAGGTTCAGGTTCGGCCCCGGCTCGTGGAAACCCGCAGTGTAGTAGATCTTGGTGATCTCCTGGAAACCGGCCTTTTCGTCGGCCCAGGGGCCGATCCATTCGGTGCCGTCGATCGCGCCCGAAGCGAGCGCCTGGTACACTTCGGAACCGGGCAAGTTCTGCACGCTGGCACCCAGCTTGCCCAGCACCTGGCCGCCCTGGCCCGGCATGCGGAACTTGAGCCCTTGGAAGTCCTCGGGGCTGTTGATTTCCTTGGAGAACCAGCCGCCCGATTGCGGGCCGGTGTTGCCCGCCGAGAAGCATTTGAGGCCGAAAATCGAGTAAAGTTCGTCCCCCAGTTCGCGCCCACCGGCGTGTAGGAACCAGTTGTTGTATTCTTGAAACGTCATGCCGAACGGCACCTGGCTGAAGAACGACAACGCCGGATGCTGGCCGAGGAAGTAGTAATCCACCCCGTGATACATGTCGGCCTGCCCCGCAGAGACCGCGTCGAACACCTCGAACGCGCCCACGAGTTCGCCCGCGGCCTTGAGGTCCACGGTCAACTGGCCGTCGGTGATGGCGGTGATCGCGTCGGCGCAGTATTGCGCCGCGTCGTGCACACCCGCGAGGCCACGACCCCAGGTGGTGACCAGCGTCAGCGTACGCTTGCCTTGCGCATAGGCGGGCGCGGCCAGCGTCGACGCGGCCGCGGCCGAGCCGCCAAGCGCAGAAGTCCGCAGAAAGGAACGACGATCCATTCAGTTATCCTCCCAGATTAAGGCCCGCCGAAGGGCGGGCGGATCGTTTGAGTGCCGGCAATCTAGCCGCAGGATTCCCCCAGATAAATAGCCGGAATGGACAGTTCGGGAAAAAATGCCGTCTCGACCCGAAAACGGATCGCCCGGTTGCGCGGCACTGTTTCCAAAAGCTGGCGCTCGCCTGGGCTCTGCCGGCCTGCCCCCACCCCACCACTGCCGTGCGCCCGGTCCACGCGGTCCGGGGACGTCTGGCGAGAGACATGCCGAATGCACGCGGATGTCTACTGCTTTGCGATCCGTGCGCATCTGCGCCGTGTTTCAGCAATAATTGCAAAGGAATTGTTGCCGCAGGGTAGGAAAATTCACGGCTTTCCGGGTTGACCCACGTTCTGCGCCCCCCTAATGTCCCGCGCACGCGGAGCCGAGGACACCCCTGTGGAGAACGTACTCGTAGTAACGGAGGACAGGCGCATGGGCCGATAACGGCGGACCCAGGGTCCTTCCCATGCGCCCCCGAAATCCGGGGGTTTTTTTATGCGCGTCAGCAAGCGGTACGGGCGGAGAGCACGGAGAAACAGATGACACAGATGACCGGCGCGAAAATGGTGGTTCAGGCCCTCAGGGACCAGGGCGTCGAGGTGATCTTCGGCTATCCCGGCGGGGCCGTGCTTCCGATCTATGACGAGATTTTCCAGCAGAACGATATCCAGCACATCCTGGTGCGCCACGAACAGGGCGCGGTCCACATGGCCGAGGGCTATGCCCGCTCGACCGGCAAACCCGGCGTGGTGCTGGTGACCTCGGGACCCGGCGCCACCAACGCGGTGACCGGCATTACCGACGCACTGATGGACTCGATCCCGCTGGTCGTTCTCACGGGCCAGGTGCCCACCTTCATGGTCGGCAACGATGCCTTCCAGGAGGCCGACACGGTGGGCATCACCCGGCCCTGCACCAAGCATAACTGGCTGGTGAAGGAGACCGACAAGCTGTCGGAAACGATCCACCAGGCGTTCCACGTCGCCACCTCGGGCCGACCCGGACCGGTTCTGGTCGACATTCCCAAGGACGTGCAGTTCGCCACCGGCGACTATCAAAGTCCGCGCCAGGCGGGCAAAGGCCATTACAGCCCGCGGGTCAAGGGCGATCTTGAGATGATCACCCACTTGGTTGAGGCGCTGGAAACCGCCGAACGGCCGATCTTCTATACAGGCGGCGGTGTGATCAATTCGGGCGACGCGGCCACCCAGCTGCTGCGCGAGCTGGTGGACGCGACAGGTTTCCCGGTCACCTCGACGCTGATGGGACTGGGCGCCTATCCGGCCTCGGGCAAGAACTGGCTGGGCATGCTGGGGATGCACGGGCTTTACGAGGCGAACCTGGCGATGCACGACTGCGACCTGATGATCAACATCGGGGCGCGCTTCGATGACCGGATCACGGGCCGCGTTGCCGATTTCAGCCCGAACAGCCGCAAGGCCCATGTCGATATCGACCCCTCGTCGATCAACAAGACGATCCGGGTCGACTTCCCCATCGTTGGTGACGTGGCCCATGTTCTCGAGGACGTGCTGAGGGTTTGGAAGTCGCGCGGACGCAAGGTCAACAAGGAAGGACTGAAGCGCTGGTGGGCCCAGATCGCCGATTGGCGCAAGGTCGAGTGCCTGAGCTACCGGAACTCGGACAAGGTGATCAAACCGCAATACGCCATCGAACGGCTCGAGGCGCTGACCAAGCACCGCACCGACCGCTATATCTGCACCGAAGTCGGGCAGCACCAAATGTGGGCCGCGCAATTCCTGTGCTTCGAGGCGCCGAACCGCTGGATGACCTCGGGCGGGCTCGGGACCATGGGCTACGGCCTGCCCGCGTCCATCGGCGTGCAGATAGCGCACCCGGACGCGCTGGTGATCAACGTCGCTGGCGAAGGCAGCTGGCTGATGAACATGCAGGAGATGGGCACCGCAGTGCAGTATCGCGCGCCCGTAAAGCAGTTCATCCTGAACAACGAACGGCTGGGGATGGTGCGCCAGTGGCAGTCGCTCCTGCACGGCAACCGATATTCACATTCCTGGTCCGAGGCGCTCCCGGATTTCGTCAAGCTGGCCGAGGCCTTCGGCTGCAAGGGCATCAAGTGCGAGGACCCCGCCGATCTGGACGAGGCGATCCGCGAGATGCTGGCCTATGAAGGGCCGGTGATCTTTGACTGCCTCGTGGAAAAGCACGAGAACTGTTACCCGATGATCCCGTCCGGCGAGCCGCATCACAAGATGCTGCTGGGCGACGACAGCGGCGAGGACGCGATCAAGGAAGGCGGCGCGGTGCTGGTGTAGACCGCAACGAGGGGGCTGTTTGCCCCCCGTCCCCGGCCCAGGCCGGAAACTCCCCGAGGGTATTTGGA
>JBNGDM010000159.1:0-7577 GCA_049975105.1 Rhodovulum sp. | reverse complement strand
CGACCTCGGCGCCGACGAAATCCCAGCCGGCCGAACCCATCTCGTTCATGATTTCGGTGAGCGCTGCGGAAAACGCCTCGTCGCCTTTCAGCCCGCCGAACCGGCGCACGCGCGTAGGCGCCGGAATCGCGGTGAACTCGTAATTCTGCATAACGAAATAATCCCCACTACCCAGGACCATGGATCGCGGATACGGGGCGCGTCAGCAAGATGCTTGCGGGCGGAATGCCGGCAAAACTGTGTCCACAATATGGCAACGCACCGCGCCGAGCGGGCAAGGCATTGACTCAGGCGGCCAGCCCTTTCGAGCCCATCTCGAGGAATTTGCGCCGACGCTCGGCAATGAGTGCGTTGCGGTCCTTTCCCGACATTTCTTTCAACATCACGCGGAGATTGCGGCCCACCGCTTCGATGGTTTCGTCCCGCCCGCGCTGGGCGCCCCCAAGGGGTTCGGCGATGATCCGGTCGATCACCCCCAGCTTCAGCAGGTCCTGCGCGGTCAGGCGCAATGCCTCGGCCGCCTCGCGCATCTTCTCGGCATCCTTCCACAGGATCGAGGCGCAGCCCTCGGGCGAGATGACCGAATAGACCGAATGTTCCAGCATCGCGATACGGTTCGCCGTGGCGAAGGCCACCGCGCCGCCGGACCCGCCCTCTCCGATGATGACGCTAAGCAGAGGCACACCGATCTGGAGGCATTTTTCTGTCGACCGGGCGATCGCCTCGCTTTGTCCGCGCTGTTCGGCACCCTTGCCGGGATAGGCGCCGGGCGTGTCGACAAGCGTGATCACCGGCAGCCCGAAACGGTCTGCCATGTCCATCAGGCGGACCGCCTTTCGATAGCCCTCGGGGCGGGCCATGCCGAAATTCCGCTCCAGCCGTGTCTTGGTGTCGAAGCCCTTCTCGTGGCCGATCACCACCACCGGCTGGTCGTCGAACCGTGCCAGCCCGCCCATCACCGCGTCGTCCTCGGCAAAGTTCCGGTCGCCGGCCAGCGGCGTGTATTCGGTGAACAGCGCCTCGATATAGTCCTTGCAATGGGGCCGATCGGGGTGGCGGGCCACCTGGCATTTCCGCCAAGGGGTCAGCGTCTTGTAAAGGTCCTGGAGCATCGCCGCGGCCTTGCGGTCCAGCGCGGCGGCTTCTTGCTCGACGTCCATCTCCTCGTTGGCGCGCGCCAGCGCCCGAAGCTCTTCGGCCTTGCCCTCGATCTCGGCCAGCGGCTTTTCGAATTCGAGATAGTTCATGCGCAGGGCTCCTGATTGCTGGACGCGTATATGACGCCGGCCTCTCCGATTTGCAACGGCGCCGGGGCGCACAGGCAAAGAGGTCGGTCGCCGCGCCCTAGTCGCTCAGGCGATAGCCCGGTGTCGAGGCCGAGATCGCGCGTTCCTCGCCGTCCATGTCCTCGGGGACGCCGTCGAAAAGCGGGGTCGAGAGATAGCGTTCCCCGGTGTCGGGCAGCATGCACAGGATGACCGAGCCCGGCTCGGCCTTTTCGGCGATCTGAACCGCGATGGCGAATGTCGAGCCGCCCGAGACGCCGGTCAGGATGCCTTCCTTGCGGGCGAGCGTCTGCGCCCACTTGATACCGTCAGTGCCCGCCACCGGGACCAGTTCGTCATAATAGCCCTTATCCAGCGTTTCCTGCAGGACCAGCGGGATGAAGTCCGGGGTCCAGCCCTGGATCGGGTGCGGTTCGAAGGCGGGATGGCTTTCGTCGGGCTCGCCATCGGCGTTGCGCTTTTGCACGTGGCCCGACGCGATCAGTTGGGCGTTGGCGGGTTCCGACAGCACGATCTTCGTGTCGGGCCGCTCCTTTTTCAGCGCTCGGCCGATGCCCGTCACCGTGCCGCCCGTGCCGTAACCCGTCACCACGTAGTCGAGCCGCTGCCCGTCGAAATCGCCCAGGATTTCGCGGGCCGTGGTCGCCTCGTGGATGTCGGCATTCGCTTCGGTCTCGAACTGGTGGGCCAGGAACCAACCGTTCTGGGCGGCCAGTTCCTGCGCCTTCTTCACCATCCCCATCGCCTTGTCGGCCTTGGGCGTCAAAACCACCTTGGCGCCCAGCATCCGCATCAGCTTGCGCCGCTCGACCGAGAAGCTCTCGGCCATGGTGATGACCAGCGGATAGCCTTTCTGCGCGCAGACCATGGCCAGCCCGATGCCGGTATTGCCGCTGGTCGCTTCGACCACGGTCTGGCCGGGTTTCAGCGCGCCTGACCGTTCCGCCGCTTCGATGATGTTCACGGCCAGCCGATCCTTGACCGAGGCGCCGGGGTTGAACGCCTCGGCCTTGACGTAGATCGCCACGTGTTTCGGCCCGATATTGTTAACGCGGATCACAGGTGTGTCGCCGATCGTGTCCAGCACGCTGTCGAAAAGACGTCCGCGCCCGGCGGTCGTTCGGATGCTGTTCTGCTCGGCCATGATCGTCTCCCTTTCCCTGTAGGGCCGCGGTCCGGCCCGGTCGTGTATCGCGCGGGACCATAGCAGATCGGGGCGCGAGCGCACGGGGCGCGACCAAACGTGGCTCAGTTAGGAATACTGTCGGCCCGAGGGCGATCGCGGGGGAATGGAAGTCCCGTGCGCGCCCGCAAAAACGGAAACGGGGCCCGCCCGGGCCCCGTCCAACGGGTTTGCGTTCCGGCCGCGCGTCACTGCGCGGCGATCATTTCGGCCTGCTTCACGATCACCTCGGCCTGCTTGATCGAGGCGATGTCCACCAGACGCCCCTTGTAGACGGTGGCACCCGCGCCTTCGGCCTTGGCCTTTTCCATCGCCGCCAGGATTTCGCGCGCCTCGGTCACGGCCGCTTCGGAGGGGGTGAATACCTCGTTGGCCAGTGCCACCTGTTTCGGGTGTATCGCCCATTTGCCCACCATGCCCAGCGTGGCCGAGCGGCGCGCTTGCGCATAGAAGCCTTCATCATCCGAGAAATCGCCGAACGGGCCGTCCACGGGCAGCACGCCATGGGTGCGGCAGGCGGCGACGATGGCGGCCTGCGCCCAGTGCCACGGGTCCGACCAGTATTTCGCGCCCTCGCGGTGCATGTAGTAGTTTTCCTGGGTGCCGCCGATGCCGGTGGTCTGCATCCCCATCGAAGCTGCGAAATCGGCCGCGCCCAGCGACATCGCCTGAAGCCGGGGCGAGGCCGCGGCGATCTCTTCGACATGGGAAATCCCTGCGGCCGATTCGATGATGACCTCGAAGCCCAGCCGCTTCTCGCGCCCCATGGCCTGTTCGACCGAACTCACCAGCGCGTCCACGGCGTAGATGTCGGCCGCGCAACCGACCTTGGGGATCATGATCTGGTCCAGCCGCTCGGACGCCTGTTCCAGCAGGTCGACCACGTCGCGATACCAGTAGCCCGAATCAAGCCCGTTGATCCGCACGCTGAGGGTCTTGTTGCCCCAGTCGATGCCGCCGATCGCCTCGATCACGTTCTTGCGGGCCTGTGCCTTGTCGTCGGGGGCGACCGAATCCTCAAGGTCGAGGTTGATCACGTCGGCCGCGCTGGCGGCCATCTTTTCGAAGATCTGTGGGCGCGACCCCGGGCCGAACAGTTGGCAGCGGTTCGGTCGGGCGACAGGCGTGGGCTGGATGCGAAAGCTCATGGGCGGTCTCCTTGAAAGGATGTGTCCGATGGGTCGGTGCTGGGGGTATAATCTTGCGCGCCCGGCGGCAAGCGATTTCGCCGCAGCGCAGCGACAGAAGTCGCGATTCGTCGGAGATATGCTGTGCCGTGCGATACTTTCAACGTTACAGTTCAACTTGGCGCAATAAAGTAATGTAATTCTTAGGTAGAAACGAAGATTATTCACGCTGCGCATGCGCTGTCCGCCAAGATCGGCAGGACATCCCCGGACCCGACGCTAGGCTCTGGCTCAACAAATCAAGGATGCGCCGCGATGATCGAAACTCCCTATCTGCTGTTCCTGGGCGATGCGCCCGACCCGCTGGCCGCCAAGGTGGCCCAAGGCATCAAGGACTGGCGCCCCGAGAACGCGCTGGGCCAGTTCCGCATGGAGGGCTGCAAGGCGGATTTGCGCCTGCCGGACATGACATTGGAAGAGGCCAAGGCGGCAGGGGTGAAAACCCTGGTGATCGGCGTCGCCAACCGCGGCGGCGTCATCAGCCCGGCATGGAAAAAGGTGCTGGTGAACGCGCTGGAAGAGGGGTTCGACCTGGCCAGCGGTTTGCACAACCTGCTGCGTGACGAACCCGACCTGGTGGCGGTGGCCGAAGCGACGGGCCGTGCCCTGCACGATGTGCGGGTGCCCGAGGTGGAGTATCCCATCGCCACCGGCAAGCGGCGGACCGGCAAGCGCTGCCTCGCCGTCGGCACCGATTGTTCGGTGGGCAAGATGTACACTGCGCTGGCGATGGATCGCGAGATGCAGGCCCGCGGCATGAAGGCCACGTTCCGCCCGACCGGCCAGACCGGGATCCTGATCACCGGCGACGGCGTGCCGCTGGACGCGGTGGTCGCCGATTTCATGGCCGGCGCTGTGGAATGGCTGACGCCCGACAACGACCCCGATCACTGGGACCTGATCGAGGGGCAGGGCAGCCTGTTCCATGTCTCCTATTCCGGGGTGACGATGGCGCTGATCCATGGCGGGCAACCGGATGCGCTGATCCTGTCCCATGAACCGACCCGCCCGCACATGCGGGGCCTGCCCGATTATGCATTGCCCTCGCTAGAGGCGCTGCGCGACCTGTCGCTGACGGTCGCCCGCGTGGCGAACCCGGATGTGCAGGTGGTCGGCGTTTCAGTGAACACTGCGGCGATGGACGAGGACGCGGCCATGGCCTGCCTGGCGGAGATCGAGGCCCGGATGGGCCTGCCCACGGTCGATCCGTTCCGGCAGGGCGCTGGGCGTCTGGTGGATGCGCTGGCGGCGGTCTAGTCTGGCGTCATGGAAATCACTGTCACCCCCGAAAGCTTTCGCCTGAAAGAGGCGTTCACCATTTCCCGCGGCTCGCGCACCGAGGCGCGGGTGCTGACCGTGCGAATCACGGCCAACGGCGCGGCCTGCTGGGGCGAATGCGTGCCCTATGCCCGCTACGGCGAATCGATCGAGAGCGTCACCGCCCAGATCGAGAGCCTGCCGGACAAGGTTTCGCGCGCCGAACTGGCGGACCTGTTGTCCGCGGGGGCGGCGCGAAATGCCGTCGATTGCGCGCTTTGGGACCTTGCGGCCAAGCGTGCGGACAAGCGGGTTTGGCAACTGGCCGGTTTGCCCAAGCCGAAGCCCGTCGTCACCGCCTACACCCTGTCGCTGGATACCCCCGAAAACATGCGCGCGGCGGCGGCGAAACACGCCCATCGCCCGCTGCTGAAGATCAAGCTGGGCACGCCCGACGACATGTCCCGGCTGGAGGCGGTGCGCGAGGGGGCCCCGAAATCCCGATTGATCGTCGACGCCAACGAGGGCTGGACCGCCGAGATCTATGCCGAGCTTGCCCCCCACCTGATCCGTCTTGGGGTGGACCTCGTCGAACAGCCGCTGCCGGCCGATGCCGACGACATGCTCGCCGAGATCGAGCGTCCCTTGCCGGTCTGCGCGGACGAGGCCTGTCACGACCGCGCCTCGCTGCCCGCGCTCAAGGGTAAATACGACATGGTCAATATCAAGCTGGACAAGACCGGCGGGCTGACCGAGGCGCTGGCGCTGAAAAAGGCTGCAAAGGCCGAGGGGTTCGGCATCATGGTGGGCTGCATGGTGGGATCCAGCCTGGCCATGGCGCCCGCGGTGCTGGTCGCGCAGGGCGCGGCGGTCACGGATCTTGACGCGCCGCTGCTTCTGGCCGAAGACCGGCCCAACCCGCTGCGCTATGACGCGGCCGGCGTGCACCCGCCCGCTGCCCTGCTCTGGGGCTAGCGCCCGAGAAGGAAAGGACCATCGCGATGAGCCGCACCGTCTACGTGAACGGCGAATACGTCCCCGAGGAAGAGGCAAGGGTTTCGATCTTCGACCGCGGCTTCCTGTTCGCCGACGGGGTCTATGAGGTGACCAGCGTGCTGGACGGTAAGTTGCTGGATTTCCACGGCCACGCGGCACGTCTGGAGCGGTCGCTCAAGGAACTGGACATGGCGTCGCCGGTCACGATGGAGGAGCTGCTGGCGATCCACCGCGATCTGGTGAAACGCAACGGCGTTACGGAAGGGATGGTCTACCTGCAGATCACCCGGGGCGCCGCGGCCGATCGCGATTTCGTCTTTCCCGACCCTGAAGAGACGCCCTCGACGCTGGTGTTGTTCACCCAGTCCAAGGGCCTGATCGACAGCCCCGCGGCGCGGACGGGTATTCGCGTGATCTCGATCGACGACATCCGCTGGGGCCGGCGCGACATCAAGACGGTGCAGCTGCTTTACCCGTCCATGGGCAAGATGATGGCCAAGGCATCCGGTGCCGACGATGCGTGGATGGTCGAGGATGGCATTGTGACCGAGGGCACCTCGAACAACGCCTATATCGTCAAGGACGGCAAGATCATCACCCGCCACCTTGGCAACGATATCTTGCACGGCATTACCCGGGCGGCGGTGCTGAAATTCGCGCGCGAGTCGCAGATGGAGGTCGAGGAGCGGCCCTTCACGATCGAAGAGGCCAAGAACGCAGACGAGGCCTTCGTGACCTCGGCCTCGACCTTCGTGACGCCCGTCGTTGCGATCGACGGCGTCTCGCTCGGCGATGGCACGCCCGGGTCGGTGGCGCGGCGGCTGCGGGAAATCTACATCGACGAAAGCCGCAGATCAGCGATCTAGCCGAGCATTGCATCGGCCTTGGCGGGCTGAATTCACGCCCGGAGCCGGTCGCAATGATTTTTAGCGTTGGCTCGCGCGCGTCACGCAACAAGGTCCGCGCCGGATCCTCGGGCGAAATACTCCGGGGGAATCGCGCGGGCAGCGTCGCCGCGTGGCTCGCTTGGCAAAGCCAGGGCGACACCCGGCGCCCTCACCGTGTTACCTTTCCGTGACCTATGGGTACCCGCGCTCAGGCTGGCTCCATTTGCCGCGCGCGCGCCGTGTCGGGTGCCGTGGACGTTTCGGGCGGCAGCCCCGCAGCGCGCAGCATCTCGAGGTGTCTTGGGTGCGGCGCGGCCAGGGTCACCGCCATGCCCAGGCCCTGGGCCTTGCGCACGAATCCGGTCAGGCTGTGGGCTCCCGTCATGTCCAGCAGTGGCACGTCCGCCAGGTCGAGGATCAGGTGCCGGGGTCGCGCCACGATTCGGTCCAGCACGCTTTCGATCACCGGCGCCGAACCGAAAAAATACGCCCCCGTGAGCCGCAGGACGACCGTCTGGCGCGTCTCGCCGCGGTCCTCGGGGCGGGATTCGGTGTCGGTTTCGTCCAGCATCGCGTCGACCCCGCTCATCTGCGCCATGCGGTGCAGAAAGACCAGGGCCCCCAGCGCTAGGCCAAGGATGATCGCCTCGCTGAGGTCGCGCAGGACGGTGGTGGCCAGCGTCGCGATCAGAACCACCGCTTCGGCCCGCGAGGTGCGGGCAAGGGTGACCATGGTCTTGACGTCGATCATGTGCAGCGCGACCGAGACAAGCACGCCCGC
>JBNGDM010000158.1:0-7584 GCA_049975105.1 Rhodovulum sp. | reverse complement strand
GACCAGCAGGGTCTGGCGCAGGGCGCGCGGCTCGTGCGGGGCGGTCATGGCTATTCCGCCGGGCTGATGCAGCCGTCTTCCATGCAGGCGTTCAGGCATTGCGGCATGTCGTGATCGGGCTCGCACTCGGTGCATTTGTCGGCCTGGATCATGTAGACGCCCTTGTGCGGGATGATCGCCCCGGTGGGGCAGACGGATTCGCAATCGCCGCAGGCGGTGCACATCATGCTGTCGATCATCATGGCCATGGTTCTATCCTTTCTTTCGGGGTTTCAAAGGGTTGCGGGTGCGCGCCGGGGTCAGCCCGGGCGCACCTTGACGGTGCCGGTCAGCACCTGGCACTGGCAGGCCAGCCGGTCGTTGCGGCCCGCCAGGTTGTCCTTCAGCACGCGGGTTTCCAGTGCCGAGGGTTCGGACAGGTTCTCCATCCCCTCGACGACGCGGGTGATGCAGGTGCCGCATTCGCCCTCGCGGCAGCCATAGGTTATCCCTGAGCCCACCTTTTCGGAAATCTCGATGATGCGCGTGCCCTGCGGCACGTTCACTGTCAGGGCGACATCCTCGAAGGTCAGTTTCGCCGTGCCCATGGGGCCTCCTTTCCTCTCAACTCCCAAGCAGCGCGCTCAGGTCGATTTCGCGTTCCATCGGGCGCCCGGCCAGGTGCGCGGCCAGGCGGCGGCCGAAATCGCGGCACTCGTCCAGTTCGGCGGGGGTGGGGTGCATCTTGATGCGCAGGCCCTGTTCGGGCACCCGCATCTTCAGCCCCTGCATCCGCGCCTCGACCATGGCCACCGCCTCGCCCGTCCAGCCGTAGGATCCGAAGGCCGCGCCCAGTTTCCCCTTGGTCTCGATATCGACCAGGCTGGAGAGCATGTCCCAGACCACGCGCACCGCGTCGCCGTTGATCGTGGGCGTGCCGAAGGCCAGCCCGTCGGCCTCTTCGATCAGGTCGATGAAGGGGGTGACGTCGCCGCCCTCGATATCGAACAGCGACACGCGCACATCGTCGCTTTCGGCCGCGCCCTCGTAGATCGCACCGGCCATCTGGGCCGTGGCCCCATAGGCCGAGACATAGAAGATCAGGAGCGTCTTCTGATCGCCCGTTTCGCTGGCCAGCCTCTTGGTGATGAGGCGCCGGTACTGGGTGATGTAATCGCGCGGATGGGCGCGCAGCACGGGGCCATGCCCCGGCGCGATCATGTCGATGTCCAGCGGTTCGATCAGGTCCAGCGCCTCGGCCACATACGCCTTGAAGGGCCGCATGATGTGGTCGAAGTAATAATCGAACGAGAACCGGAAATCGCCGACCCGGTCGTTGAACAGCCGCCCGTCGCAATAGTGACAGCCCAGCAAATCGCAGGTGAACAGCAGGTTCTGTTCTTCCAGATAGGTGCATTGCGTGTCGGGCCAGTGCACATAGGGCGTGGTCAGGAACCGCAGCGTCCGGTCGCCGAGGGACACCGTGTCGCCGGTGCGCACGACCCTGACCTTGTAGTCGTCGAACCGGTCCTTCAGCAGCGCGCGCAGCACCTGCACGCCCCGGGGCGAGACGCAGATTTCGACATGCGGCACGCGCGCCAGGAACTCGGGCACCGCGCCGGTATGGTCGGGCTCCAGGTGGTTCAGGACCAGCGTGGTGATCTCGTCATAGCGGGCGACCTGTTCCAGCCGCGCCAGGAACGCGCCGGTGAATTCCTGCTTGACGGTGTCGATGACGGCCACGCCTGCCGACCCGCGCACCAGGTAGGAATTGTAGGTCGTGCCGTTCGCGGTTTTCAGGATGATGTCGAAGCTGCGCAGGTCGGGGTCCAGCGCCCCGATCCAGGTCACGCGCTCGGCGATCTCGACGGGGCCATGCGGGGCCTGGGGGGCGATGGGGCCTGTGGGCGTCACCTGCGGGGATCCTTCGACGGGCGTTTGTCGTGAATGGGGAAGCAACAGCCATGCCAAGCCGCGTTCGCCGCGCCGGGCAGGGCCGGGGCGCCGTGGCGCGTGTCGGGGCCGTGCGACAAATGTCGGCTTAACGACAACGCGGCGCCCCCGCGGTGCCGCGAACCGGGCCTTTCGCGGGGGCTGCCGCGCTTGGCACGGTTCCTGCTTCCGTCAGGGCAGCGCCCGCAGGCGGCCCCGACGGCCCCGGGCGGGCGCCCGACCAAGGAGCCCAGACATGCCGGAATTCTTCCTGATCCTGCTCGGCACGGCGCTGGTGAACAACGTGGTGCTGGTCAAGTTCCTCGGGCTGTGCCCCTTCATGGGCGTGTCGCGCAACACCGATGCGGCGATCGGCATGGGGCTGGCCACGACCTTCGTCCTCACGCTGGCCGCCGCGGCCAGCTGGGTGATCGAAACCGCCGTGCTGGTGCCCCTCGGCCTCGAATTCCTGCGCATCCTGTCCTTCATCCTGGTGATCGCGGCCATCGTGCAGTTCACCGAAACCGTGCTGCGCAAGGTCTCGCCGGGCCTCTACCGCGCGCTGGGCATCTACCTGCCGCTCATCACCACCAATTGCGCGGTGCTGGGTGTCGCCCTGCTGAACATCCAGGAACGGCACGATTTCGCGCAAAGCCTGCTTTACGGCTTCGGCTCGGCGCTGGGCTTTACCCTTGTCCTCGCGATCTTCGCGGGCATGCGGGAAAAGCTGGCGCAGCTTTCCGTTCCGGCCGCCTTCGCGGGCGCGCCCATCGCCTTCATCTCGGCCGGCCTGTTGTCCATGGCGTTCATGGGCTTTGCCGGCCTCGTCCCGAACTGAGCGAAAGGACAGCGACCCCATGCTTTCCGCCGTCGCCTCCATGACCGCCATGGGCCTGGGCCTGGGCCTTGCGCTGGGCCTCGCCGCGCGCCGCTTCCATGTCGAGGTGCCCCCCGTCGTGGACGAGATCGACGCGCTGCTGCCGGGCACGAATTGCGGGCAATGCGGCTATCCCGGCTGCCGCGCGGGCGCCGAGGCGCTGGCCGCGGGCGAGGCGCCGGTCACGCTCTGCCCCCCCGGCGGGCGCGAGGTCGCGCTCCAGATCGCCGATATCCTGGGCGTCGATCCGGCCGAGGGCGCCGACCTCGACGGGATGGAAGAGGCCCCGCAAATGGTCGCCTTCATCTTCGAGGATCACTGCACCGGCTGCACCAAGTGCCTCAAGCGCTGCCCGACCGACGCCATCGTCGGCGCCAACCGGCAGATCCACACCGTCATCACCGATGCCTGCATCGGCTGCGACGCCTGCATCGAGGTCTGCCCGACCGAGGCGATCATCGCGCGGCCCAAACCCCGCACCCTGCGCAACTGGTACTGGGACAAGCCCGACCCCGAAACGGGCCATGCCGACACGAGGCTATCCGCATGAGCATCCTTCCCTTCGCCGGCCGCTTCGACCCGGCCCGCCTGTTCGCCTTCAAGGGCGGCGTGCACCCCGAAACGCGCAAGTTCCTGTCGGCCGAGTGCGAGATCGAGGACATGCCGATCCCCGCGCTGATCCGGGTGCCCCTGCAACAGCATATCGGCGTCGAGGCCGAGGCCATCGTCGAGCGCGGCGACCAGGTGCTCAAGGGCCAGCTGATCGGCAAGGCGCGCGGCCCCGTTTCGGCAAACATCCACGCGCCGACCTCGGGCCAGGTGATCGCGGTGGGCCATTTCACCGCGCCGCATCCGTCGGGGCTGCCGGTGCCGACGATCACCATCCGCCCCGACGGCCGCGACGAATGGGGCGCGCGCCTGCCGCGCCTGCACCCCGAAAGCGCCGCGCCCGAACAGATCGCCGCCCAGGTCGCCGAGGCCGGCATCGTCGGCATGGGCGGCGCCACCTTCCCCGCCTCGGTCAAGCTGAACCTGCGCGCGAAATACGACCTGCACACGCTGGTCATCAACGCCGCCGAATGCGAACCCTACCTGACCTGCGACGACCGGCTGATGCGCGAACGCGCCGAGGAAATCGCCGACGGCGCCGGGATCATGGCGCGTGCCCTCGGCGTCAAGGACATCATCGTCGCCATCGAGGCGAACAAGCCCCAGGCGATCCAGGCCATGCAGCGCCACAAGATCGCGCTGGGCTACAGGATGCGGATCAAGACCGTGCCCACGCAATACCCGATGGGCTCGGAAAAGCACCTGGTCAAGACGCTGACGGGCCGCGAAACCCCCGCCCGCGCGCTGACCGCGGAACTGGGCATCGTGGTGCATAACGCCGCCACCGCCCATGCGGTGCACCTCGCCGTGCGCTACGGCGAACCCTCGATTTCCCGGGTGGTCACGGTCTCGGGGCGCGGCGTGGCCCGGCCCGCCAACGTGCGCGCGCTGATCGGCACGCCGGTCGCCGACCTGATCGCCCATTGCGGCGGGCTGGTCGAGGAACCCGACCGCCTGCTGATGGGCGGGCCGATGATGGGCCAGCCGATCCGCAACCCCCGCGTGCCCATCGTCAAGGGCTCGGGCGGCATCCTCGCCCTGACGGCCGAGGAAACCCGCGAAAAGGACGTCATGCCCTGCATCCGCTGCGGGCTGTGCGTGCAGGTCTGCCCGATGGGCCTGACGCCCTTCGAACTGAACACCCGGATCGAGGCGGGCGACCTGGACGGCGCGGCCAAGGTAGGCCTCTTGGACTGCATCAATTGCGGCTGCTGTTCCTTCACCTGCCCGTCGAACCGGCCGCTGGTCCAGACCATCCAGTATGCCAAGGGCAAGCTCGCCGAACGCGACAGCCGCAAGCACCAGCAGGACCAGGCCAAGCGCCTGGCCGAGGCCCGCACCGCCCGGCTGGAGGCCATCGCCGAGGCCAAGCGCGCCGCCATGGCGAAACGCAAGGCCGAGATGGCCGCCAAGAAAAAGCGCGAGGCCGAGGCCGCGCAGGTGGTGGCCGAGGCGGTCGAGGCGACATCGCGCAAGGAGGCCGCGAAATGACCGCGATACCGACCCTCGTCAGCGGCCCGCACACCCATTCGCGCTTCAACGTCTCGCGCACGATGATGGCGGTGATGATGTGCCTGTCGCCCGCCACGGGCTTCGGCCTGCTGCATTTCGGCTGGCCCGCGGTGTTCCTGTTCCTCGTCACCATCGCCGCCGCCCTTGTGTTCGAGGTGCTGTGCCTTGCGCTGGCGGGCAAGCCGATCCTGCGGTTCGCCACCGACGGTTCGGCGGTGCTGACCGGCTGGATCGTGGCGCTGACCCTGCCGCCCTGGGCGCCCTGGTGGGTGGGCGTCACCGGCGCGGGCATCGCCATCGTCATCGGCAAGCATGTCTTCGGCGGGCTGGGCCAGAACCTGTTCAACCCCGCCATGGTGGCCCGCGCCATGCTCTTGGTGGCGCTGCCCGTGCAGATGACCACCTGGGTCACGCCGATCATCGGCGGCCCCGTCGGCACCGATTTCCGCCAGGCGCTGGCCATCACCTTCGGCGGCGAAACCGGCATCGACGCGGTCAGCAGCGCCTCCACCCTCAGCCATGTCAAAAGCCAGCTGGACGCGGGCCAGCCGATGCAGGCGATCCTTGCCGACATGGGCAGCCTGCATGACCAGTTCTTCGGTTTCGTCCCCGGCAGCCTGGGCGAGATCAGCGCCTTTCTCCTCCTGCTCGGCGGCGTCGGGCTGATCCTTCTGCGGGTCATCACGGTGGTGATCCCGCTCAGCGTGCTGGGCTCGGTCGCGGTGCTGTCAGGCGCCGCGTGGCTGATCGCCCCCGACCAGTTCCCGCCACCGCAATTCCACCTGGTGTCGGGTTCGCTGATGTTCTGCGCCTTCTTCATCGCCACCGATTACGTCACCTCGCCGGTCACGGGCCTGGGCAAGATGATCTATGGCATCGGCATCGGGTCGCTGATCTTCGTCATCCGCAGCTGGGGCGCCTTCCCCGAGGGCGTGGCCTTCGCGGTGCTGCTGATGAACGCCTGCACGCCGCTGATCGACGACTACGTGCGCCCGCGCATCTTCGGCCGCACCCGCGCCGGCAAGCCGATCGAGTTGAGGGAAACGCCATGACCGACACCCCCGCCCCCCGCGCCGCCGGTCTGCGCAACTCGCCGCTCTGGCACGGGCTTCTCCTGGGCCTGTTCGCGCTGGTCACCGCGCTGATCCTGTCCGCGTCGAACGACCTGACGCGCGGCCCCATCGCCGACCGCGCGGCCGAGGACCTCTTGGCCTCGCTCGCCCAGGTGATCCCCGCCGACCTGCATGACAACGACCTTGTCGCCGGCATGCGCAGCGTGACCGACACCGAAGAGGGCACCGTGCCGGTCTATGTCGCCACCGAAAACGGCGCGGTGACGGGCGTGGCCTTCGTGCTGACGGGATACGGCTATTCCGGCGCGATCCGCGTGCTGATGGGCATCGCCCCCGATGGGCGGCTGTTGGGCGTGCGGGTGCTGTCGCACACCGAAACCCCCGGCCTCGGCGACAAGATCGAGATCGCCAAGGACGACTGGGTCACCGATTTCACCGGCCGGTCGCTGACCGACCCCACCCCCGACGGCTGGAAGGTGAAAAAGGACGGCGGCGTGTTCGACCAGTTCTCGGGCGCCTCGATCACGCCCCGGGCCGTGGTCGGCACCGTGCATCGCGGCCTGTCGCTGTTCGGCCGCCACCGCGCCGCCCTGATCCCCCCGACGGAGGCCAAGTGATGTCCACCAACTACGCCACGATCGCCCGCAACGGCATCTGGGACAACAACGTGGTCTCCGGCCAGTTGCTGGCGCTGTGCCCGCTCCTGGCGGTCACCGGCACGGCGACCAACGGGCTGGGCATGGGGCTGGCCTCGACGGCCGTGATGGTGGGGTCCGGCCTGGCCGTGTCGCTCTTGCGCAAGGTCATCACGCCCGAAATCCGCATCCCCGCCTTCGTCCTGCTGATCGCGACGCTGGTCACCGTCGTCGACCTGGCGATGAACGCCTGGCTGCACGATCTGCACAAGATGCTGGGCCTGTTCATCCCGCTGATCGTCACCAATTGCGCCATCCTCGGCCGGGCCGAGGCCTTCGCCTCGCGCCAGACCCCGCTGGCCTCGGCCTTCGACGGGCTGATGATGGGCATCGGCTTCACGCTGGCGCTGGTGATCCTTGGCGCGGTGCGCGAGATCCTCGGCTCGGGCACGCTGTTCGCCAATGCCTCGCTGCTCCTGGGGCCGCGCTTCGGCTTCCTCGAACTGACCGTGTTCCCCGACTACCAGGGGTTCCTTCTGATGATCCTGCCCCCCGGCGGCTTCATCGTGCTGGGCTTCCTCCTCGCGCTCAAGGCGCTGGTCGACAGCCGCAGCCGCGCGGGCACCGCCACGCCCGCCAACCCGCAGGTCGAAAAGGTGTTCACCGCCGCGGGCGTGCTGTCCCGCGACCGCCAGCCCGGAGAATGACCATGATCGTCAGCGCCACCTTCGCCAAGGCCACCACCCAGGTGTGGAAGAATCTCGACGCCCCCGAAGGCGCCACCGTGCGCGACGTGATCGAGGCGTCGGGCCTTCTGGACCAGTTCCCCGAAATCGACCTGAACGAGAACAAGGTCGGCATTTTCGGCGCGCTCGCGAAACTCGACAAGCCGGTGAAAGAGGGCGACCGGGTCGAGATCTACCGCCCCATCCACCCCGATGCCGAGCTTCTGGAAAAGCGCTAGGCC
>JBNGDM010000157.1:0-7602 GCA_049975105.1 Rhodovulum sp. | reverse complement strand
GCGTGAGCGTCGCCTTGCCGTCGAGACCGCGCAGGCCCGACTGCCAGAAGGCCTCGTCGATGACGAGCAGTCCGACCTCGCCGATGGCCTGCGGCTTCATGTGGAAAAGGCTGTCATGGGCGCAGACGACGACCTGCGCCGCCTGTGCCTGTGGTTTCTGCCGCTGGTAGCCGCAGGCATGGAAGAGCGGGCAGAGATGGACCTCGCCACCGCGCTTGACCTTGCAGCAGCTCTGCTCGACCGGATGTTCGATCTCGAGCGCGTCGAAGGTGGCCTCGGTGTCGAGGCACATCAGCTGATCGGGGTTCTCCGGCGCAGGATTGGGCGCGGTGCGTCCCTTCCAGAGCATCGCGCGCAGCCCGAGCGCAGTGAAGGCCGTGACCTGCTCGACCCCGAGATCGTGCCGCGGGACGGCGTAGACGACCTTGCGCTTGCCGAGCCCGCCCGAGGCGATCAGCTCCGCGATGGCGGCACGCGCGCGCGAGGTCTTGCCGAGACCCACATCGACCGGCAGGCCGAGCAGCGGCGGCAGCGCGGCCCGCGCCACGATGTTGAAATCCAGCGGGTCGCTATCCGGGTCGCGGGTCTTCGCCTCCTCCCGCGCCGCTTCGACCGCAGCCCAGTAGTCCGGGATCGCGGCCATGAAACCGGCGATCGCCTCGGCAAGGCTGGCACGGGCCTCGTCGGGTGTCAGGACTGGCGCGGGATAGGTCGGCGGCGGCGGCGGGATCCGAGCCGCGCCGGCGACGAGCGCCACGACAGCGCCAGAACCTTCGGTGCAGAAAAGGTCGTTGGCGTCGCCCGGGACCACGGGCACGGCGATCCGCGCATCGACAGCGGTCGCCACCTTGCGCGCCGCCTCGACGCCCGGATTGCCGTCGCGGTCGGGCTTCGCGTCGTTGTCGGCGACAAGGACGATGTCGGCCGCCGGAAGTCGCGCCCGCAGCGCCTCCGCGACCGGAAGCAGGTTGACCGCGTCCATAGCCGCGATGACCACGTGGCCCGTGGCCATATGCAGACTGGCGCCCGTCGCCCAGCCTTCGCAGATCAGAAGCGGTCCGGCGGGCTCGGCGAGCGGCGCGGGGCCCAGTCCCACAACCGCGAAATGCCCGCGCTTGGCACCACCCGCGAGAAAGCGCTTGGCACCATCCGGTGCGATGGTCTCGAGGCTGTGCAGGCGGCCGTCGATGTCCTGCAGCGGCACGACGAGCCGGCGGCTCGCGTCCAGGCGCAGGGCGAGCGCCTCGGCCCGCTTGGCGGCGAGATAGGGATGGTCCTCCGGAGCGGGACGCGCGTTGGCCCAGATCCGCGCGGCGCGCGCGACGGCGTCATTCGCCCGGGTTGGCGCAGCATCCGCATCATCATCGGGGCGCGTCTCGGGAGGCGCCGTGCCCAGTACCGATGGCGGCTCCGCCGGATCGTTCGCCGGCATGGCCTGCGGTGTGGAACGCTGACGGGCCGGCCGAGGCAGCGCCTCCATGCCGATCCGGTCGGCGATCCAGCCGGTCGCATCCTCGCGCGCCATGCCGAGGTCGCGGCCCACCAGGTCGGAGAACCAGCCGCCCCGGCCTTCCTCGTGGTCGAACCACATTCCCGCCTTGGGACCGCTTATGATGATCGAGAGGCTGCCCTTCCGGCCCCAGCGCCATTCCTGGCCTGCGCGGAAAGTCGGCTTGCCCAGAAGCTCGACCGCGAGGTCCGGCACCCTGGCGCGCAGCTCGGCGTCGAAGGCCCGCCAGTCCCGCCCGCTCATCGCCGCCCTCGCGGAACGGGCGCATGCCGACCGATCGGCCGGTGGGCCGGATCGGCAAGGCGCAGGGGGTGGCAAAAGCAGGCGGGCACGGGGGCTGCGGAACCGGATTGAGGGCGTCGTTGCCCCCGGTTCTGCCGCTCCGCGGGTCTGCCCTGCGACGTCGGAACGGCTCCGCCCGTCCAGCCGGCACCTCACCGGAAAGGGGTGACCCCTTCCGGCAAGACCATGAAATCACGTCAGATAAAGGGTGGATCCCATTGGGCGAAACAGCCTTTTGCGAGCGAATTGCGCGCCTGCGACGCGAATGTGGGCGGACCCCATCGCGGCGCGAATCGGGTGAACGGTTGACCCCTCGCCGCGCGGTGTCTGCACCGTTCCCGTTGGAAACGGGGCACTCGCGGCTCTGGCGCGCACCGGCCGAGGCGCCCTTCTTGGGCACGAGCACAGTTGTGGACATCAACAGTGTTCAGGGGGGGCGATGCGCCCGGATCGGCACATGAGGCTTGTGCGAATGGCCCGATCCTCAGGCGTACCGAACATCACGGCCAAGCGAGCGTGCGTCGCGCGTTGGTGGTGGCGGTTTCACCTCTTCGATGCGCCAGACGCTGTCCTGAATGCGCTTGAGCCGATCATCCAGTGTGCGCTGCACAAGGCCCGGGCCGGCAGTCTCGACGTCGGGGGGAGCTGCCGGGTTTCGCGAATGGACCTGCGCGAAAGACCGAGATTGGCCGCCGTTGCCGGGGCATGTTCCCCTCGGAACCATTCCCACCCAAGCCCGGATTGGTCCGCCTGGTGGCAAAGCTGCACTGACTGGCAGCAGCAACCGGGCGGAACGCGCATCACCGCACATCGTCGGTGTCGCCAACGATGTCGTTCGGGCGCATGCGCTTGGGATGAACCGGCAAGAATACGCACACGGCCGGTCATCTGCGCAAGTCGCTGACCGAAACAGACGCGCGCTTGCGGTACCCATGTTCTCGTTGGTCGGTTTCGTCATCCGCCCAGAGGAGCGAACAGGTCCTGCAGCGTCGCTTCGTCCAGCAGGCTTTCCGAAGCGGCGCCGCTGTCGTCGAAGAGCGCGTCGGCCAGCGCCTGCTTGCGGGCCTGCATGTCGAGGATCTTCTCTTCGACCGTGCCCGCGGCCACGAGCCGGTGGACGAAGACCGGCTTGTCCTGGCCGATCCGGTGCGTGCGATCCATGGCCTGGCGCTCCACCGCCGGGTTCCACCACGGGTCGTAGAGGATCACCGTGTCGGCCTCGGTCAGCGTCAGGCCGACGCCGCCCGCCTTGAGGCTGAGCAGGAACACCGGGGCATCCCCCCGGGCGAAGGCGTCGAGCACCCCGGCGCGGTCCTGCGTCTGGCCGGTGAGCGACAGGCTGGGAATGTCCGCCGCGGCCAGATCGGCCTCGATCAGGCGCAGCATCTCGACGAACTGCGAGAAGACCAGCACCCGGCGGCCCTCGCTGACCAGTTCGGCCAGAAGCGTGCGCAACCGGGCGCGCTTGGCGCTGTCGGTCACGGCCCGGGCCGCCTGCGTCTTGACCAGGCTCGGGTCGCAGCACACCTGGCGCAGCTTCAAGAGCGCGTCGAGCACGGTAATCCGTGCCGCGGCCGCGCCCCGTTTCGCAATGGCCTCGCGCACGCGGGCGTCCATGGCGCTGCGCACCGTCTCGTAGAGCGCCTGCTGCGGTTTCGGCAGATCGACCCGGTCGAGGATTTCGGTCTTGGCCGGCAATTCCGCCGCGACCTCTTCCTTGGTGCGGCGCAGCAGGAAGGGGCGCAGCCGCCGGTTCAGCCGGGCCTGCGCGGCGGCGTTGCCGTGTTTCTCGATAGGCGTGCGGAACAGCGTCTGGAAGCGCTTGCGATCCCCCAGAAGCCCCGGATTGACCCAGTCGACCAGCGTCCAGATGTCCTGCAGCGAGTTCTCCAGCGGCGTGCCGGTCAGCGCCAGCCGCCCGCGCGCGGGGATTTCGCGCAGGGTCTTGGCCATCTGCGACGCGGGGTTCTTGAGCGTCTGCGCCTCGTCGAGGATCACCAGCGGCCAGTCCTGCGCCGCCAGCCAGTCGCGGTCGCGGGCGAGCAGCGGATAGGTCGTCATCACCAGATCGGCCTCGCGCGCCGCGTCGCGCCGTGCGGCGCGGTCGGGACCATGCAGGACCACGAGGCGCAGATCGGGGGTGAACTGCGCCGCCTGCGTCTGCCAGCCGTGCAGCAGGCTGGTCGGCACGATCAGCAGCGCCGGCCCCGGCGTCCCGGCCGCCCGCCGCGCCTGCAGCAGCGCGAGCACCTGCACCGTCTTGCCCAGCCCCATGTCGTCGGCCAGCACGCCGCCGAAGCCGGCCGCCAGCAGGCTGCCCATCCAGGCGGCGCCGTAGGCCTGGTAGTCGCGCAGCTGCGCGGTCAGACCCGCGGGCGGCACGAAACCGTCCGCCTCGGCCAAGGCCTGAAGGCTGCGCGCAAGCGGCAGGATCCCGGCGTTGTCGGCAAAGCGGATATCGCTGCCCGCCAGCGCCTCCTCCGCGAGACGTGCGGCGTCGGCATCGGAGGGATGCAGCGCGCCCAGCTCCGCATGATGCGTCAGGAACAGGTGCAGAAGCGGTGCCAGCGGGCTGAGGTCCATCGCCACGTAGCCCTGCTTGCCGCGGTCGAGATAGACGGGCCGGTCGACCAGATGCTGCGCCAGGGTCTCGACATCCGGCACCTGGTCCCAGTCCGCGCGGATCTGTTCCAGAAACGCCGCGACCAGCGGCGCCACGTCCACAGGCGTGCCGCCGATCTCGGCCTGAAAGCCCAGCGAAAACCAGTCGTTGCCCTGAAACGCCTCGCCGGCCTCCGCGCGGGTCGTAACCGTCAGCTCGGCCGGCTCTTCGCTCAGGCGATAGGGCCATTTCGGCGTCTCCACGACCTCCCAGCCGTCGCGGCGCAGCTCGGGAACCACGCGGAAGGCGAAATCCAGCGCCGCGCGTTCGTCCGACATCTCCAGCGTGTGCAGGTTCATCTCCCCATCCGCGAAGACGAAATCGCAGTCCATCATCCGCTCGCCCGGCCAGTGCACCTCCAGCTCTTCCACAGGCAGCGCGCCGGCCTCCATCAGCCGGGTTGCGCAGGCGGCTTCCCAGCGGGGATCGCGCGTGAGCGTCACGATCTCGCCGTCATGAACCATGCGCGGGTCGTCGTCGCCCTCCCAGACCTCTTGCCCGTCATAGACGAAGCGCAGCGTCAGGGTCGGCAGCTGCACGGGACTGCCCCAATAGCGCGGCCCGTCGCGCGCGGTCTCGCGGCCGAGGGTCAGCCGGGCCACACGCTGCTGCGCCGCGCGCGTGGTCTGGCGGATGACCTGCGGTCGCGGCAAGTCCAGCCCGGCGAGCCGGTCGGGCAGCGCGGCGCCGAGCGCGTCCACCTCCTCCGGGGCGACCTCCGGGCTCGCCGCCACCAGCTGCAACAGGTCTGCGTCGACGGTCTCTTCCAGTGCCCCGATCCGCCCGGCCGTGGCATCGACCCAGAGCGTCGCGCCCTCGAGGCTACGCAGATGCAGGGGCTGGCCGGCGGTGTCCACGAAGCCCAGTCGCTGGCGGCCATCCGCCGCCATCCGCCAGGCGAGGCGGGGCACTGGCCGGTCCTCCGACCATGTCAATTGCGCGTCGGGGACGGCGTCATGCAGGAACCGGCCCGTCTCGCAGAGCCGGCGGACCAGCGCAAGCGAGTCCGCCCCCCGCGGGCGCAGCAGATCCGGCAGGCCGTAGCCGTAGCCCGCATCCCAGAGCCGCGCCTGGGCCAGCGCCGACAGAAGGTCGAGATCCACGGGACGGATGAACTTCGCCGGGCCCGTACTGCGCAGGGCGTGCGCCGCGTCATAACGCCGGATGGACTTGTTCAGCGCCGTGCCCGCCGCATTGATCCGTCCCTTGCAGATGTCGATCCGCAGCTGCGCCCCATGCGGCGCCAGCACGTAGAGCAGCCGGTCCTTCACGTTGGCCGGGTAGTCCTCGGGCCTGGTCTCGGCGGGTGGCGCGGCAGCCGCGCTGTCCTTGACGCGGCGCAGCCAGGTCTGGACCGGCGCGGCAAGGTTCGGGCGCGTGTGCTGCTTCGCCGCCCATGTCATCATGACCGCGGCGACGTGCTTGCAGTTGTGGCCCACCGGGCAGGAGCAGTGCCCGTCCAGCCAATCGTCGCCGAGGCTGATCCGCTGTCGGTACGTGGTTCCGCGGCCGTTCGAGACCTGCGCCGCCAGCGCGTGCTCGCTCGAGGCATCGATCGAGACGACGAGACCGCGCCGCGCATAGTCGCGCCCGCGCTGCAGTGCTGCGCTGTCGAAATGGTCGCTCAGCCGGATATCCATGAGCCGTGTCTAACCCGCCTTGCGGCCACATGGAAACGACCGCTTCAGCCACCTCTTGATCCACTCGCCTATCGGTCTCAGCCTGTCTGGCGCAGATCCGGCCCCAACACCCGCTTCGACCCGCCGCGCTGCGCCGATGGCAGCCGGATCAGCGTGGCCATGGCGTCAGCGAGCTTGTTCGACACCGGCTCGCCCTCGATCTGCTGTTCGAGGAACCAGTCGACGAGGCACTCCTTCTTGCCCTGCGTCTCGGCCGTGATCCCGAACCTTTCGATCGCCGCCTGCATCAGCGCGAGATAGGGCGTGGTGTAGGGCAGCGCGTCCGTGCCCGCCGCAGGGCAGACGACCTCGGGCATGTAATCCGGCCAGATCGCCTTCACGAGGAAGCGCGGCATGCGGATGTCGATGAACTCCCAGTCGCGCGCGGTCAGCCGCCCGAAAGAATACTTGCCCTCCCGCCACTGCTCCGGCCGGATGCTGGTGTGATAGCCCGAGTGGAGACCGAAGCCGCTGAAATCGCCTTGCGCCCAGCCGGTCCGCTCTTCCGTGTAGCGGCCCTGCGCGATGAGATCGCCGTCCCGGAGAGCCACCAGCAACTCGTTCGCCGCCTCTGCCTTCCAGGCGTTCGTCGGATCCTGCGGACTGTTCCAGTGGTTGTGCGCTGGCACGGGCTTCGGCGGCGCCTTGGCCGCCTCGGCTGCGCGCCGCGCGACCGTCACGGTCTGCACATGGGCCAAGGCCTCTGCATAACTCCATTGGGTACGGTCGAGCGATTGCAGCGACATCGGCGGCCTCGTGATTCATTCGGGATGTAACGAACATAATGGGAACTCTCGAACCCCTCAACCCATTCCGATGTGGCTAGGGTGAAGGGGTTCACCCTTTCCGCGACGGCCTGGGGTGACCGGTTCCGAGGTCGCAGGCATGGGCGCAATCCTGCACCGATGGATCATGATGTTCGATCCCGGTCCCATCCGTCGCCCCAATCCCCTGTCGCCCGATCAGATGACCCCCGCCGAACGCCGCACTGAGCTGTGCGGCCTGCTGGCGCTCGGGCTGGTTCGGTTGCGGCTGCGAGAGCGCGGCGAGCCTTCTGACGATACTGGAGAAATTCGCCTACACTCTCCGGCGAGCGCATGCCGTCATGCAACTCCAACTCACCGGAGACCCGCATGACGACCCACGATCCCATCCCCGCGCGCCTGGCCGCGCTGAAGACGGCGACGACGCCGGACCTGAAGGCGCAGTGGCGCGACCTGTTCGACAGCGAGCCGCCGCCGTTCAACCGGCGTTACCTGGAAAGCCGGCTCGCATACCGCATCCAGGAACTGGCCTATGGCGGGCTGAAGCCCGAGACAATCCGGCGGCTGGAGCGGCTGGGCGAGGAACTCGACGGCGGCGACCGGAAGAAGGGCCGTATACGCGCTGACACCATGCCCATCGCCGGCACGCGGCTGATCCGCGAATGGCAGGGCGTGGAGCAGGTCGTCACCGTCACCAGCGACGGC
>JBNGDM010000156.1:0-7629 GCA_049975105.1 Rhodovulum sp. | reverse complement strand
GCCTAGCCCCGCGGCCGCAGCCGGAAGATCACGTAACGGTTGTCCCGGCAGAACGCCTCGGCCGTCCGCGCGCGGCCCATCAGCCGGGCGGCCAGCCGCGCGCGCCTGCGGGCCCCCAGCACCAGACCCAGCGCGCGGTGCAGCACCCAGCGCCCGCGCGGCCGCTTGGCCGCCAGCTCCGAATCGACCCGCTCGATCGCGTGGCCGAACACGTTGAACAGCGCCTGTTCCAGGTCGATCGAGGGCGCGACCGCCGCGGTGATGTCCTCTTCGGCCAGGACCTCCAGGTCGCGCTCGGCCAGCGACACGCGCATCGCCGCCAGCCGGTGCCCGCCGCCCGCCGCCCGGATCGCCTGGCCCGGCCGGTAGGCGTCCGACCGGAAACAGTCGGCGATCAGGATCTCGCCCCACGGCACCAGCAGCGCCGCCGCCTTGTCCAGCGCCAGGTCGCGCGGGATGTACTGGAAGCTTTCGGAAAACAGGCACAGATCGAAGCGCGGCTCGGACACGAAGGCCTGGAACGGCATCTCGTGGACGATGGCGCCGGGCGCGTTCTCGCGGCAGCGCGCGGCCAGAAACGCGCTGGGCACGACGATCTCGACCGCATGGCCCAGCGCGATCAGCTTGGCCGCGGTTTCGCCCGCGCCGCCGCCGATATCGAGGATGCGCAGCCGCCCCGCTGGCAGATAGGAAAACAGCTTGTCGGTATAGGCGGACTGTGCGGCGCCCAGGTTCGCGGCCGTCACCTCCAGCCCGGTCCACAGCCCGTAATGCAGGTTTTCCGTGCCGGTCAGCCAGCGGATGAAGGACAGGCCCACATCGAGGCCCACCGCGCGGGTGTCGAGTTTCTCGGCCATGTTCCGTCCCGAAATGCGTGCGGGGTCAATGCGCGATTTCCGCGCCCGGGGCAAGCCGGGGCGTCAGGTGAAATGCGGCGCGAACTCGTCCACCACGCGTTCATAGACCTCGCGCTTGAAAGGCACGATGCTGGCCACCAGGTGGCCGGGGTCCAGCCAGGCCCATTCCGAAAATTCGGGGTGCTCGGTTTCGATGTCGATCTGGTCGTCGGTTCCGAGGAACCGCATCAAGAACCACAGCTGTTTCTGGCCGCGATACTTGCCCTTCCAGACCTTGCCCATCAATTCGGGCGGCAGGTCGTAGTTCACCCAGTCGGCGGTCCGGCCCACCACCTTAACCAGGTCGGGGGTGACGCCGGTTTCCTCCCACAGCTCGCGCAGGGCGGCCTGTTCGGGGTCTTCGCCCTTGTCGATCCCGCCCTGGGGCATCTGCCAGGCGGGGTCGGGCCAGTCCTTGCGCTGGCCGACGAAGACGCGGCCGGCCTCGTTCATCAGCATGACGCCGACGCAGGGGCGGTAGGGCAGGGTCTCGATTTCTTGTGCGCTCAGCATGGGCATATCCCGGGGCCGGCGGCGGGCCGGCCCCGGTCCGGGGTCACTGTTCGGTTTCGAGGGCGGCATAGCCCTTGAGGATGTCGATGGCATAGGCCAGCTGGTAATCCTCTTCGCGCAGCTTGGCGGCCTCTTCGGCGCGCTTCAGCTCTTCCTCGGCCTGCTTGCGCTCGTCCTCGGTCATGCTGTCATTGCCCAGCGCGCCGCGCAGGTCGGCCTCGGACCGGGCGCGGCGAGCCGCGCTGGTCTCTTCCTCGGCTTCGGCCGCGGGGCGGCGGGGGGGCTGTTCCACGACGATGTCGGGCGCCACGCCGAGGGCCTGGATCGACCGGCCCGACGGCGTGTAGTAGCGCGCCGTGGTCAGCCGCATCGCGCCGTCGCCTTTCAGCGGCATCACGGTCTGGACCGAGCCCTTGCCGAAGCTCTTGGTGCCCACCACGATCGCCCGGCGGTGATCCTTGAGCGCGCCGGCGACGATCTCGGACGCCGAGGCTGAGCCGCCGTTGATCAGCACAACCAGCGGCTTGCCGTCCGTCAGATCGCCCTTGGTGGCGTTGTAGCGGTCGCTGTCCTGCGGGTCGCGGCCGCGGGTGGACACGATCTCGCCCGCATCGAGGAACGCGTCCGACACCTTGATCGCCTGGGGCAGCAGCCCGCCGGGATTGTTGCGCAGGTCGAGCACGACGCCGTTGACGTTCTCTTCGCCGCCCAGCTCCTCGACCGACTTTTCCCACTCGGCTTCGAGGTTGGTATAGGTCTGGTCGTTGAAGGTGGTCACGCGCAGCACGACGGTGTCGCCCTGGATGCGCGAGCGCACGGCGGTCAGCTTGATCGTGTCGCGGATGATCGTCACGTCGAAGGGTTCGTCCACGCCTTCGCGCACGACGGTGATGACGATCTCGCTGCCCACGGGGCCGCGCATCATCTCGACCGCCTCGTCCAGCGTCAGGCCCAGAACGCTTTCGCCATCGACATGGGTGATGAAATCGCCGGCCTCGATCCCGGCCTCGTCGGCCGGCGTGCCGTCGATGGGCGAGACCACCTTGACGAAGCCCTCTTCCTGGGTGACCTCGATGCCCAGGCCCCCGAACTCGCCGCGGGTCTGCACCTGCATGTCGTCGAAGTCCTTGGGCGGCAGATAGCTGGAATGCGGGTCGAGCGAGGTCAGCATGCCGTTGATCGCGGCCTCGATCAGTTCGCCTTCGTCGACCGGTTCGACATATTGCGCGCGGATGCGTTCGAACACGTCGCCGAACAGGTCGAGCTGTTCGTAGACCGAACTCTTGCGGCTGGCCTCTTGCGCGATCAGCGGCCCCGCCACCTGGGTGGCCAGGATCGTCCCCGCAATCGTGCCGCCCAGCGCGGCCATGGCGAATTTCTTCATGGCGTCCTCAATCCTTGTCACGGGCGGTCTGCGCGAACCACGGGTCCGGGTCCACCGGGCTGCCGCCCCGTCTCAGTTCCATATAAAGCGTTTCCGTTTTCAAATCGCCACCACGATCTGACGCGTCGTCGAGAAACGCCGCCGTTTTCGGGTCCGCGCCGCCCATGAGGCCAACCGGGCGGCCCGCCGGAAGGACCTCTCCTTCGGCACCATAGACCTCGGCCATCCCGGCGAGCACTAGCAGATAGCCCCTGGCGGGCTCCAGAACGATCACATTTCCGTAGTCGAGAAGCGGGCCGCGATAGCGGATCGTGGCGGGCACCGGGGTCGTCACCAGCGCCAGCGGGCGGGTCGCCAGCACGAGCCCCGGCCGGGTCACGCCGGCCGCGTCCGCCGCGCCGAAGCCGCGCAGCACCGTGCCCTCGACCGGCAGGGGCAGGCTGCCTCGGCGCGCGGCGAAATCCTCGGGCCGGGCGTCCTGGGAGGCGGTGGGGGTGTCCACGGCGACGAGGCCCGCGGCGAACCCGTCCAGCGTGTCGCTGCTTTCGACCAGGGCGCGCAGGCGGTCGGGGTCGGCGGCGAAGCGGCGCGGCAGGTCGCGGCGTTCGGACATCGCCTGGGACAGTTCGGTGCGCGCGCGCTGGGCCCCGGCCAGCCCCTCGGCCAGGGTGTCGGCGGCACTTTCCTGCAGCGCGCGCATCAGCGCCACCTCTTCCAGCCGGGCGCGCAGCGCGTCGGCCTCGGCCTGCAGCGCGGGGGTGACATCGCCCAGCATCATGCCCGCGCGCGCGGTGCCCAGCGGCCCGGCGGGGTGCAGCATCAGCGTTTCGGGCGATTGCGGCATGGCCGACAGCGCGCCCAGCAGTTGCGCGATCTCGGCCCGGCGCGCCTCCAGCACGGTGGCGATGGATTGTTCGCGGATCGCCGCGCGGCGCATCCCCTCGCGCAGGGCGGCCAGCCCGGATTCATAGGCGCGGATCGTTTCGGTCAGCGCCGCCACCCGGTCGCGCGCCCCCTCGGCCGCATCCAGCGACCGGCCCGCCGCGCGCAGCGCCTCGGCGGCGGTGCGGGCGGCCTCGGCCGGGTCGGTCTGGGCCCGGGCGGCCGGCGCGCCCGCCAGCGCAAGGATCAGCAGGAGGGCGCGCGCGCGTCTCACGTTTCGATCAGGCTTTCGCCGGTCATCTCGGGCGGCTTCGGCAGGCCCATCAGGTCGAGCACCGTGGGGGCGAGATCGGCCAGCCGCCCGTCGCGCAACTGCGCGCCCGCCGGGCCGCCCACCAGGATCACCGGCACCGGGTTCAGCGTGTGCGCGGTGTGCGGGCCGCCGGTTTCGGGGTCGACCATGGTTTCGCAATTGCCGTGGTCGGCGGTGACGATCATCGCGCCGCCGGCCTTGTCCAGCGCATCGAGCGCGCGGCCCAGCCCGGCGTCGACCGCTTCGCAGGCCTTCATCGCGGCCTGGAGATCGCCGGTATGGCCGACCATGTCGGGGTTGGCGTAGTTCACCACGATCAGGTCATAGCCCGCGCCGATCGCCTGAACCAGCGCGTCGGTGACGGCGGGCGCGCTCATCTCGGGTTGCAGGTCGTAGGTGGCGACCTTGGGCGAGGGGGGCATGCAGCGATCCTCGCCCTGTTCGGGGGTTTCCTTGCCGCCGTTCAGGAAGAAGGTGACATGGGGGTATTTCTCGGTCTCGGCCAGGCGGAACTGGCGCAGGCCCTGTTTCGCCACCCATTCGCCCAGCGTGTTGACGAGCTTGCGCTTGGGAAAGACGGTCGCCATCCACTGGTTATGGTCGGCGGAATATTCGACCATGCCGAGGATCGCGGAAAATTTCGGCCGCTTGCCGGTCTCGAAATCGTCGAACCCGGGCTGGGCGAAGGCGCGCAGGATCTCGCGCGCGCGGTCGGCGCGGAAGTTCAGGCAGAACAGGCCATCGCCATCCTTCATGCCGGGGGGATCATTGATAACGGAGGGTTCGATGAACTCGTCGGTTTCGCCGCGCGCATAGGCGGCGGAGACGGCCTGTTCGGGGGTGTCCACCTCTTCGCCCAGGCCGTTCGCCATGGCGTGATAGGCCAGTTGCACCCGCGCCCAGCGGTTGTCGCGGTCCATCGCGTAGTAGCGGCCGATGACGCTGGCGACATGGGCGCCCTCGGGCAGGCGGGCGACCAGCTCGGCGATGTAGCGGTCGGCGGATTTCGGGGGCACGTCGCGGCCGTCGGTGATGGCGTGGATCGCCACCGGCACCCCGGCCTCGGTGATCGCGCGCGCTGCGGCGAGGACGTGGCGGGTGTGGCCGTGCACGCCCCCGTCGGAGCAAAGGCCCATCAGGTGCGCGGTGCCGCCCGACTGTTTCACCTTGGCGATGAAATCCGTGAGCGCGGGGTTTTCGAAGAAGCTGCCATCCTCGATCGCCAGGTCGATCTGGCCGAGATCCATCGCCACAACCCGGCCCGCGCCGATATTGGTATGCCCGACCTCGGAATTGCCCATCTGGCCCGTCGGCAGGCCGACATCGGGGCCGTAGGTGACCAGCGTGGCGTGCGGGCAGGTGGCCATCAGACGGTCGTAATTCGGGGTCGCGGCCAGTTCGGGGGCGTCGTCGGCATGGGTCGGGCCGATGCCCCAGCCGTCGAGGATGCAGAGGATGACGGGTTTCGGTGCGCTCATCGGGGTGCCTTTCGGGGTTCGGCCCCTTCTAGGCGGCGGGCGGGCGAAGGACAACCGCGCGATCCGGGTGCGGCCCTGCGGGCCACGCCTTTTCGGGGCGCCCCTGGCGGGGCGCGGTGAGTATTTTTGCCAAGAAAAAGCTTAGGCCCCGCGATTCAGGCGCGGTGGTAGGGGGTGCCGGCGAGGATTTGCGCGGCGCGGTAGAGCTGTTCGGTCAGCATCACGCGGGCCAGCATGTGCGGCCAGACCATCGGGCCGAAGGACAAGAGCGTGTCGGCGCGGGCGCGCAAGCCCGGGTCGAGCCCGTCGGCGCCGCCGATCACGAAGGCCGCCCCGGCCCGGCCGGCATCGCGCCAGCGCGCCAGAAGGGCCGCGAAATCGGGGGAGGAGAGGGTCTTGCCGCGTTCGTCGAGCGCGCAGAGCACGGCGCCGGTGGGCAGGGCGCGGTCGAGCAGGCGCGCCTCGGCGGCGGGGCCGCCGCCCTTGCGGTCGTCCACTTCGGCGAGGGTCAGCGGGCCGAGGCCGAGGGCGCGCCCGGTGCGGTCGAACCGGGTCGTGTAGTCCTGGATCAGGTCGCGCTCGGGGCCGGGTTTCAGCCGGCCCACGGCGCAGACATGGACGCGCATTCAGACCCGGGCGGTCGCCGCGCCCGCGGGCAGCCACATCTTTTCGAGCTGGTAGAACTCGCGCACCTCGGGGCGGAACACGTGGACGATGACATCGCCCGCGTCGATCAGCACCCAGTCGCCCTGGTCCTTGCCTTCCAGCTTGGCGCTGCGGCCCAGATCCTGTTTCAGCCGGTCCTTGAGCTTTTCCGAGATCGCGCCGACCTGGCGGGTCGAGCGGCCCGAGCAGATCACCATGTAATCGGCCATGCTCGACTTGCCGCGCAGGTCGATGGTGATCACGTCTTCGGCCTTGTCGTCGGAGAGGGAGGCGAGGATGAAGTCGAGCAGTTCCTCGCTCGAAACATCGGGAATGCCGGCTGTCATGGCCGGATTCGGTGCGGCCGTCGCGCTGGCCGCCTCAACTTGGTGAGACAGGACATAGTCCTCCTAAGTTGCGCGCCGTCGATGCCACGGCGCCGGGCATGGCCACAATGTAACATCGGGAAGGTAAAATCTCAATGATCGCCGCATGTCGCAGGGGTCACCGGGCCAGCACGAAGCCGATTTCGTTGCGCCGGTTCCACGGCATGGTGAACGGGTCGTCGTAGAACATCAGCCGCGGTTCGCCGGTGATCGCAAGGCCCGCCTGGGCGGCATAGGTGCGGACGGCCGTTTCAGCCTCGGCCAGCCGTGCCGCGGTGGCGCGGCCCGAGAACCGGCCCACCACCATGCGTTCGGCGGGCAGGCGGCGCAGCGCGACATGGGCGCTGTCGGGCGTGGGCAGGTTGTCGCGGGTGGCGCCCTCGGGCATGAAGAAGCGGATCGTCCAGCCCTTGTCGGTCTCGGTCTGGTCGACGGGCACGGTCATCGCGATCTTGCCCCGGGCGGCGTTCTCGCCGGTGATGTAGTCGAACAATTCGCCGAAGCCGCGCTGGGCGGCCACGTTCCGCGTGCCCTTGACGGTGACCTCGGCCACGGTGCGGGGCGGGTAGCTGCGGATCTCGATCGCGCCGGCGGCGCGGTCGACGGTATAGGGGACCTGCGAATAGCCGCGGTAGGTGTCGGCCAGCGCCGCGCCCGGCGCGGCGGCGAGGAGAAGAACGGTCAGAAGGGCGCGCATGGCGATGTCTCCGTAACGATGCGCGAAAGGTGGGGGCCGGGGGGCCTGCGTGCAAGCCTAGTCGGGCAGGGGGGCGGTGCGCATCTGGCTGCCGGGCAGCACGCGGACCTCGCGCTGGGGGAAGGGGATCGAGATGCCGTTGTCGCGGAACGTGTCCCACAGCGCCAGGTAGACCGCGCCGCGCACGTTGGTCAGCCCCTCGGTCGGGTCGGTGATCCAGAACCGCAGGATGTAGTCCACCGAACTGTCGCCGAAGCCCACGACATGGCAGACCGGCGGGCGCGCGGTCAGCACCCGACCGACGCCCTTGGCCGCCTCGACCGCGATTTCGCGCACCTTGTGCGGGTCGTCGCCATAGGAGGTGCCGAAATAGATATCCAGCCGGACGAATTCGTTCGAATGGGACCAGTTGACCACCTGGCTGGTGATCAGGTC
>JBNGDM010000155.1:0-7648 GCA_049975105.1 Rhodovulum sp. | reverse complement strand
CCCTTCCGGCTGGGCGCGGGGGTGCTGGCCGCGCTGGTCAACATGCTGCGCGACCGGCCCAGCGTGGTGGCGGGGTTCGGCGGCTATCCGTCCTTTCCGGCGCTGTCGGCGGCGATCGCGCTGAAGCTGCCGCGGATGATCCACGAACAGAACGGCGTCCTGGGCCGCGTCAACCAGCTTTACGCCAAGCGCGTGCATGCGGTCGCCTGCGGCACCTGGCCCACCGACCTGCCCGAGGGCGTCGAGGGCTGGCACACCGGCAACCCGGTGCGCGCGGCGGTGATGGACCGCGCCGGCGCCCCCTATATCCCGCCCGGCGACTATCCCATGAGCATCGTCGCCATCGGCGGCAGCCAGGGCGCGCGCGCCCTGTCGGACAACGTGCCCGCCGCCGTCGCCGCGCTGCCCGCGGCCCTGCGCCGCCATGTCCGCGTCGCCCACCAGGCCCGGCAAGAGGACGTGGCCCGCGTGACCGCCGCCTATGACGCCGCGGGGGTCGAGGCCGAGGTACGCCCCTTCTTCGACGACATCCCGAAACGGCTGGCCGAGGCGCAGCTGGTGATTTCCCGCGCGGGCGCCTCGTCCATCGCCGATATCTCGGTGATCGGGCGGCCCGCGATTTTGATCCCCTATCCTTATGCCACCGGCGATCACCAGACCGCGAACGCCCGCGGCCTGGTCGAGGCGGGGGGCGCGATCCTGATCCCGGAATCGGCCCTTGACCCCGCCACGCTGGCAGAGCACATCGCGACGGTTCTGGAACAGCCCGACGGCGCGCTGCAGATGGCGCGCGCGGCGCTCGACTGCGGGCGGCCCGACGCGACGGAACGGCTGGTCGAAATCGTAGAGGCATTGGGCGGGGAAGGATAAGGCATGAACCTGGCACGAGGGATCGAGTGGATGAACGCGGTGACCAAGCTTCCGACCGATGTGGGGCCGATCCATTTCGTGGGCATCGGCGGCATCGGCATGTCGGGCATCGCCGAGGTGCTGCTGAACCTGGGCTACCGGGTGCAGGGTTCGGACCTGAAGGCGACGAAGATCACCGACCGGCTCAAGGCGCTGGGCGCCACCATCCACGAGGGCCAGCGCGCCGAGAACCTTGAACACGCCGAGGTCGTGGTGATTTCCTCGGCGATCAAGCCGGGCAACCCCGAACTTGACGCCGCCCGGTTGCGCGGCCTGCCGGTGGTGCGCCGGGCCGAGATGCTGGCCGAGCTGATGCGGCTGAAATCCAACATCGCGGTCGCGGGCACCCACGGCAAGACGACGACCACCACGCTGGTCGCCACCATGCTGGACGCGGGCGGGATCGACCCGACCGTCATCAACGGCGGCATCATCCATGCCTATGGCTCGAACGCGCGGATGGGCGAGGGCGAGTGGATGGTGGTCGAGGCCGATGAATCGGACGGCACCTTCAACCGGCTGCCCGCGACCATCGCCATCGTCACCAATATCGACCCCGAGCACATGGAACATTGGGGCGATTTCGAGAGCCTGCGCCAGGGCTTCTACGATTTCGTGTCGAACATCCCGTTCTACGGGCTGGCCGTGTGCTGTACCGACCACCCCGAGGTGCAGGCGCTGGTGGGCCGCGTCACCGACCGGCGGGTGGTCACCTTCGGCTTCAACGCGCAGGCCGATGTGCGCGCGGTGAACCTGACCTACAAGGCGGGCGTCGCGCAGTTCGACATCGCGCTTCAGGCCGAGGGCATGACGATCGAGGGCTGCACCTTGCCGATGCCGGGCGATCACAACGTGTCGAACGCGCTGGCCGCCGTCGCGGTGGCCCGCCACCTGGGCATGAAGCGCGACGAGATCCGCGCGGCGCTGGCGGGGTTCAAGGGCGTGAACCGCCGCTTTACCAAGGTGGGCGAGGTCGGCGGCGTGACGATCATCGACGATTACGGCCATCACCCGGTGGAAATCGCCGCCGTGCTGCGCGCCGCGCGCCAGGCCACGACGGGCCGGGTGATCGCCGTGCACCAGCCGCACCGCTATTCGCGCCTGCACACGCTGTTCGACGATTTCTGCACCTGTTTCAACGACGCCGACGTGGTCGGCATCGCCGAGGTCTATGCCGCGGGCGAAGACCCGATCCCCGGTGCCTCGCGCGACGACCTGGTGGCGGGCCTGATCCGCCACGGCCACCGCCACGCCACCGCGATCCGTACCGAGGACGACCTGGAACGCCTGGTTCGCGCCGAGGCGCGGCCGGGTGACATGGTCGTCTGCCTCGGCGCGGGCACGATCAGCGCCTGGGCCAACAACCTGCCGCAACGGCTGGGGGGCTAGCGCGCCATGGCCGAGGTCCTGAAACGGCGCATCGGACTCGGCCTGCTGACCGCCTACGGGATCGGCGTGATCGTGGGTGCGGGGATCTATGTCCTTGTCGGTGCGGTCGCGGGCGCGGCGGGGGTCTGGGCGCCCCTGGCCTTCCTGTTGGCGGGGCTGGTCGCCGCGCCCTCGGCGCTGTCCTACGCGGAACTTTCCACCCGCATCCCCGAGGCCGCCGGAGAGGCCGCCTATGTCGAGCAGGGGCTGGGCCTGCACTGGCTGGCGGTGGGCGTGGGGCTGGCCATCGTGCTTGCGGGCATGGTGTCGGCGGCGGCGGTGCTGCGGGGCGGCACGGGATACCTCGTCGCGGTCGCGGGGCTGCCGTTCACGCCGCTGCTGCTGGCGCTGGGCGGGGGGCTGGTGCTGATCGCGGTGTTGGGGGTGCTGGAAAGCCTGGCCTTCGCCGCGGTGCTGACCGTGGTCGAGCTTCTGGGCCTCGGGCTGGTGCTTTACGCGGGGCTGCTGGCCGCGCCCAGTGCCGACTGGACCCGGCCCGGGCCGGTCCCGCTGGCCGGTCTGGGGGTGGCGATGGTGCTGGCCTTCTATGCCTTCATCGGGTTCGAGGACATGGTGAACATGGCCGAAGAGGTTGCCGACCCCGCCCGCACGATGCCGCGCGCGATCCTGATCGCCCTGGCGGTGACGACGCTGATCTATGTCGCGGTCTCCATCGTGACCCTGCGCGCCGTGCCGGTGGCCGATCTCGCCGCCAGCGACCGCCCGCTCGCGCTGGTCTGGGAACGCGGCACGGGCGGGTCGGCGGCGTTCCTGTCGCTGATCGCGGGGGCGGCGGCGCTGAACGGGGTGCTGGCGCAGGTGGTGATGGCCGCCCGCGTGCTGTTCGGGCTGGGCCGGCGCGCGCCGCGGCTTTCGGTCTTTCACCACGCCCACCCGCGGTTCGGCACGCCGGTGCTGGCCACGCTGGTGGTGGGCGGCGCGGTGATCGCGGGGGCGCTGGCGCTTCCGGTGGCGACGCTGGCGGGGGCGACGTCGGTGATGCTGCTGATGGTGTTCGCGCTGGTGAACCTGTCGCTGATCGCGCTCAAGCGGCGCGCGCCCGAGGCGCCGTTCCGCGTGCCCGCCTGGGTGCCCTGGGCGGGGCTTGTTACCGCGCTCGCCGCGCTGGCGCTGTCATTCGGAGGGCTTGCATGACGCTGTCCCTGGTCCTGGCCTGTCTCTGGGTCGTCATCGCAGCGGCGCTGGGCCTCTTGCCCGGGCGGTTCCACTGGCCCGCGGCCTATGGGCTGATCGCGGTGGGCATTCCGATCCTGGGCTATGTCACCTACCAGAACGGCCCGCTTCCGGGGCTGATCGCGCTGGGGGCGGGGACCTCGGTGCTGCGCTGGCCGCTGGTCTATTTCGGCCGCTGGATGGCCCGCCCGCTGCGCCGCCCGCATCGCGAGGAATGACGATCCTTCTGGCCTATGCGGGTTGGGCGGCGGCGCCGCTGGTGGCCTATGCGGCGCTGTCGCACGGGCTGCGCCGGGCGCCGCGCGGGTTTGCCCTGCTGTTCGCGCTGTATTCGGCGCTGGCCTGGGTGACCTGGGCCGCGCTGGGTGCGCAGGCGGCCGCAACCGTGGCGCCTTTGGCCGTGATCGTCCCCTGGGCGGGCGTTGCGGTGCTCTCGCTGCTGCTCTATGCCCTCGGCGCATGGATCGGAGGCGGCGAATGACCCAGATGCCCGCACCCCGCGGCACCCTGACCCCGGACCGGCCGCTTGCCGATCTGACCTGGCTGCGCGTGGGCGGGCCGGCCGACTGGCTGTTCCAGCCCGCCGATGCCGCGGATCTGGCCGCCTTCCTTGCCGCGCTGCCCGAGGATGTGCCGGTCTTCCCGATGGGGGTGGGGTCCAACCTGATCGTGCGCGATGGCGGCATCCGCGGCGTGGTGATCCGGCTGGGGCGCGCCTTCAACGGGATCACCGTCGACGGCCCCCGCGTGACCGCGGGCGCCGCCGCGCTGGACGCCCATGTCGCGCGCAAGGCCGCCGAGGCGGGTATCGACCTGACCTTTCTGCGCACCATTCCCGGCGCCATCGGCGGCGCGGTGCGGATGAACGCGGGCTGCTACGGGCGTTACGTGGCCGATGTGTTCGTTTCGGCCCGGGCCGTGACGCGGGCGGGCCGGATCGTCACCCTGACCGCCGCCGACCTGAATTTCCGCTATCGCCAGACCGACCTGCCCGACGGCTGCGTCCTGATCGAGGCCACGTTCGAGGGGCCGCCGGGCGACCCCGAGACCCTTGCCGCGGCGATGGCCGACCAGCTTGCGAAACGCGACGCGACACAGCCCACCAGGGACCGCACCGCCGGGTCCACCTTCCGCAACCCCGCGGGGTTCAGTTCGACCGGGCGGGCCGACGACACGCACGAGCTGAAGGCGTGGAAGGTGATCGACGAGGCGGGCATGCGCGGCGCGCGCATCGGCGGCGCGCAGATGTCGGAAAAGCACTCGAATTTCCTGACGAATACCGGGGGCGCGAGTGCCGCGGACCTTGAATCGCTGGGCGAGGAGGTCCGAAAAAGGGTTTTCCAAAACAGCGGAATACAGCTAGAGTGGGAAATCATGAGGGTCGGCGAACCGGCCCCGGACAAAAGCTGAACAGACAAGCTGAACCAAGGGGCCGTCAGATGCCCCGGACATGAGGCACAGGTGGCGGGCGAGTCGAGCAGGACAGCCCCCAGAGTGGCGGTATTGATGGGCGGACCCTCGGCCGAGCGCGAGGTGTCCCTGTCGTCGGGGCGCGAATGCGCCGCCGCGCTGCGTGGGGAAGGTTTCGACGTGGTCGAGATCGACGCGGGGCAGGATCTGCCCGCGCGGCTGGCCGATTGTGCCCCCGACGTGGTGTTCAACGCGCTGCATGGCCGATGGGGCGAGGATGGCTGCGTGCAGGGCCTGCTGGAATGGCTGCGCATCCCCTATACCCATTCCGGCGTGCTGGCCTCGGCGCTGGCCATGGACAAGGAACGCTCCAAGGCCGCCTATCGCGCCGCCGGCCTGCCCGTGGTCGACAGCCTGCTGGCCCGCAAGGCCGAGGTGGCGGCGGGCCACGTCATGGCGCCCCCTTACGTGGTGAAACCCAATAACGAGGGCTCGTCGGTCGGCATCCATATCGTTCACGAGGCCGCCAACGCGCCGCCCCGGTTGGGCGAGGACATGCCCGACCTGGTGATGGTCGAGGCCTATGCCCCGGGCCGCGAACTGACCACCACCGTGATGGGCGACCGGGCGCTGACCGTGACCGATATCCTGACCGAGGGCTGGTACGACTACCACGCGAAATACGCCCGGGGCGGCTCGCGCCACGTGGTGCCCGCCGACCTGCCCGCCGAGGTGTTCGACGCCTGCCTCGACTACGCGCTGCGCGCGCACCGGGCGCTGGGCTGCCGGGGCCTGTCGCGCACCGATTTCCGCTGGGACGAGGCGCGCGGGCTGGACGGGCTGATCCTGTTGGAAACCAACACCCAGCCCGGCATGACGCCCACCTCTCTGTCGCCCGAACAGGCCGCGCATTGCGGCATCCCCTTCGGCGCGCTGTGCCGCTGGATCGTGGAGGACGCCTCATGTGCGCGCTGATCGTTCCGCCGCGCGATCCCGCGCCGTCGCGTTGGGCCTACCGGCTGGAACGGCTGTGGCTGACGCCGCTGTTCCGCAAGGCCGTCCTCAAGGGCCTGCCGCTGGCCGTGCTGATGGCGATCCCGGCCCTTTGGCTGGCCGATGACGCGCGCCGCGCCGACCTGGCCGCGCAGGTCGCCGATATCCGCCGCCAAGTCGAAACCCGCCCCGAGTTCATGGTCAAGCTGATGGCCATCGAGGGCGCCTCGGCCGAGACCGACGCCGATATCCGCGAGGTGCTGCCGTTCGATTTCCCGCTGTCGTCCTTCGATCTCGACCTCAAGCAGATGCGCGAAACGGTCGAGGGGCTGGACGCGGTGAAATCCGCCCAGATGCGGGTGCGCCCGGGCGGCATCCTGGAGGTGACGGTCGAGGAGCGGACCCCGGCCGTGGTCTGGCGCAGCGAGGCCGGGCTGGAACTGCTGGACCCGCAGGGCCACCGCGTCGGCCCGCTCGCGGCGCGCACGCTGCGCCCCGACCTGCCGCTGATCGCGGGCGAGGGGGCGGACCTGGCCGTGGCCGAGGCGCTGAACCTGATCGCGGCGGCCGCGCCGCTGGAACAACGCCTGCGCGGTCTGGTGCGCGTCGGTGCGCGGCGCTGGGACGTGGTGCTGGACCGCGACCAGCGCATCCTCTTGCCTGCGCAAAACCCGGTGACGGCGCTGGAACGCGTGCTCGCGCTGGACGAGGTGTCCGACATGCTGGGGCGCGACATCCTGGTGGTCGACCTGCGCAACCCGGCCCGGCCCACGGTGCGGCTGGCCCCCGACGCGGTCGAGGAATTCCGGCGGATAAGAAGACTTCAGAAAGGAGCGACGAACTGATGACCGATCTCTACCAGGCCCAGCGGGCGATGCGGCGGATGCGCAAGCAGGCGATGGACCGCGGCGTGATCGCGATCCTGGATGTCGGCAGTTCCAAGATTTCCTGCCTCGTGCTGCGTTTCGACGGCATCCGGCCCGCGGGGGGCGTGGAACAGATCGGCTCGCTGGCCGGGCAGTCGCGGTTCCGGGTGATCGGCGCGGCGACCACGCGCTCGCGCGGGATCAGCTTCGGCGAGATCCACGGCATGCACGAGGCCGAGCGCGCGATCCGCACCGCCGTGCAGGCCGCCCAGAAGATGGCGCAGGTCCGCGTCGACCACGTGATCGCCTGTTTCGCCGGGGCGGGGCCGCGCTCCTACGGGCTGGAGGGGCAGGTGGAACTGTCGGAGTCCATGGTCTCGGAATCCGATATCGCCCGCGTGCTGGCCGCCTGCGAGATGCCGCCGATCGGCCCGGGGCGCGAGGTGCTGCACGCCCAGCCGGTCAATTTCGCGCTCGACACCCGCTCGGGCCTTGTCGATCCGCGTGGCCAGATCGGGCATCGCCTCGCCTGCGACATGCACCTGCTGACGGTGGACGCGGGCGCGATCCAGAACCTTGTCCATTGCGTGAAACGCTGCGACCTGGAACTGGCGGGGCTGGCGTCGTCGGCCTATGCGTCGGGCATGTCGGCGCTGGTCGAGGACGAACAGGAGCTGGGCGCGGCCTGCATCGACATGGGCGGCGGGGCGACCGGAATCTCCATCTTCATCAAAAAACACATGATCTATGCCGACAACGTGCGGCTGGGCGGCGAACATGTGACCTCGGACATTTCCAAGGGGCTGCACGTGCCGATTTCCACCGCCGAGCGGATCAAGACCCTGCAT
>JBNGDM010000154.1:0-7754 GCA_049975105.1 Rhodovulum sp. | reverse complement strand
AGGATGAGCCAGAGCCTCCAAACGGAAAACCGCTCAGATGTCCCAAATTATCTGACGACGCACAGGAGACAAGCTGTTCGTTGGTCATGCGCGGGCCTTTCGTCTTGTCTTTCCGGGCGCGGCGGCGCGGGTTTCCCTGATGCGGGCGAGCAGCGCGGCGGCGGGTTCGTCGGTGGGGTCCTGGGGGACGAGGCGGCCTGCGAAGGCGTCCTTCAGGATGGACTGGCGCAGGGCGGCGGAGCGGGCGAGTTCGGTTTGGCAATGCTCCAAACCACGAGCAATTCGGTCAAATGCATCCCAGATCAATTCCGCAATCAACTGTTGTTCCTCTGCGGGTGGCAGAGGGAACGCAGCGGCCTTGATGTCACCTCCGGCAACGCCTTGTTGGCCAGAGGTGGTCTTGATGTTTGCCGCAATGTGACGCCGGGTCTCGCCCGTATTCCAAGCAGCTTCGAGGAAATCTGTGTTGAGCCCCGGCGTAGGAACTGGGCGGGCCTTGATCAGTTTGTCAGGATGAAGAACCGGGAAGTCCTCGCGCATCTGCCCGCAGACTCCGACGAGGTGAGCCGAACCGTTGTAGCGGGTGAAAAGAAGGTCCCCTTTTTCAACCCAAGAGGAGGCAAGATCATCGTTCTTGGATGGTTCATAATATCGCAGGTCGTCAACTGCAACATTCATTGCGCGCGTGGCAGATATTCGAAGGATGGGAAACTCATTTGGTTTCGAAACAGGCTTCTTTGAAAGGCCGTTCCTGAAAACAGAGACAACTTGCTCCACCGACGCCCACACCCAACCCTCCGGCAGTTCCGGAAGGTCCGTCGTGTCGGGAGCGGTGGGGTCCTTGTATTTGCCCCGACCGTCCCAGTTTTCGCGGCGGGTTTGCAGGATGCGGGCGAGCAGGTCGCGGCCATGTTCGAGGCGGTGGCCGTTCTCGGCGCGCCAGTCGGCGGTGAGCTGGCCGGTGACGGCGGCCTTCAGGACGGACTGGCGATAGCGGGCAAGCAGTTTCTGCACGTCGCGCAGCGCCTCTTCGCCCTTGTCCAGCCGGGCAAACAGCGTCTCGATCTTCTCGACGATGCGGCGCTGTTCGTTGAGGGGGGCGACAGGAATAGGAAGCTGCGCGAAACGCGATCCAGAAATCTCCTTGAAGGTGGTTCCGCTTGCGTTCTGCTCCGCGATTTCTTTTGCCGACTTCAGGTAGAAGTATAGGAACCCTTCATCGAATTCATCGCTGACCGCGACGCTCTTGAAGCCCTGATTTGTGGTCAAATCATTCGAAGCAATGGCGACATAGCCAATCGGTGCGCGCGACGAGAACAAAACTGATCTCTTCGGAATGATGCGAGCAGACGAGTTCGCCAGTCCTTTGCTGGAAATGTTCCGCCGTCCACGCGAGATTGTCTTCTGGGTGTATCCGGTCAGGTCCGCAGGCGTGATCCATGGAATTTCACCATCGAAGTTGGCTGGGTCTGTCGTCTTGGGCGTTCCCCCTGAAATGATTGGTCCAACATCCTTCAGTTCAGCCCATGCCCAGGTTGGCGGCAATATCCGTTCACTCATTAAGCCACCAGCGCCCCCTGCAATTCTTCAAGCATGTCGTTCAGCCCCGGACCCAATACCTTGCGCGCCTGCAATATCCCACCCTTGTCGGCGAGGCTGGGCACTTCCATGAAATCACGCGGGGCGATCTCGGCATTGGCGGCGATGAAGGACGCTATGGCGCGCAGCCAGTCTTCCTGCTCGGGGGTGTATTCGCGGCCCGCCTTCTTCTCGCGCCCCATCCACAGGTTGAACCGCTGTTCGACGACGGCGGCGAAGGGCTCCAGCACCTCGGCCTGGCCCAGCGCGAAGCGGACCAGGCTGACCACCTCGGTCAGTTGCTCGTCGACCGGCGCGCCGCGCACCCTGGCGGCATCGAGCCGCTTGTAAGCCTGCCAGACATTCGCCGTGGTCAGGTAGTGGGGCGGGTCGGTCAGGCGCTGCACCAGTTCACGGATCGCGGCATAGGTCAGCCGTTGCCGCCCCTGGGGCTGGTTGTAGAGGATTTGAAGCGCGGTCAGCTCGTCGCGGTTCTCGTCGATGAAGGTGCGGAAGCTGGTGATCGTTTCCTCGGCCCGCTTCATGTCGAAGCCCGCGCCGGTGACTTCGTCGGTGGTGATCTCGTCGATCACGATGTCGGTCTTCTGCTTGATGTCCTTCAGCAGATTGCGGGCGGCCGGGTTGTCGAAGGGGCGGCAGGCGGTATCGGTCAGCTCTTCGATGACGGCGCGTTCCTGTTCCGGCGTGGGCGAGGGGCCGTGGCGCGCGAGGGTGGCGGCCTGTTGCTTGTCGGCGTCGATGGCGTCGAGCAGGGCGTTTGCCAGATCGCGCGGGGTCTTGCCGCCCGTGGCCTCGGCAATGCGGGCGCGGTCCTCGTCGCCCAGCTTGCGGTCGAGAATGGCAAGACGCGCGGCGAGCGAAGACAGCGCGTCCTCGTCGCGCCGCCCCATTGCGATCTGTTCGATCAGGGCGTCGAAGCTGAGGGTCTTCTTGCGCTCCAGGGGCTGGGAGGCGTTCTTCCTGGTCTCGGACACACCGACGGCGTCGATCAGGATGAAGCGGGTTTTCGTCCTGGCGTCGGGTGTGACGGCCTGCAGGTCGGCGTCGGGGATCGTGCGGACACCGCGCCCCTTCATCTGCTCGTAATAGCCTTCGGATTTCACGTCGCGCATGAAGATCAGCACCTCGACCGGCTTGATGTCGGTGCCGGTGGCGATCATGTCGACGGTCACGGCGACGCGGGGGAAGGGGTCGACCCGGAACGCCTTGATCATCGACTTGGGGTCTTCGCCGGTGTTGCGATAGGTGATCTTCTTGGCGAAGTCGTTGCCCTCACCGAAGACCTCGCGGACGGCATGGACGATCTCTTCGGCGTGGTTGTCGTCCTTGGCGAAGATCAGGGTCTTGGGCAGCCATTCGCCGGTGCGGTCGGGGAACAGCTCGGTGAAGACCCGGTCTTTGTAGGTCTGCAGGACGGTCCTGATCTGGTTCGGGTTCACGACGGAGCGGTCGAGTTCCTTTGCGGTGTATTCCAGATCGGCGTCGAGCTGTTCATAGCGGACCTTGCGGGTGCGCTTGTCGCGCACGGGGACCTGGAAGCCGGTCTCGTCGGTCTCGACCTTGCCGCCCTCCTCGGTGACGCGGGTGCGGATGCGGTAGATTTCGTAGCCGACATTCACGCCGTCGGCGACGGAGCGTTCGTAGGGGTATTCGGCGACCAGGTTCTGGTTGAAGAAGCCCAGCGTGTGCTTGGACGGGGTCGCGGTGAGCCCGATGATCGAGGCGTCGAAGTATTCCAGCACCTGCCGCCAGAGCCCATAGATCGAGCGGTGGCATTCGTCGGTGACGATGAAGTCGAAGGTCTCGATGGGGATATCGGGATTGTAGGCCAGTGGCAGAGGCTCGCCGTCCTTGCCCTGCCATTTCTCGAAGCCGGACGCCTCTTCCTCTTCCTCGGACAGTTCCTGCCCCCGGAGCATGGAATAGAGGCGCTGGATCGTGGTAATCACGACCTTCGCGTCGGGGTCGATCCGGTGGGAGTGCAGATGCTGGACGATGTATGTGTCGGTGAAGCGGTTCGCTGCACCAGGCGGCTGGAACGCCTGGAACTCGCGCAGCGTCTGGTCGCCCAGGTTGTTGCGGTCGACCAGGAACAGGATGCGCTTCGCCCCTGCCTCCTTGATCAGCCGATACGAGAAGGCGCACGCGGTGAAGGTCTTGCCCGCGCCGGTGGCGAGCTGGATGAGCGAGCGGGGCTTGTCCTCCGCCAGCGCCTCTTCCAGTCCGATGATCGCTTCGATCTGGCAGTCGCGAAGTCCCTTCGGGTCGAGCGGCGGCATGTGGCGCAGGCGGGCGCGTAGGGTCTCCGACTGGCGCACCCAGTCGTGCAACGTCTCTGGGCAATGGAAGGCGAACAGACGGCGTGAGCGGGCCTTGGGGTCGCGCAGGTTGCGGAAGAAGGTTTCCTCGCCGGTGCTTTCGTAATGGTAGATCTGGAACTCGTCCCAGCGTGCCAGATGCTCGGGCGGGCGCAGGGCGTATTTCTCGGACTGGTCGGCGACACCGCTGAGAGTCACGCCGGTCTTCTTGGCCTCAATGATCCCGGCCGCCTTGCCTCCGACGAACAGCAGATAGTCGCAAAACCCGGCCGGCAGGGGAAACTCGCGCACGGCAACGCCCAGCGCCGCCCTGCGGTCGAAGGCATCGCGATCCTGCAGGACCCATCCGGCCTCGGTCAGGAGCCGGTCAATCTTCTGTCGCGCAAGCTGTTCAGGATTATGCAAAATCAGCACCTTCCTATCGACGTTGAAACTACCAAACCTGGGGCACTTCGCAACGATGATCCCGGCGCTCGTCGGTGCTGATCTGCCCGCAGATAAAGGACCTGCCCCGGGAAGGTGAGAACCCGGAAGCGGTCCACATAGTGCGCCGCAGGGCCGCATCAGAAGCTGGATGATGCTTTATAAAGGTATTCAGTATCAACATAAATACTTCAAAAATCCTTGTGTCCGCTCGGTGGTCGCCTTATGCCGGTATCACGAGGAAAATGGAGTCCCGAAACATGACTGTCGAAGAGCAAGCACGAACACATGCGCCAATGGATGAGTTCCACGAGCGTCACATCGAGTTCACCCAACTCTTCGGGGGTGACGAGTTCTTCGAGGACGGCCTGCTGAAGGCGATCGACAAGACCTTCGAACTGACCTCGATCTTCTTTGGAGAGGACGTCGCGACGAAAGGCTACGACACGATGGTCCGCGCCGCCCTTCCCGGCGAGGACCACTCCAGAGGTTGGCAATATTGTCTCGATGATGCGGCCAGCGGGCTATATTCCGAACTGCCGGTGGGACACGTCTTTCATGACCTCTATGCCTACGGGCACTACGGCATCGTTCTGACCACATCGCGCACGGCGCAGCAGCGTGAGGAGGTGCTCAGCAAGCAGATCGAAGTCGCTCGCCAACTGCTGCAACTCCTGCCGCTCGATGCGTGGGAACTCGAAGCCGAGGACCTCGTCAAGAACGCGCGACGAGCCATCGTGCGCTGGACGCTCGATATGGGTGACCCCGTGACGGCTGAGGAACTGGCTCTTCTGTCTGGCAAGGCCCGTCAGACCATCAAGAACAAGCTGGCCGGGAAATATGCGGAGATTTCAGGCAGCCACCAGAGGATCGAGGCCGCCGAGGCTCTGGCCTGGCTCTCTGTCCAGAAGGACTTCCGGATGTCGATCTGGCGGGAACAGGACGACACGGAAGCGCTTGAGGAGGAAGCCAAGATGTTCGCCGAGGTGCGCTTCATTCCCGTCGCAAGGGATGGCAGCTGCTTCCATCCTGGCTTGAGGAAGGACGGTGTGTTTCTCGTAGATGCAGAAGGACGCGAGCAGAGCATCCCCGATTTCGACGACGCGCTTGCCGTTCTGCAGAAGATGCCTTGGCCGGAATGGCGCCGCCCAGCGGAAGGCGGACGCTGGACGAGGGTGCGCGGCGTCGATTGGCGCCGAATGACCATGGAAGATCTTGAAGTGCTCGCCGGCTCCACGACGGCCCCGGCCACGTAACTCCGTAACGCCCGCTCGAACGAACTCAACGCCCCTCGCGACCATCGGTGGGGTGCCAGGACAGGTCTGTCCGCAATCCAGAAGAACGATCGCTGAAAAAGGAATCAAGATGAGCAAACAATCTGAAGTCCTCTTTTACCTCAACGAGGAACAGACTGCGCGCCTGAGTCATGACGGCTTGCAATGGATACTGGAGCGCGGAAGTGCGCGAGGCGCGCGCCCGAAGAAGGACAGCGGGTTCAGGGGCATTTCGTTCGTTCTGAACAAGAAGGAAACCCTTTTACGCTGCATTCGCGAGAAAAGCGTCCCGGTAGACATCAACGGGCGGTGCATGCTGGCGGTGCTTCCAGAAACCTACCGCGATTGCCGGGACGCAGTGCGAGAACAAGGGATCGAGCCATGGCAACAGGCGATGGCACGTTCGGCGAGCGCGGCCGACCCGCTGCCAGACTCCGCCATTCTCAACAGGGCGCGTCTGCTCCGGCAAGAATCCGAGCGAAAGAACCTGGGAGCACAACACCGTATTGTCTTCCGCGAACGCTCTTCTTCTGCAAGTCGAGATTTGAAGCACCGGCAATTCAGAGATGTGCAAAGGCGCAAAAAGCCCTCACCGCGGCGGCCGGCACTGCAAGCCGAGCCCGGCACAGTCCCCGAGGGAAGCTGTCTCAGGTCGAGGTGAATCGGCGGGGGCTCCACTGACGGTCGGCCCTGCTTGGCGCCACGCCGCCGACCGAGCGTCCGCGACCTTGGCTCCACCTGCCCCATGATCGGGGCAGATCGATCGTCTGCAACAAAATGAGCGCGTTCGGTGCGCTCGACACCCAAAAAACACAAAGGACATCTAAAAATGGATGTGAAAACGCACACAACCGACGACCAGGGCGAAGGCTACAGGTTCCTCGACAAGTCCTTGCCAGAGGCGGCAATCGCACGCGTCAGGCCGGAACAGCTTTTCTTGCACCTGGAACGCGTTAAGCGCGACATTCGGGCCGCCGGTGGCGTGGAAGCGTATGAGCGGTTCCGTGGCCAATACATCGCCATCAATCGGGCCCTGAACTGGAAGACCAGAATTGCGCCTCGCTTTCGGCCCACTCAACCGACTGGATGGCAGGTCGGGATGCCCACCACGCGTGCACAGCGGCTGCTGAGCAACGATCATCAGGTGCTCGATCTCGAATGGCTGGCGTTCTTCAAGTTTGAACAGGGTGAACCGCTGCCGCAGGTCGCCAACAACTATGCTCTTCTCTTTCATGACGGGCTCGACCTTGAGGAGGCCGCGCGCTTTGCCGGCACCGGCGGCAAACCTCAGTTCAAGGCGGAGACGATCCTGTCGCTCCCGGTCTGCGATCAGCTCATGCTGCGCTCCATCCAGAGCGAGCCGGTGCGGCAATGGTGGCGTCAGCAGTCTCGAAAGCGCGACGAGGTAAGGCAGTTGGTCATCAGCGCACAAGCCGGCCGGCCGCGCCTGATCGGCAAGGACGTGGAGTGGAGCACCGCATGGCTGGCCAAGGAGTGCGCAGCCTTCGCAGGGCGATCCGCAACCGAGTGGTCATGGCTGATCTCGGGGCGCGAAATGTCGGCCTCGACAATCAGCCACGCGGTCCGGCAGATATCGCAGCTATGATCGACACCGCCGTCACGCTGTTCGTGCCGGGTCCGGACCCTCGCTGGGAGCACGGAGAGAGCTTCAGGCGGCGCTGGCACGACTGCAATCGAGTTTCAGGCGGATTTCACCGGGGTTTCGACGAAAGTTTTTGGTAAAGAACATTACTATCAAGGGCTTGATCGAATTCCGGAGGTTTGATCATCCCTTAGTAAGATAATCCCTCAGTATTCTACTGTAATTCTGCAATTCGTAATCTCAGCGCGAAGCGACGACTTGACTCACAATGAGTCGGGATGCGCCCTCCGCACTGGCGGCGGGCTTCGCCCGCCTGGTGCTCCGGGCGGGTGGACGAGGTAAGCTGCGTCGGGCTTCGCCCTCCGTGGCGCTTACCTCGTCCACCCATTTCTAGTCTTCTTTAGACCTCGCAGAGATAGGAGTCGAAGCCTCGGATACTAGACGATGCCCCCAAGAAACACTCCTTCACTGGCTAACCCGGCTCCATCGTCCCGGTGACGCCGCGGGAGTCCTTCCACATCCGGCGGTGTGCAGTGT
>JBNGDM010000153.1:0-7779 GCA_049975105.1 Rhodovulum sp. | reverse complement strand
GACGCGCCAAATACGCCCGGAAAAACGGGTACCCCCCCCCCCCGCATTTCCGTGTCAACCTATGGTCGTTTAAAGGTCGCTAATTGATGCCAGCGTAGAACGCTCGGCATGCAAGGCAGATTTGGTTGATCAAAACAGCGGCACCTTACTCAGACCGACCGCGGCACCTTTCCGCCCGAGGCCGCGAATCGAGGTCCGCTGCACGGGGGGCCCTCTTTTTCCCTCGCCTTTTGGGCCGCGTCGGGCTATGGCCGCGGCAATCCCTGCATGAGGCATCCCATGGACCTTCGCAACATCGCGATCATCGCGCATGTCGATCACGGCAAGACCACCCTGGTGGACCAACTCCTGCGCCAATCGGGCGCCTTCCGCGAAAACCAGGCAGTGGCGGAGCGGGCGCTGGACAGTAACGATCTCGAACGCGAGCGTGGTATAACCATCCTCGCCAAGGCAACCTCGGTCGAGTGGGACGGGCACCGCGTTAACATCGTCGACACCCCCGGCCATGCCGATTTCGGCGGCGAGGTCGAGCGCATCCTGTCGATGGTGGACGGGGTTCTGCTTCTGGTGGATGCCGCCGAAGGCCCAATGCCGCAGACCAAGTTCGTGACGTCCAAAGCACTGGCGCTGGGCCTGCGCCCGATCGTCGTCCTGAACAAGGTGGACAAACCCGAAGCCGAACCGGACCGCGCGCTGGACGAGGTGTTCGACCTGTTCGCCAGCCTCGGCGCGACCGAGGAACAGCTCGACTTCCCGCACATGTATGCTTCGGGGAGGTCGGGCTGGGCGGATGCGACGCTGGAAGGGCCGCGCAAGGATCTGCACGCTCTGTTCGACCTGATCCTGGACCACGTCCCGGCACCGGAACAACTAAGCCATGTGGACGAGCCATTCCGGATGCTGGCCACAACACTGTCGAGCGACCCGTTTCTGGGGCGCATTCTGACCGGCCGGATCGAGTCGGGCCGCGTCAAGCCCGGCGACACTGTGAAGGCCCTGTCGCGCAAGGGGGCGCTGCTCGAAAGTTTCCGGGTGTCCAAGGTGTTGGCCTTCCGCGGGCTGTCGCAACAGCCGATCGAGGCCGGCGAAGCCGGAGATATCGTGACGCTGGCCGGCATGGCCAAGGCAACGGTGGCCGACACACTTTGCGCGGCCGCAGTAACCGAGCCGCTGCCCGCCCAACCCATCGATCCGCCGACGATCTCTGTGACCTTCGGCATTAACGACAGCCCAATGGCTGGCCGTGAGGGCAAGAAGGTGCAATCCCGCGTCATCCGCGAGCGGCTGATGAAAGAGGCGGAGTCGAACGTGGCCATCCGTGTGACCGACACAACCGGCGGCGAAGCCTTCGAGGTTGCGGGCCGCGGCGAATTGCAGATGGGCGTCCTGGTCGAGAACATGCGCCGCGAAGGGTTCGAACTGTCGATCTCGCGCCCTCAGGTGCTGACCCGCGACGAGGACGGCCAGCGGCTGGAACCGGTCGAAGAGGTCACCATCGATGTCGATGATGACTATTCCGGCGTGGTTATCGAGAAACTGACCGGCCCGCGCCGCGGCGAGATGGTCGAGATGCGGCCCGCGGGCACCGGCAAGACCCGGATCGTGGCCCACGTCCCCTCGCGCGGGCTGATCGGTTATCATGGTGAGTTCCTCACCGATACCCGCGGCACCGGCGTGCTAAACCGCGTCTTTCACGGCTGGGCTCCCTGGAAGGGGCCGATCCCTGGCCGGCGTGCGGGCGTGCTGATCTCGATGGAGAACGGCACCGCGGTCGCCTACGCGCTGTTCAACCTCGAGGAGCGGGGCCGGCTCTTCATCGGGGCGCAGGAGCCGGTCTACCAGGGCATGATCATCGGGGAACATTCGCGCGAGAACGATCTTGAGGTGAACCCGCTGAAGGGCAAAAAACTGACAAATGTCCGCGCCGCCGGAAAGGATGACGCAGTTGTGCTGACGCCGCCCGTCAAGATGAGCCTCGAAGAGGCCATCGCCTATATCGACGACGACGAACTGGTCGAGGTGACGCCCGCCGCGATCCGGCTGCGCAAGCGCTTCCTCGACCCGCACGAGCGCAAGCGCCAGGCCCGCGCCGCGGGGTAGCCCCGGGCTGGACAGCGCCCCGCGGCCCGGCCTAGGCTGCCCGAACGGGGAGCGGAAGGGGAGCGATGGGGGCCGCAGCAACGGCAGTCGGACTCTGCGTCGCCATGGCGCTTGTCCCCGGGTTCGCGCGTGCCGCGCCCGTGCCCTGTCCCGGCGATCCGCTGATCTCGGTGGACGCCGAAGTTCCGGAAGATGCCGTGGTTGTTTGCGAGACCGTGGCCCGCGCCCGCCCCCGGCTGGCCGACTGCCGGCTGGAGCAGACCCGCCCCCTGACCATCCGTGTCGTGCCCGAGATCACGCACGCGCTCGTCGGGTGCATGGCCCAGTATCACTGCCACGACGACAGCATTTCGGTCACCGCGCCCGCGGCACTGCCCGGCGTGCTCGTCCCGGACAGCATCTGGCGGCGCATCGCGCCCCGGGCGCTCTTCGAAAGCCTGATCGTGCACGAGCTGGCGCACGCCTTTCTCGACCAGTCGGAATGCCCGGCGACGCTCTGCCTGACCGATCACGAGTACATCGCCTTCGCGTTGCAGATCGACGCGCTCGGCGCAGCGGACCGGGCCGCGATCCTCGAGGGCAACGGCATCGCCGATCCGGGCGATACCGGGCGGCTCAACGGCTTCATCGCGCGCATGGATCCGGGCTATTTCGCGCAGGCCGCCTGGCTGCATTTCAGCCAGCCCGGCAACTGCTGTGACTTCGTGGGCGATCTGGTCCAGGGTACCGGGACGCTCTGGGTCGACCCGTACTGACCGGCCGCGCGCCGCGTCAGTCGGAGGTCTCGACCACCATCAATTCCCGCTCGGAGGCGCCGCGGGCGTGGCTCAGCGCCTCCTGGTATTCGGGGCTGTTGTAGCAGTCGACCGCCGCCTCGACCGAGGGAAAGCGCGCCACAACGTTGCGCGGACGCTCGCGGCCCTCGAGTTGCACGCAGCGGCCGCCGCGGGCGATGAAGGTACCGCCGTGTTTCGCGATGGCCGGGCCCGCGAGTTCGGCATACCTGCCATAGGCCTCGGCGTCCGTCACCGTGACATGCGCGATCCAGAGTGCGCCCATTTTTCAACCCTCCAAGACGGCTTCGGCGGCCTTGATCGCCGCATCCGCATTGGCGGCGTCCTTGCCGCCGCCCTGAGCCATGTCGGGGCGACCGCCGCCGCCCTTGCCGCCCAGTTCCACGACGGCCGCCCTTACCAGATCGACCGCCGAAAGCCTGGCGGTCAGGTCCGCGGTCACGCCCGCGGCAACCGCAGCCTTGCCCCCCGCATCGGCGATGAGCAGCACCGCACCCGTGCCCAATCGCGCCTTGTGTTCGTCGATCAGCGGCGGCAGGTCCTTGCCCGACACGCCCGATAGCACCTGAGCGAAGAACGCTATGCCGCCCACCTCGCGCGCTGTGGGGGCTGCCCCGCCAGGGCCGGCCATTGCAAGGTCCCGGCGTAGGGCTGCCACCTCGGATTCCAGCTTACGGCGCTCCTCGACCAGCGCCTTAACGCGGGTCACAACGTCGGCAGGCTGGGTGCGCAGCGCCTCGGCCACCTCGTTTAGGCGGTTCTGCTGTGCGATCAAATGATCGAGCGCCGCCTGCCCCGTCAGCGCCTCGATCCGACGCACGCCCGCGCTGGAGGCACTGTCGCCCAGCACCACGCAGAGCCCGATATCGCCGGTCTGGCGCACATGGGTGCCACCGCAAAGTTCGATCGACCAGGTCTTGCCATCCTGGCCCTTGCCCGTAGGCGCCTGCCCCATCGAGACAACGCGCACCTCATCGCCGTATTTCTCCCCGAACAGCGCCTGAGCGCCGATGGCGCGGGCGTCGTCCGGCGTCATGATCCGGATTTCCACGGGTGTGTTCTGGCGGATGAAGGCGTTGACCTCGGATTCTACTCTGGCCAGTTCGTCCGCGCTCATCGCCTTGGCATGGGAAAAGTCGAACCGCAGCCGGTCGGGGGCATTGAGCGACCCCTTCTGCGCTACGTGATCGCCAAGGCATTGGCGCAGCGCCTCGTGCAACAGGTGCGTGGCCGAGTGATTGGCACGGATCGCAGCGCGGCGGGCGTGATCGACACGCAGTTCCAGCGCATCTCCGACCGAAAGCGCGGCCTTCTCCGGCTGCACCTTATGGGCGAACAGCCCGCCGGCCATCTTTTGCGTATCAAAGATCATCCCTGCCCCGTCGGGCTTCAGGTAGGTGCCGGTATCGCCCACCTGCCCGCCAGACTCGGCGTAGAACGGTGTCTGGTTAACGACCATCCAGCCCTCTGCGCCTTCAGCGATTTCCTGCACCTGTTTACCGTCATGAACCAGCGCCATAACCTGGCCCTCGGCAACCTCGGTGTCGTAGCCGAGGAAATCGGTGGCCTCCACAAGCTCGGCCACGTCGAACCAGACCCGGGCCTCCTTGGCCTCTCCGGACCCGGCCCAACTTGCACGTGCCTTCGCCTTTTGCTCGGCCATCGCGGCATCGAAGCCCTCGATATCGACCGTACGCCCCTTTTCACGCAGCGCATCCTGCGTGAGGTCCAGCGGAAAACCGTAGGTATCGTACAGCCTGAACGCCGCCTCACCGGGCAGCGCAGCCCGGTCGGGCAGCTTGGCCAGCTCCTCGTCCAAAAGGTGCAAACCGCGCTCGAGCGTCTGCTTGAACCGCGTCTCCTCCAGCTTGAGCGTTTCCTCGATCAGCGATTGCGCCCGGCCGAGTTCGGGATAGGCCGCGCCCATCTGCGTAACCAGTGCGGGGACCAGGCGGTACATGACCGGATCCTGAGCGCCGAGGAGATGCGCGTGGCGCATGGCGCGTCGCATGATCCGGCGCAGCACGTAGCCACGCCCGTCATTGCTGGGCATCACCCCATCGGCCAGAAGGAACGAGGTCGAGCGCAAGTGGTCGGCGATCACCCGATGGTGGACGTTGCCGTGTCCGTCGGGCTCGGTCGAGGTCACATGCGCCGAGGCCTCGATCAGCGACCGCATCAGGTCGGTGTCATAATTGTCGTGCTTGCCCTGCAATAGCGCGCCGATGCGTTCCAGCCCCATTCCGGTGTCGATAGATTGGGCCTCGAGGTCGCGCTGGGTGCCGTCCTCGAACTTCTCGAACTGCATGAAGACCAGGTTCCAGATCTCGATGAACCGGTCACCATCTTCGTCCTTGCTGCCCGGGGGGCCACCCCAGATGTGATCGCCGTGATCGAAGAAGATCTCGGTGCAGGGGCCGCAGGGGCCGGTATCGCCCATCTGCCAGAAATTGTCGCTGGTCGGGATGCGAATGATCCGTTCGTCCGGCAGGCCGGCCACCTTTTTCCATATATCCGCCGCCTCGTCGTCGGTATGATAGACAGTGACCAGGAGGCGGTCCGCAGGAATGTCGAAATCACGGGTCAAAAGCTCCCAGGCAAAGGGAATCGCCTGATCCTTGAAATAGTCGCCAAAGCTGAAATTCCCCAGCATTTCAAAGAATGTATGGTGCCGCGCCGTGTAACCGACATTGTCCAGATCGTTATGCTTTCCGCCCGCGCGCACGCATTTCTGCGACGTCGTCGCGCGCTTGTAGTTGCGGGTTTCGACGCCCGTGAACAGGTTCTTGAACTGGACCATACCCGAGTTCACGAACATCAGCGTCGGGTCGTTCCTCGGCACGAGGGGAGAACTGTCCACCACCTCGTGGCCGTTCTTTTCGAAATAGCTCAGGAAGGTCGAACGGATTTCGTTCAGGCTGGGCATGAGCGGTTGGCCTCTGGATCAAGGGGCAAGTGTTTGGCACGATTTATCGCCGCACAGCAGGGCTGTCCATGGGCAAGGCGGCCCGTTACACGTCTGACGCGCCCATACTCAGCCCGCTGCGGCGCGCAGCAGACGTTTGCGCGCGGCCGGGATCGCGCGGATCTCGAGCCCAGTAAAGACGTGCAGCGTGTTCAGATCGCGGTCAACAACCGCGTGATCCGATACCCAGCCCCCCATGACCAGATAGCTACGCAGCAGTGGCGGCATGCCGAGCATCGCGCGCTTCGCATCAGGTTTTCGTAGACGCAGCATCTGCGTGAAGCGCACCACGTTCGGCGCCTTGACCCGGGGCAGCCAGCGCGACGGCGCCAGGTGTCGCTCTTTCAGAAGAGCGAAGGCGTCCATGTAGGCGTCCGCCTCGGTGCCTCTGAAAGACGAGCAGCCGAAAAGCATCTCGACGCCTTCCTGGTCGACGAAGCGGGTCATCGCGCCCCAAGCCACGCGCAGAATATCCGGGTCGCGCCAGTCTGGGTGAATGCAAAACCGACCCATCTCTACCATCGGGCCGTCGAAATCCTGCAGCGCGGATAATTCATAATACTGCGCCGAATAACTCTGACCGATCTCGGCACCGCCCTTCAGCGGTAACAGCCGGAAACAACACACCAAGACGCCGCTGCGTTGCTCTTCGACTAGGACGTGGCGGCAGTGCTGGTCGAACTCGTCGGCGTCCAGCCCATCGGTGACCTCATCGCAAGCGCGGAATGTCAGGTAGCGCAACCGCTGGGCTGCCTCGACATCGGCGGGACTATTGGCGAGACGGGCTGCGTAACGCCCCTTGCGTAGTGACAGCATCGTGACTGCTCCACCGAATTGGCGGATACGTTCCGCCAAACTAAATATGCGTGGCAGGCCGATAGCACACAAGATGTGACACCCCAACGACAAGCGCGCGAGACAACATGACCCAGAAAATCAACAAGACCGACGCCGAATGGAAAAGCCAGCTGTCTGACCTCGCCTACAAGGTAACCAGAAAACACGGCACCGAACGCGCCTTTACCCATGACAATTTTCCCAAAGAACCCGGTACGTTCAATTGCGTCTGTTGTGGAGCGGCTCTTTTCGACCAGGCCGACAAGTTCGACAGCGGCACCGGCTGGCCCAGTTTTACTCGACCGCTGGACCGCGATGCGGTCGGCGAAAGCATCGACAAGAGCTTTTTCATGACGCGTACCGAGGTGCACTGCGCACAATGCGACGCGCATCTCGGGCACGTCTTCCCAGACGGGCCTGCGCCCACCGGCCTTCGTTACTGCATCAACGGCGTGGCACTAAAGTTTGACGATCGCAACTAGGCTATCAAGAATCCGGGCCGATGACATCTGCGGCCCTAAAGTTTCCGATATTGCCCAGCAGTTGCCGGAGGAACGAAATGCCCTTTACGTTGGCCTCGGTTACGCGCCGGTTCAAGGCGATCACCCGGCCCTGCTCCAGTCCGAACCGCTCAACATTCTCTACGGTCCCATCTTGGGCAAAGGAGATCGCCACCACCTGTCGGTCGACATTCTCAGGCGCACGAAAACCCATCGTCTCCCAGGTATTCTCGACGTAGTACCAAGCCTCGTCGCGAAGCACGCCACCGGTCGACGGCGTTCCCACCACTTCAGCCACCGAGTCGCGTGTGTCGACACCCACTACGATCTGGGACAGATCCTCTTCCGTAGGAGCGTATCCGTGGGTGCGAGTAATGGGCGAACAGGCCACCAGCGCCGTGCAAAGCACGGCGACCAATACCAATCTGGCGGAACCTGCCCGGGGCCTTGCCATGCCAACCTCTTGTCACAAGGGCTCTTGCCTCCTATCCCCCTTACATCGGAGAGCCCCCCGGGTTCAAGAAAGGAAAGCCGCCCATGGCCGATCATGACGAAAGCCCCCCCATCATTCGCCCGGCGGCAC
>JBNGDM010000152.1:0-7806 GCA_049975105.1 Rhodovulum sp. | reverse complement strand
GCCCCGCGCAGGCCGGCGGCGGGAGCGCCCCGCCCTCAGCCCTGGTGCACCAGCTTGCCGGGGTTCATCAGGTCCCGCGGGTCCAGCGCGCGCTTGATCTCGCCCATCACGTCCCAGGCGTCCCCATGCTCGCGCGCCATATAGCCCAGCTTGCCCATGCCGATCCCGTGCTCGCCCGTCACCGTGCCCCCCAGCCGCAGCGCGCGGTCCACCATCCGGTGCGACAGGCGTTTGGCCTCGGCCAGGTCCATCGGGTTGCGCGGATCGACCAGCAGGATCGCGTGGAAATTGCCGTCTCCCACATGGCCCAGGATCGGCCCCGGGATCGTCGCCGCGGCGATATCGGCGCGGGTTTCCTCCACCGCCTCGGCCAGCTTGGAAATCGGCACGCACATGTCGGTCACCAGCGCGGTTGCGCCCTTGCGCGCGGCCAGGCAGGCGTAATAGGCGTTGTGCCGCATGGTCCACAGCGCCGTGCGCTCCTCGGCGCGCGCCGACCACTCGAACCGCCCGCCGCCATTGTCCGCGACGATCTCGCCAAAGGTTTCTGCCTGCTCGGCCACCCCCGCGGTCGAGCCGTGGAACTCCACCAAAAGATGCGGCTTTTCCGGGAAGGACGCGCCCGAATACGCGTTCACCGCCGCCGCCGTCGCGGCATCCACGAACTCGATCCGCGCCATGGGAATCCCCAGCTGGATCGTCTGGATCACCGTCTCGACCGCCGGGCCGATCGCATCGAACGCGCAGACGCCGGCCGAAATCGCCTCCGGTTGCCCCTGCAGCTTCAGCGTCAGTTCCGTGATCAGCCCCAGCGTCCCCTCGGCGCCCACGAACATTCCCGTCAGGTCGTAGCCGGCGGCCGATTTGCGCGCCCGCGTCCCGGTGCGGATCACCCGCCCGTCGGCCAGCACCACCTCCAGCCCCAGCACGTTGTCGCGCATCGTGCCGTAACGCACCGCCGTCGTACCGCTGGCCCGCGTCGAGGCCATCCCCCCCAGCGACGCGTTCGCGCCCGGATCGACCGGAAAGAACAGCCCCGTCGCGCGCAGTTCCAGGTTCAGCGCCTCGCGCGTCACGCCGGGCTGCACCACCACGTCCATGTCCTCGGGATGGACCGCCAGCACCCGGTTCATCCGGGCGAAATCCACGCAGACCCCGCCCTTGACGGCCAGCGCATGCCCCTCCAGCGAGGTGCCCGCCCCCCAGCCCACCACCGGACAGCCATGCGCGGCACAGACCCGAACGATCCCGGCCACCTCCTCGGTGCTCTCGGGATAGGCCACCGCGTCGGGCGGGGCCGGCGGGAAATAGGTCTCGCTCTGCCCGTGCAGGTCCAGATCGGACTTGGACCGGCTCAGCCGATCGCCTAGGATTTTTTCCAGCGCGGTCAGGACTTCGGCGGGGACGGGCATCCGTGACCTCCTTGCTGTGCGGACTTGCTGTGCGGACTTGCGACGGGGCGCGCCGGCGGGCACCCTAGGCGAGAGCGCCCGCGCGGGAAAGTGCAACGGGCGCCGCGCGGCAGAAAGAGGCGAAGAAGCGTGATTTTCCACGCGAAAACCAGGAAAATCGCAACCGTGGACCGAATATCGCCAAGCCTGCGCAACGCATGGTTGGTGCTGCGCTCCCGCGGCCCCAGCCAGGTCCAGTTCTGGTTCATCGCGCTGGTGATCGGCATCGCCGCCGGATTCGCCGCGCTGGGGTTCCGGCTTGCCATCGACATGCTGCAACGCACGGTCTACGGCGTCGACGATCCGCACCGGCTGCATTCCTATGCCGAAACGTTGCACTGGGGCTGGGTCCTGGCGATCCCGGTGGCCGGCGGGCTGGTGGTCGGGCTGATCCTGCACCGGTTCACCGAGGACGGGCGCGTGCGCTCGGTCGCCGACGTGATCGAGGGCGCCGCGCTCAACGATGGCCGGGTCGAGCACAAGGCCGGGCTCGCCTCGGCGCTGGCCTCGCTGGTGACGCTGTCGACGGGGGGCTCGACGGGGCGCGAGGGGCCGGTGGTGCACATGGCGGCGGTGATCTCGTCCTGGGTGTCGGACCGGATCCGCGCCAACGGCATCACCGGGCGCGACCTGCTGGGCTGCGCGGTGGCGGGCGCGGTCTCGGCCTCGTTCAACGCGCCGATCGCGGGGGCGCTCTTCGCGCTGGAAGTGGTGCTGCGGCATTTCGCGGTCCATGCCTTCGCGCCGATCACCATCGCCGCCGTCTCGGGCACGGTGATCAACCGGCTGGAATTCGGCGGCGTGACCGAGTTCACGCCGCCCCAGCACGGCGATCTGCAATTCTATTTCGAACTGCCGGCCTTCCTGCTTCTGGGGCTTGTCTGCGGGCTGGTCGCGGTGGTGTTGATGCGCTCGATCTTCTGGGCCGAGGATGTCGCCAACCGCATCCAGCGCCGCACCCGCATGCCGCGCTGGCTGCGCCCCGGCGTGGCGGGGCTGGGGCTGGGCGCGATGGCGATCTATTTCCCGCATATCATCGGGGTGGGCTATGAAACGACCTCGGCCGCGCTGACGGGGCGGCTGTTCTTTCACGAAGCGGTGGTGTTCTGCATCCTCAAATGCATCGCCGTCGCGCTGACCATGGCGGGGCGGATGGGCGGCGGCATGTTCTCGCCCTCGCTGATGATCGGGGCGCTGACCGGGTTCGCCTTCGGGGTCGTGGCGACCTCGCTGTTTCCCTATATCTCGGGCAACGACACGCTTTATGCGCTGGCCGGGATGGGGGCGGTGGCGGCCGCCGTGCTGGGGGCGCCGATCTCGACCACGATGATCGTCTTCGAACTGACCGGCGACTGGCAGGCGGGGCTGGCGGTCATGGTGGCGGTGTCGCTGTCCACGGCGCTGGCCAGCCGGCTGGTGGACCGGTCCTTCTTCCTGACGCAACTGGAGCGGCGCGACATTCATATCGCCGCCGGGCCGCAGGCCTATCTGTTGTCGATCTTCTCGGCCGGGGCGCTGATGCGGCCCAAGGACAGCCCCAGCGCCGCCTCGGCCGAGGCCTGCGCCGAGCTGATCTCGCAGGGGGTCACGCTGTCGCCGACCGCCACCCTGCACGAGGCGCTGCCCGAATTCGAGAAATGGGGCCATCCCTTCATTCCGGTGGTCCGCCGCCCCGCGGGCGAGGCCGAGCCCGAGCTGATCGGCGCGCTATTCCATGTCGACGCGCTGCGCGCCTACTCGCGGGCGCTGGCCACCACCGCCGAGGAAGAGCATTCCTGAGCGGGCCGCGCCGGTCTCGGGACGTCCGCCGCGGGGAACGCAGCGGGCATTGCTCGGTGCAAGGCAAATGGCGCCTGTGTCGCGGCGACACGCAGCAGCGGCCGAAGGCGGTCGCTGACGAACACCGTCCAGGAGGACAAGCCAACCTGCGGCCCCGAAACGTTCAAATCGGCTGACCAGCCATGTGTGAAGGTGATCTTTCGAAAAGAACTGTGAACGGAACAGGTCTCGGCTTGCGCAACTCAATCCGGGTCTTGCGTCTGTCTTCCCGGCGGTCCGCGCCGCACTGAATGTCTTTGCAAGTTTCCTGGCGTCTTGAAAACGGCACATCGGGGCGGCAGGCATTGGGGGCTGAATCGGCGGATGGCCCGCTTTCAAACCGAATATATCGAGCACCTCGTCCCTGGTCGCCTTCGGTATGCTGGCCAGCGCCACCGGGCCGGGAAAGAAACTTTCCGTGAATGTGCCGTTGGACATGATGATCTCGTGCCTGTCGAAAACGAGATGAAAATAGGTGACACGCCGTTTACCCGTCATCACGCGAACCCCTTTGCGGTCCGTCAGCGATTTGGCGGGAACGAGAAGTTCGGTTCCCGCCGCGTTCGTCACCAGCATGCGATGTTGTGGGGAGACGCAGAGCCGGCGGCATGGACGTCCGGCGCCCAGGGAGTTCGGCGCGAAGGAAATCGGTTTCAGCGTCTCTGTCTCGGGGGTGAAATCAAGCTCCCGCACAAGGATCAACCGAACCTCCTGGGGGCCGTGGTCGCGGGTCACTACCTTGTCCCCAACCCTCAGGTCCTCGATTGGGACCGGGCCATCCGGTGTTTCGATCGTCGTGCCGGAGACGAAGCAGACAACATTTACGTCGTTGTCCGTTGTCGAAATGATGGCCGCATCGTTGCCGGCGACCTCTTCGATGTCGCCGGTTCGGATGGACCGCACATTCATATCCCCGTAGCTGTCGTTCGGGACGATGAAATAGCGCGTGTCCGTGCCGCTCGACACGGTCAGGAAGACGACGGAAAGATTGCTTTCGTCGCGTGGATCGAAGCTGACGTCGGTGCCGTCACCCAGTGTGAAGCGGCCACTGCTCAGGGGGTCCTGGATGAGGTCGATGGTGTAGGAGACGCCGCCGATGAGGACAGTGTCACCCGCATCGAATTCACCGTCATTCAGATCGGCCGAAATGACGTTATCGACAACACCCAGAAGGTTCCCCGCATCCGTGGAATACGTGGTGTGCTGCGAAATGTCAGTGACTTCGAAGAGATCGAAATTCGTAGCCTATTCGGGATCATCTCATGATGCGGTTGACGTGCACCTGACGGTTGAGGGCGCGGACGAGGGGCAGTCTCACGACATCTGGTTAATAAAGTGCATCAGCCAGGGCGTGTTTATGACTTTTTATCTTTTCGGGGATCCTCAGGGGCACTGCAGCGCCCGAGTTCCCGCGCGAATGTCCGCTCTGCTGTCGGAATTTCCGGGGCGATTTCGTCTGCTGCCGCAAACCGTTCATTGGTGAATGACGCGGCGTTGATCACTCCGGGCCATCTCCGGCCGCGCGCCCCGTGGCCCGGCGCGGCCGGTGCCGGGTCAGCCGCGCGCCCGGCGACGCCCCACGGCCCCCAACGCGCCCAGCCCGCCGGCCAGCAGCAGGCCCGCCGCGGGAACGGGCACGACCGATGCCGTCGTTTCGCGCTCGGCCTCGACCGCGACGGTCGCCAGGAACGCGCCTTGCGGCTCGAACACCTCGGTCAGGGTCACCACGAAGGCCAGGGTGTTTTCCCCGTCCACGAAATGGCTGTCCGCATCGGTGCCGAAGCGGCCCAGCGTGGCATAGCCCTCATGGCTGCCGATGGTGTTTCCGTTCAGGACCGCGGTCACCGTGTTCCGTGCGCCCCACGCCCCGGACAGCGCGGCCGTGGTCAGGTCATACCCGTCCAGGTCGAAGCTATAGGTCCAGACCCGCGTCCGGGTTTCGTCGGGGTTCGTGAACCCCGATGTCCAGACCCATGCGGCCTCCGCCGAGCTGGCATGGCCGGTCGTGTCCGTCACGGCGAAACTGGGCCAATCGGCCACGATCCCATCGGTATCGCCGACCTGCGTGGACCCGGTGGAAATCGTCGCCGCCCCGGCCAGGGACGGCGCGGCAAGACAGATCAGAATGGAAAGGAAAGAACGCATAGCTGCCCCCAAATCACCATTAAAGATGGCCGAAGGCTAATTCGGGCCCGCGCGCATGGCCAGAAATAATGTATCCATGCTACAAGTTTACGCATGGCGCGCCGACCCGTCCAGGGCGCGCGCCCCCTCTCGCCGCGCTCAAAGCTGTTCGACCGTCACCTTGTCGGCATGGAAGGCCAGGTGCCAGGCGATCTTTTCCATCCCCTCGACCGGGCTTTCATAGGACCAGGCGGCGTCGGGGATATCGTAACTCTTGGCTTGCAGCGTGTAATAGGTCGCCTCGCCCTTGTGCGGGCAGGTGGTGCGGCTGTCCGAGCGTTCGAGGAAGGCCATCGCCACGTCGGCGCGCGGGAAATAGATCACCGGCGCCAGGTCGCCCTCGACCAGTTCCAGCGCGTTGCGGCTTTCGGCGATCACCGCGCCGCCGGCCCGGACCACCCAGGCGCCCTCTGCCTTGTGAATTGCGACATGGTCGGCCATCGCGTCTCTCCCCTCGTCTGTAACCCCGGCGCGTGTCGCGCCGCCGACCACTGACAGGATTCAGCCCGGAATGTCCAGACGGCCGCCCGGTCAGAGCGGCGCGGTTGCCGCCGCCAGCCAGGCCCGCGCGGGCGCCGAAACCAGCGGGCCGACCTTCTCGGCCACCTCGGCGTGATAGGCATTCAGCCAGGCCCGTTCGTCGGCGGCCAGCAGGTCCACGTCGACCAGGCGTCGGTCGATCGGCACCCAGGTCAGCGTCTCGAACCCCAGCATCTCGCGGTCGTCGGCGCCCTCCAGCGGCGGGGCAGGGCAGACCGCCACCAGGTTCTCGATGCGGATGCCGAATTCCCCCTCGCGGTAATAGCCCGGCTCGTTCGACAGGATCATGCCCGGTTCCAGCGGCACGGTGGACAGCCGCGAAATGCGCTGCGGCCCCTCGTGAACGCATAGATAGGCGCCCACCCCGTGCCCGGTGCCGTGGTCGTAATCCTGCCCCGCCAGCCACAGGGGATAGCGCGCCAGCGCGTCCAGGTCGCGCCCCGCCACCCCCTTGGGAAAGCGCGCGCGGGAAATCGCGATCATGCCCTTCAGCACCCGGGTGAACGGCGCGCGGGCCGCCCCGGGCACATCGCCCACCGCCACGGTGCGGGTGATGTCGGTGGTCCCGTCCAGGTATTGCCCGCCCGAGTCGATCAACAGCAATTCGCCCGGCCGCACCGCCCGGTTGGTGCCCTCCGTCACCCGGTAATGCACGATGGCCCCGTGCGGACCCGCGCCCGCGATGGTGTCGAAGCTGATATCGCGCAGGGTCCCCGTCGCCCGCCGGAACCCCTCCAGCCGCTTGACCACGTCGATTTCGGTCAGCTGGCCGGTGGGCGCCTCGGCGTCCAGCCAGGCCAGGAATTCCACCATCGCGCCGGCATCGCGCAGATGCGCGGCCCGCGACCCCGCCAGTTCGGCCTCGGTCTTGCGCGCCTTCGGCAGCAGGCAGGGGTCGTCGCCGCGGGCGACCTCGATGCCCGCCTCTTCCAACTGGCGCAGCACCCAGAGCGGCGCGCTGGACGGGTCGATCCGCACCGGCCCCACCAGGCTGCGCAGCCCGGCGGCAAAGGCGCTGTCGGGGCGCAGCGTGACCGCGTCGCCCAGATGCGCGCGCAGGTCGTCCGTCACCTTGGCCGGATCGGCGAACAGGGTCACGTGCCCGTCGTCATGGATCACCGCAAAGGCATGCGGCACCGGGTTGCGGGGGATATCCGTCCCGCGCACGTTCATCAGCCAGGCGATGGAATCGGGCAGGGTCAGAACGGCGGCGGTCTGCCCGGCCTTTTTCAGCGCCTCGGCGATCCGCGCGCGTTTCTCGGCATGGGACGCGCCCGCCAGGTCCTCGGGATAGGGCGCGATGGGGCCCTTGGGGGGCGCGGGCTGGTCGGCCCAGATGCGGTCCACGGGGTTGTCCACCTCGCGCAGGGTGACCCCGCTGCCCTCCAGCGCGCGGGCCAGCTTTTCCACCTGCTCGGGCGTGTGCAGCCACGGATCCAGCCCCACCGCGCCGCCCCCCGGTAGCGCCGCCTTCAGCCAGTCGGCCAGCGCCACCTCGGGCCAGTTCACCGGCGTGAACGCGTCGGGGTCCACCTGCGCCCGGACCTGCACCCGGTACCGCCCGTCGACGAACACGCCCGCCCGGTCGCCCAGCACGCAGGCGAACCCGGCCGAGCCCGTGAACCCCGTCAGCCAGGCCAGCCGGTCGTCATGGGGGGCGACGTATTCGCCCTGGTGCGCGTCCGCCCGCGGCACCAGGACCCCCGCCAGCCCCGCCTTCGCCATCTCGGCGCGCAGGCGAGCCAGGCGCGGCGGGCCATCCTCGGGGCGGGTGGGGCTATCAAAGCTTTGAAACATGGGACCCTTGCGTGCA
>JBNGDM010000151.1:0-7806 GCA_049975105.1 Rhodovulum sp. | reverse complement strand
GTTCATCGACGTGTACATGTCGGCGATCTTGCCCTGCATCAGCTGGAAATTCCCGATGCTTTCGCCGAACTGCTTGCGGTCGCGCATGTAGGGCATGATCTCGTCAAGGCAGGCGGCCATGATACCGGTGCCGATGCCGGCCAGGACCACGCGTTCGTAGTCGAGGCCGGACATCAGCACCCGAACGCCCTTGCCCTCCTCGCCAAGGACGTTCTCGAAGGGGACTTCCACGTCGTCGAAGATCAGCTCTCCGGTGTTGGAGCCACGCATCCCGAGCTTGTCGAAATGCGGAGAGGTGGAAAACCCCTTCATGGATTTCTCGATGATGAAGGCGGTGATGCCCTTGGGCCCCGCCTCCGGGTCGGTCTTGGCATAGACCACCAGGGTGTCGGCGTCGGGGCCGTTGGTGATCCAGTATTTCGTGCCGTTCAGCGTGTAATAGCCGTTCTTCTTCTCGGCGCGCAGCTTCATCGACACGACGTCGGACCCGGCGCCCGCCTCGGACATCGCGAGCGCGCCGACATGTTCGCCGCTCAGGAGCTTCGGCAGGTATTTGCGTTTCTGCTCCTCGGTGCCGTTCAGCTTGATCTGGTTCACGCACAGGTTCGAATGCGCCCCGTAGGACAGCGAAACGCTGGCCGAGGCGCGTGCGATTTCCTCGATGGCGATGGTGTGGGCGAGGTAGGACATGCCCGCACCGCCGTATTCCTCGGGCACGGTGATGCCCAGCAGGCCCAGCTCGCCCATCTCGCGCCACAGCTCGGCGGGGAAATCGTTGGTCTTGTCGATCTGGGCCGCCATCGGGCGCACCCGTTCCTGCGCCCAGCGATGCACCATCTCGCGCAGTGCGGCGGTATCCTCGTCGAGGTCGAAATCCATGGTGGCGGTGAACATGTGGGGCCTCCTCCGCTGCGCTTATTGAACGCTTGTTCATTAAATAGCACCGGGGCGGGTGCGGCGTCAATCGTCACGCGACACCCCCGACAGGGCGAGACCCGCGCCACCATGGGGCGCGGGCCTCTGGATCACCAAACCGAATGGATGGGCCGCCTAGCAGCGCAAGGACGAAATCTGGTCGTTCGGAATGCCGAAATGCCGGCAGGAATTGTAGATGCCGGGCCCGAGGATCGGGGCGTAGCAGCCGCCGTAATTGGCATGCTGGTAGAACCGCCAATAGCCCGAAAGCACGACGAAACTGGAGACCGTGTCATTGAAATTCAAATCCGTAAGCCGGTTGCACTCGTTGAAGACATGTCTCGACGCGCCGCGCAAATTCGCGTGTTGGTACAAAACGATTTGTCCCCGGACGGGAATGGGCATGGGCATGGCCAATCTCCTTTTACTCAACCACGGGGTGAGTTCAGCACGCCCGCGCCGATTCCCGATAGCGCGGGGTGGCGCACATATTGCCGCATGGGCCGGGCGCGGAGGGGGGCGCGCGGGGTCGAAACGGTGGCAACCGGCCGGCGGGGCGCTTACCTTTGGCGCGCAATCACCCGGAGGAGCCGCCATGAGACGCCCTGCCCTGTTCGCCGCCCTGATCGCCGCGCTGCCGCTGGCCGCCCCCGCCGAGGAGGTCGGGCGCGTGGGCGTCGACTGGACCGGAAACGACATCATCATAGAGGCGGTCCACGACCCCAAGGTGAAGGGCGTGACCTGCCACCTGACCTATTTCGACCGCTCGTTCCTCGACCGGCTGAGCCAGGGCAACTGGTTCGAGGATCCCTCGAACGCCTCGATCGCCTGCCGGCAGACCGGGCCGATCGAGATCGGCGATATCGACATGGGGCCCGACGGCGAAGAGGTGTTCCGCGAGCGCCAGTCGATCGTGTTCAAGTCGATCCGGGTCAAGCGCATCTATGACGAGGCAAACCGCACGCTGATCTACCTGGCGCATGCGCGGGAACTGGCCCAGGGTTCGGCCAAGATGGCGATCTCGACCGTGCCTCTTTACGGCTCGGGGGTGGAGTAAGGCGCCCGGCGCGGCGGCCGGGGCGGGCCATACCGGCCAAGCCCCGATTCAGCCGGCGGTCGCCTCCTGTCGGATGATGCGGGCGATCAGGGCGCAATCGTCCGGAGTGAAGGTCAGCGGCAGACGCATGTCGATCAGGCCCGCCAGCACCCGGTCTGTCTGCGGCAGCGGTTCGGGGGCCGCCCAGGCCCAGTGGGCATAGCGCGAGGTGAACCCGGCCGGGGCCGCGGCGCCGAACCATTTCAACTCTACCCCCCGGGCGGCACAGCGCCGGATGAAATCCGCGATCCGGTCCGGCCGGAAATCGGGCAGCCGGAACTGGAAGGACGACCCGACGAAGTCTTCGGCCTCGGGCCGGTCGATCAGCGCGATGCCCGGTGTACCCGCCAGCCCGGCTTCGATCGCGCGGTAAAGCCGGTTCCAGCGCGCCACCCGGTCGGGCAGCCGCGCCAGTTGCGGGCGCAGGATCGCGGCGCGGAGTGCATCCATCCGGCCCGAGACGTTGGGCACCTCGGCCACCAGCCCCTCGAACGCCTCGGGGGGCGGCGCGGCGCGGTGGCGGTCGTAGAGCATGTAGGCCCCCGACAGCAGGATGGCGCGGGCCATCAGCCGCGCGTCGTCCGACAGGATCAACCCGCCCTCGCCCGAATTCAGGTGCTTGTAGGTCTGGGTGGAATAGCAGCCGATGGCCCCGTGCCGCCCCGAGGGCGTGCCGTTCCACGCCGCCCCCATGGTATGCGCGCAATCCTCGATCACGGTGACCCCCGCCGCGTCGCAGATCGCCATGAGTGCCGCCATGTCGCAGATATGCCCGCGCATGTGCGACAGCAGCAGCACCCGCGCGCCGGTTCCGGCGATGCGCCGGGCCAGATGGTCCAGGTCGATCACCAGGTCCTCGGTCGTTTCGACGAAGACGGGGCGCGCGCCGAGGCTGGCGATGGCGCCGGGCACCGGGGCGAGGGTGAAGGCGTTGGTCAGGACGGGATCGCCCGGCGCGACGCCCAGCGCGCGCAGCGCCGTGGCCAGCGCATAGCCCCCCGAGGCCACCGCCAGGCAATAGTGCGCGCCCGTCAACCGCGCGAACTCCTGTTCCAGAAGCGCAACCTCGCCCACCTCGCCGGGGGCGAGGTTGTAGCGGTGCAGCCGGCCGTGGCGCAGCACGGCGACGGCGGCCTCGATCGCGTCTTCGGGGATCGGTTCCTGCTGGGTGAAGCTGCCGGTGAACCGGTCGCTCATTCCGCCGGCCCGCGCGGGATCAGGCGTTCGGCCAGGCCGTGAAGTTCGGCGTAATCGGCCATCAGCGCCTCGGGCGCGAGCGCGGGCATCGCCTCGGCGGCGGGGCCGAAGGTGACCAGCACGCAAGGAACGCCGGCGGCACGCGCGGTGTTCCGGTCGGTCGCGGAATCGCCGATCAGGATCGAGCGCGCGACCGCGCCCCCCGCCCGTTCCACCGCCGCGCGGTAGGGCGCGGGGTCGGGCTTGCGCACGGGCAGCGTGTCGGCGCCCACCAGCGAGCCGAACAGCCGCCGCACGCCGAGGCGGCCCAGCAGGTCCTCGGCCAGCGCCTCGGGCTTGTTGGTGCAGATCCCGACGCGGAACCCCTCGTCGCGCAGCCGTTCCACCGCGTCGATGGCGCCGGGATACAGGCGCGTGTGGCGGTCGATGTTGCGGGCGTAATGGTCTAGGAAAACGGGGAAATGTTGCGTGACCTCGTCCTCGGCGGGATCCACGCCAAGGCGCGCGAAGGCCAGCCGCAGCATCGCACGCCCGCCCAGGAACGCTGTCGCGGCATCGGTGACCGGATCCAGCGGCAGGCCCAGCCCGACTCCCTCGAAACAGGCATTCGCCGCGTCGATCAGATCGCGGCTTGTATCGGCCAGCGTGCCGTCGAGATCGAAGATGACCGTGCGCATTTCCCCTCCGCCCCGCGCGTTCCACCCCTGAAACAGAGCGAAACCCCAAGTGATCCGGGTGCCGGTTGCGCACCCGCAGAACCGCGATAAAAGGGATGCGGACAAAAGGAAAGAGCGACAACCCCCATGCCGACAGCGCTGATCATCCTGGCCGCGGGCCAGGGCACCCGCATGCGGTCCGACCGCCCGAAGGTGCTGCACGAGGTGGCGGGCGCGCCGCTGATCGCGCATGCGATGGCGGCCGGGGCCGCGGTAGAGCCCGCCCGCACGGTGATCGTGGCGGGCCACGGCGCCGAGGCGGTGCAAGGGGCGGCGCTCGACATCGACCCCGATGTGACCGTCGCGGTCCAGCCCGAACAGCTGGGCACCGCGCATGCCGTCGCCCAGGCGCGCGCCGCGCTGGACGGGTTCGAGGGCAACGCGATCGTCCTTTACGGTGACACGCCCTTCATCCGGCCCGAAACGCTGGCCGCGATGGCCGAGGCGCGGGCGCGCCACGCGGTGGTGGTGCTGGGCTTCGAGCCGGCCGAGCCGGGGCGTTACGGGCGGCTGGTGATGGCGGGCGACGAGCTGGACCGGATCGTGGAATACAAGGACGCGAGCGCCGCCGAACGGGCCATTCCGCTGTGCAATTCGGGCGTGATCGCGGCCGATGCGGGCCTGTTGTTCGAGCTGATCGCCGAGGTCGGCAACGACAACGCGGCGGGCGAATACTACCTGACCGACATCGCGGCGCTGGCGCGCGCGCGCGGGCTGTCGGCGGGCGTGGTGACCTGCGACGAGGCCGAGACGCTGGGGGTGAATTCCCGCGCGGATCTGGCCGCCGCCGAGGCCGCGTTCCAGGCGCGGGCCCGCGCCGAGGCGATGGAGAACGGCGTGACGCTGGTCGCGCCCGAAACGGTGTTCTTCGCCTATGACACGGTGGTGGGCCGTGATGCGGTGATCGAACCCAACGTGGTCTTCGGCCCCGGCGTGACGGTGGAATCGGGCGCCCGTATCCGCGCCTTCAGCCACCTCGAAGGGGCCCATGTCAGCCGCGGCGCGGTTGTGGGCCCTTACGCGCGGCTGCGCCCCGGCGCGGAACTGGCCGAGGATGTGCGCATCGGCAATTTCGTCGAGGTCAAGAACGCGCTGGTCGCCGAGGGCGCCAAGATCAACCACCTGAGTTACGTGGGCGATGCCACGGTGGGCGAGCACGCGAATATCGGCGCCGGCACCGTGACGTGCAATTACGACGGCGTGTTCAAGCACCGCACCGAGATCGGCGCGCGGGCCTTCATCGGGTCCGACACGATGCTGGTGGCGCCGGTCAGGGTGGGCGCGGGCGCGATGACCGGGTCGGGGTCGGTCATCACCGGCGACGTGCCCGACGGCGCGCTGGCGGTCGGCCGCGCGCGGCAGGAGAACAAGCCCGGCCTTGCGGCCAAGCTGTTCGAGAGATTGCGGGCCGAGAAGGCCCGGCGGAAAGGCGAGTAGACCCATGTGCGGAATAGTCGGCGTCCTGGGCGATCACGAGGTGGCCCCCATCCTGGTCGAGGCGCTCAGGCGGCTGGAATATCGCGGCTATGACAGCGCGGGGCTGGCCACGGTGAATGACGGCAAACTGGACCGCCGCCGCGCGGTGGGCAAGCTGGTCAACCTGTCGGACCTGCTGGTGCACGATCCGCTGGCGGGCAAGTCGGGCATCGGGCATACCCGCTGGGCGACCCATGGCGCGCCCACGGTGGCCAACGCCCACCCGCATCGCGCGGGCCGGGTCGCGGTCGTCCATAACGGGATCATCGAGAATTTCCGCGCGCTGCGCGACGAGTTGGTGGCCCGGGGCGCGGGGTTCGAAAGCGACACCGATACCGAGACCGTTGCGCACCTGGCGCAGGCCTTCCTGGACGACGGCCTGTCCCCGCGCGAGGCCGCCGAACGCACGCTGGCCCGCCTTGAGGGGGCCTTTGCGCTGTTGTTCCTGTTCGAGGGCGAGGACGACCTGATGATCGCCGCCCGCAAGGGCAGCCCGCTGGCCGTGGGCCATGGCGAGGGCGAGATGTTCGTGGGCTCGGACGCCATCGCGCTGGCGTCCCTGACCCACCGCATCACCTACCTGGAGGAAGGCGACCGCGCGGTCATCACGCGGGCCGGCGCCGAGTTCTTCGACGAGGCGGGCCAGCCCGTCACCCGCGAGGTCAAGACCATCGAGGTCGACGCCACCCGTGTCGAAAAGGGCGGCTACAAGCACTTCATGGCCAAGGAGATCGCCGAGCAGCCCGCCGTTCTGGGCGATGCGCTGCGCCATTACCTGGGCAACGGGACCGAGATCGTGTTCCCGGACGGCGGCATCGACTTCACGGGTATAAGCCGGCTGACGATGGTGGCCTGCGGCACGGCCTACCTTGCCTGCCTGACCGCGAAATACTGGATCGAGCGGCTGGCCGGCCTGCCCGTGGATGTCGATATCGCCTCGGAATTCCGCTATCGCGAACCGCCGATCCCCGAGGGCACGCTGGCCGTCTTCGTCAGCCAGTCGGGCGAGACGGCGGACACGCTGGCCGCGCTGCGCTATTGCGCGGGGAAGGCCAGCCGGATCGTTTCGGTGGTCAACGTGGCCGAAAGCTCGATCGCGCGGGAAAGCGACCTTGCGCTGCCGATCCTGGCGGGCGCCGAGATCGGGGTGGCCTCGACCAAGGCGTTCACCTGCCAGCTGGCGGTTCTGGCGCTGGTCGCGCTGGAGGCCGCGCGGCAGCGGGGCCGGCTGGATGCCACGGCGCTGGCCGGACATGTTCAGGACCTGCGCTCGATCCCCGGACGGCTGAACGCGGCGATGGGCACCGAGGCCATGGTGGCCGAGACCGCACGCAAGCTGGCCGAGGCCGAGGACGTGCTGTTCCTGGGCCGCGGCGCGATGTATCCGCTGGCCCTGGAAGGCGCGCTGAAGCTCAAGGAAATCAGCTATATCCACGCCGAGGGCTATGCGAGCGGAGAGTTGAAGCACGGCCCCATCGCGCTGGTGGACAAGACCGTGCCGGTGATCGTGATGGCACCCCACGACCGGCTGTTCGACAAGACCGTGTCGAACATGCAGGAGGTGATGGCGCGCGGCGGCAAGGTGCTGCTGGTGACCGACGCGAAGGGCGCGGCCGAGGCGGGCCAGGGCGCCTGGCAGACGCTGGTCATGCCCGAGGTGCCGGAACTGTTCGCGCCGATCCTCTATGCCCTGCCCGCGCAGTTGCTTGCCTATCACACGGCGGTCGCCAAGGGCACCGACGTGGACCAGCCGCGCAACCTCGCGAAATCGGTGACGGTGGAATAGCCGGCCGCCCCCGCGGAAACGGGGAGTTTACGGCCGATTTCGTACGATTTCCCTCTCTGCCCGGGCGGGCCGGGGGGACTCGCAGAGGCGGGCGGCGGCGCGAGGAAAACGGGGAGTTTCGGGCCGGTTTCGTACATATCCGGCTGTCTTCCGCATCGCGGCGGTCCGGATAGTCCGCGCGGGCGGGGAGCGCCTCTGCCGACGCGCTCAGCCGCCCTCGCCGGCCAGTTGCCGGGCGAGCAGCAACGCCTCGGGCACCGCGCCGGGCGGCGTGCCGGAATGGCGCTGCCGGAGGAGCAGCAGCGTCTGCGGGCGCGACATCCGGCCGACCCAGAGATCGAAGACCGACCCGATGTCGATCGCGATGCCGCCCTGCCGCCGGATCCGGTCGCAGCAGAGCTTGCCCCAGATCCCCGCGCCCACCAGCCAGACATCGCCCGGGCGGATGCCGTCCAGCCGGTCGGGCAGCCCGGCGAGGCTGCGCCAGTAGCTTTCGCCGTCCGGGCCGCCTGCGCGGGCATCGGTCCACAGATCGGGAATGGCGAGGCAGGTGGTCTTCCCGGAGCGGGCCGCGGCGATCGCCGCCATCGCCTCCTCGCGGCAGGAGATCAGCCCCAGCC
>JBNGDM010000150.1:0-7898 GCA_049975105.1 Rhodovulum sp. | reverse complement strand
CCCTCGATCAGCGTGTGGGGATCGTGGCGCATGATCTCGCGGTCCTTGCAGGTGCCCGGCTCGGATTCATCCGCGTTGATGACCAGGTAGTGCGGCCTCCCGTCGCTTTCCTTCGGCATGAAGGACCATTTAAGACCGGTGGGGAAACCCGCGCCGCCACGGCCGCGCAGACCGGATTTCTTCATCTCGTCGATGATCCAGTCGCGTCCCTTGGCGATGAGTGCCGCCGTGCCGTCCCAATGACCCCGGGCGCGCGCGCCGGAAAGGGTGCGGTCATACATCCCGTAGAGATTGGTGAAGATGCGGTCCTGATCGGTCAGCATGCCTTATCCCCGTTGGTTCCGGCCCGAAAGCCGAAGCAGTCCCGTCGCGCCCCGCGCCGCTGCGCGGGATACCTGCCCGGCCATGTGCGCCGGGCGATGGCGGCCATCGGGCAGGCTGTCCTGCCCCTGGCCCCGTGCCGCCGGGGAGGCGACCGGCGGGCGGTGCCCGCGGCCGGGTCGGTCCTCTGTCATGGACCCTGTCCCGTGCCGCGCCGCGCGCCGTCGTCGATCACCCCCACCCGTCACGGTCACCTCAGTAGACGTCGCCCTCGTCGACCTTCTTCGAGAACTCGGTCTCGCCGCCCGCAGCCAGAACCTTGGCCTGGGACACCCAGTCGTCGCGGCTGACGCGGCCCTTGAAGCCTTCCAGATGCTCGTCCACCCAGGCGACCTCGTCCGCGGTCCAGCCCGCGATCTGGTCGTAATGGTAGAAGCCCAGCTCGTTGCAGAGCTTTTCAAGCTTGGGACCGACGCCCTTGATCTTCTTCAGGTCGTCGGCACCGCCCGCGCGGGGCCCCGACAGCGCCGCGGGGCGCGTACCCACCTCGGCGGCGGCCGCAGGGGCCGGCTTCGGAGCGGGCGCAGGCGCGGGTTTCGGCGCCGGTTTGGCAGCGGCGGCCGGCTTGGGCGCCGATTTCGGCACGGTGGGCGCCACCTTGGGCCCGCCCGGCTTTTCGGCGGTCTTGATTTCCTTGGCCGCGTTGGCCTCGAGATAGGGCTTGCGGGCGGCTTCGGCCTCCCGGCGTGCCTGGGCCTCTGCCTTGAACTCGGCATCGGTCTTGCAGAAGTTCATGGTCAGCACGAGGCCCGCGACGATCCCGACACCGGCGCCGCCGATGAAGGACCCCAGCGCCCACAACCCGATCAGGTAGCCGAAGGCCACCACGGTCAGGCCGATCAGGGCCGCGATGGCCCACCAGAAGATCGCGCATTTGAACTTTGCTTCACTGCGAGAAATGTTCATCTCTTGTCTCCGCTCCGACGGTTATTCGTCCGACGCCATTTGTAACGCGTCCGCCGCCCTATGTCTTGACCTCTTCCGCCGCAGGTCCCGCGCGCCGCCAGGGCGTCAGAAGCGGCACCTCGGTGCCGTCGATCCGCTTGACCGTGTCGCCGATCCTGGTGGCCAGTTCGACCGAGGCGTTCTGCGCCGGTTTCGCGCCGCCCTGCCCGGTCAGGCTGGTCGCGCCGCCCTTGGGTTCCGAGGCGAAACGGCCGTTCTGCGGCCCGGGCACCGGCACCCGGCCCGCGGCCAGTTCATCGAGGATCCAGCCCAGCCGCTCGGCGGTGAGATCCTCGTAGTAATCCTTGCCGATCTGCGCCATCGGCGCGTTGGAACACGCGCCGAGGCATTCGACCTCTTCCCAGCTGAACTTGCCATCGGGCGACAGCGTGAAGGGCTGGGCGGCGATCTTGTCCTTGCAGACCCCGATCAGGTCCTCGGCGCCGCAGATCAGGCAGGACGTGGTGCCGCAGATCTGCACATGGGCCACCGAACCCACCGGGGCCAGCTGGAACATGAAATAGAACGTCGCCACCTCGAGCGCGCGGATATGCGCCATGCCCAGCATGTCGGCCACGTATTCGATGGCCGGACGGGTCAGCCAGCCCTCCTGCTCCTGGGCGCGCCACAGCAGCGGGATGATGGCGCTGGCCTGGCGGCCCGGCGGATATTTGCCGATCTGGGCCTCGGCCCACGCCCGGTTCTCGGGCGTGAACGCGAAGCTGTCCGGTTGCTCGTGGTGCAGACGTCTTTGCATTAGTTGGCACAGTCTCCCGAAATGAGCCGGATCCCGACCTCGTTGCCGGTCTGGTCCTCGATCTCGCCCAGCGCGCGCAGATCGGCGACGACCTCTTCCAGCTTGGCCTCGTCGAAGCCCGTCGCCGTTTCGACGGACGCGGCCTGGGTGTCGTTGTTGACCATGCAGCCGACGGCGGTCATCGCGTCGCGCACGGCCTGCAGGTCGGCCTCGGAGGTTTCCGCCAGCGCGGCGACGGGGGCGAGGGCGGCGAGGATCGCCAGGGTCTTGAAGGTTTTCATGGAACGCACTCCTTGGGTAACGGGCCTGCGTGCGCAGGCCGCTGTCATGGGGCCCGCGCGATCCCGCGCGGACCTGTCGGAGGGCGACCTCGCGCCGCCCACCGGGTTCACAACAGCCCCCTTCACATGCCGGCGCTGACGCCCCGGCACCCCAACGCCGCCCGCCGCCATCTGCGGCACACGACGTGCATCACCGGCCCCAGCGCCGGCGAAACGCTTGCCCGCGTCGCGGGCGGATATGGCGAGCGGTCCGCTCACCGGTCGATCTCTCCGAATACGACATCCATCGTGCCGATGATCGCGGCCACGTCGGCCAGCTGATGGCCGCGGGTGATGTGATCCATCGCCTGCAGGTGCAAAAAGCCCGGCGCGCGCAGCTTGGCGCGGTAGGGCTTGTTGGTGCCATCGGCCACGAGATAGACGCCGAATTCGCCCTTGGGCGCCTCGACCGCGGCGTAGACCTCGCCCTCGGGCACGTGGAAGCCCTCGGTATACAGCTTGAAGTGATGGATCAGCGCTTCCATCGAGGTCTTCATGTCGCCCCGCGTGGGCGGCGCGATCTTGCCCCGGTTCAGCACGTCGCCCTTTTCGTGGCGCAGCTTTTCGCAAGCCTGGCGGATGATGTGGGTCGACTGGCGCATCTCTTCCATGCGGACGAGATAGCGGTCGTAACAGTCACCGTTCTTGCCGACCGGAATCTGGAAGTCGAACTCGTCATAGCATTCGTAGGGCTGCGAGCGGCGCAAATCCCAGGCCAGGCCCGAACCGCGCACCATCACCCCGGAGAAACCCCATTCGAGGATTTCCTCTTCGGTGACGACGCCGATATCGGCGTTGCGCTGCTTGAAGATGCGGTTTTCCGTCAGCAGGCCGTCGATGTCGTCGATCACCGCGGGGAATTCGGCCGCCCAGGCGTCGATATCCTCGATCAGATCGTCGGGCAGGTCCTGGTGGACGCCGCCGGGCCGGAAATAGGCCGCGTGCAGGCGCGCGCCGCAGGCGCGCTCGTAGAAGACCATCAGCTTTTCGCGTTCCTCGAAGCCCCAGAGCGGCGGCGTCAGCGCGCCCACGTCCATCGCCTGCGTGGTGACGTTCAAGAGGTGGTTCAGCACCCGGCCGATTTCGGAATACAGCACCCGGATCAGCTGTGCCCGGCGCGGCACCTCGGTTTTCGTCAGCTTCTCGATGGCCAGGCACCATGCATGTTCCTGGTTCATCGGGGCCACGTAATCGAGCCGGTCGAAATAGGGCAGGTTCTGCAGGTAGGTGCGGCTTTCCATCAGCTTTTCGGTGCCGCGATGCAACAGGCCGATATGCGGGTCGGCACGCTCGACGATCTCGCCGTCGATCTCGAGCACCAGGCGCAGAACGCCATGGGCTGCGGGGTGTTGCGGGCCGAAGTTGATGTTGAAGTTGCGGATGCTCTGTTCGCCCGTCCGCGCGTCGTGGAACGCGTTGTCCTTCATCGTCACACCCCCACCCGATGCGATTGCCAGACGGCGGGCACCCGGCCCAGCCGTTCGGCGACGAAATCGTATTGCGGCGCCAGCCAGGCGGCCGCCGCGGCGCGCTGGTCACGGCTCATCGGGACCGGCACGCCGGCATGGACCCGCACCCCGAACTCGGCCGGGACCGGCTTGAGCCCCAGAAAGGCGCACATCCGGTCGACCGAGGCCTGCGAGAACAGTTCCTCGTAGAAAGACAGGCACAGGCGCGTCGGATCGACCGCCGACCAAAGCCGGGTCAGCACCGCCTTGTAGTCGCCGCGCTCGGCGATATGCGCCTCGTCGCCCGCGATCACGCGCGCCAGGATGCGGCCCGCGCGGGGGCCGATCGCCTCGCCCGGGTTGGCGCGGCGCCGCGCGATCATGCGCACATGGCTCCACAGCCGCTCGACCGGGTCGCGCAGCAGGTAGACGAAGCGCACGTCAGACGCCATGGCGGCCATCCGTTTCAAACGCCCCACCGGCAGCAAGGAATACGCAGGGGTTATGTCAGCAATAAGGCGGCGTTTACCAAGACCGTCCGACAGGTAGTCGAGATAGGCCGCCTCGGTTCCATCGCCCAGCGCCGCGGACCAGTCGGCCATGTCCTTCAGCCGCCTGGCGCGCGCCTCGGCGCGGGCGCGGTTCGCGGGGACCGGGCGCGCGGCAAGGCGGGCCCGCTCTGCGTCGAGCTCCTCTCGCACGCGCGGCGTCCGCCCCTCCTCCAGGGTATCGAAGTAATGAAGCTCCTTGATCGAGCGCAGATGGCACTCGGGATGGCCGGCCAGGTAGGCGTGCAGCCAACTTGTGCCCGCCTTGGTGGCGCCCACGCCGAACAGAAGCGTTGCCTCGGTCTGTGCCATGGCTACCCCTTGGCCCCATCGGACTTGTCATCGCCGGGCAGGATGTAATCGGCACCCTCCCACGGGCTCATGAAGTCGAACTGGCGGTATTCCTGGGTCAGCTTGACGGGTTCGTAGACCACGCGTTTCTGCGCCTCGGAATAGCGCACCTCGGTGTAGCCGGTGGTCGGGAAATCCTTGCGCAGCGGGTGCCCGCGAAAGCCGTAATCGGTCAGGATGCGGCGCAGGTCGGGATGGCCCGAGAAGAGGATGCCGAACATGTCGAACACCTCGCGCTCGAACCAGTTGGCCGAGGGGTGGACCGACACGATGGAGGGGATCATCTCCTCCTCGCGGACGGCGCATTTCACGCGGATGCGCTGGTTCTGGTACATCGACAGGAAGTGGTACACGACGTCGAAGCGCGCCTCGCGCTCGGGGTAGTCGACGGCGGTGATGTCGACCAGCGACGAGAACCGGCAGGTGGCATCCGTGCGCAGGAAGTCGGACAGCCCGACGATGGAGCTGGGCGCGGCGGTGACGTTCAGCTCGTCATGCGCGACTTCCCACGAGATCACGCAATCCGGGCGGCGTGCCTCGATATGCGCCCCGAGTTCCCTCAGCGCCTCGTTCATCACAGGTTCCTCCCTTGGCACCGCGCCGCGCCATGCCCCCCCGCAAGGGGGGCGCGCGCCGCCGTGCCGACACGTTCTGCGGCATGTCCGGGGCGCAAGTATGTGACCAAGTCACCCCCGCGCCGAACCGATGTCGCAGGCCGCCCGGTCATCGCACGATGGTCCCGGTGCGGCGGATTTTCCGCTGCAATTGCAGGATGCCGTACAGCAGCGCCTCGGCGGTCGGCGGGCAGCCGGGCACGTAGATGTCCACCGGAACGATCCGGTCGCAGCCGCGCACCACCGAGTAGCTGTAGTGGTAATAGCCGCCCCCGTTGGCACAGGATCCCATCGAGATCACGTAGCGCGGTTCGGGCATCTGGTCGTAGACCTTGCGCAGCGCGGGCGCCATCTTGTTGGTCAGGGTGCCCGCCACGATCATCAGGTCCGACTGGCGCGGGGACGCGCGCGGCGCGGTACCGAACCGTTCGAGGTCGTAACGCGGCATCGAGGTGTGCATCATCTCGACCGCGCAGCAGGCCAGCCCGAAGGTCATCCAGTGCAGCGACCCGGTGCGCGCCCAGTTGATGATATCCGCCGTCGAGGTGACGAGGAAGCCCTTGTCCTGAAGCTCTGCGTTCAGCGCCTGGGTGGCGTGTTCGGCATCGGCCCCGGCGGTGGTCGGATTCGTCGTCACTCCCATTCCAGCGCCCCCTTCTTCCATTCATAGGCAAAGCCGATGGTCAGAACCGCGAGAAAGACCATCATCGACCAGAAGCCCACGACCCCCACCGTGCCAAAGGACACCGCCCAGGGGAACAGGAACGCGATTTCCAGGTCGAAGATGATGAACAGGATCGCCACCAGGTAGAAGCGCACGTCGAAGGTCATGCGCGCGTCGTCGAAGGCGTTGAAGCCGCATTCATAGGCCGACAGCTTCTCGGGGTCGGGATTGCGGATCGCGATCACGAGGGCCGACAGCATCAGCAACAGGCCAAGCCCGATCGCCATGCCGAAGAAGATCGCGATCGGAAGGTAGTCGCTCAGCAGGTTGTCCACCGGGTTCTCCCTTCTGTCTTCCGCGCATTCTTGCATTTGATGCGCGTCTTTTCGACTTCGACGTTAGCCGGGCCGCCGGGGGCGGGTCAACAAAGCCCCGCGCCGTTCTTTGGCCCCTCTGTTATCGTGGTCTTCCGGAAATGTATACAGTCGTGCGCATTGAAAACGCGCCGGAATGCCGCATCGGGACGAAATGGTTTCTTCACAAATCCTTGGCAGTCGGCTTTCAGGGGATTCGGATGCCTTTGCGGCCCGGTCAACCGGCCTCGCCCGGGGCCCAGCGCGGCCTGCGCCGGCCGAAAAAGGCCGCGATTCCCTCGGCCGCCTCGTCGCTTTCCCAGGCCTCGACCAGGCGGCGGATGCTGTCCTCGATCACGTCTTCGTCAATGCGGGGACCGAGCGCGCGCAGCTGCGCCTTGGCCCGCGCGACGGCCCCCGGCGCGCAGGCCAGGTAGGGCGCGATTTCGGCCTCGGTCGCGGCGTCCAGTTCGGCCTCGGGGACGGCGCGGGCCAAAAGGCCCAGCGCCACCGCCTCGCCCGCGTCGAAGCGGCGCCCCGACAGGAAGACCCGCCGCGCCGCCGCCTCGCCCAGGCGGGCGGCGACATAGGGGCCGATGGTGGCCGGGATCAGCCCCAGCCGGGTCTCGGTCAGGGCGAAGCGGGCGGTGTTCACGGCCACCGCCACGTCGCAGACCGAGATCAGCCCCACCCCGCCGCCGAAGGCCTGGCCCTGCACCCGCCCGATCAGCGGCTTGGGCAGGGTGTTCAGCGCGCCCAGCATGCGGGCAAGGCGGCGCGCGGCGGCAGCGCGGGTGTCGGCATCGGCCTCCATCTGCGCCTTCATCCAGGACAGATCTCCGCCCGCGCAGAAACTGGCGCCGTTGCCGGTCAGTACCACCGCGCGCACCACCGGGTCGGCGCCCAGCCGCTCGGCGGCCGCGTGCAGGGCGGCGATCAGGCTTTCGGACAGGGCGTTGTGCTTGTCGACGCGGTTCAGCGTCAGCCGTGCCACGCCGCGGTCGTCGATGGCGACCCCCAGTTCCTCACGCATCGCGTTCCTCTTCCTCGTTTGTCCGCATCGCGCGGGCCATATCGGCTGCCGCCGCGATCACATCGCGGTCCAGGCCCGTTTCATAGCCCAGCGCCGCCAAACGGTCGGCCACCGCCTCGGTCGCGACGTTGCCGGTCGCGCCCCTTGCATAGGGGCAACCACCCAGCCCGCCCACGGCGGCATCGAAGACCCGCAGGCCCAGGTCCAGCGACGCCTCGATATTGGCCAGCGCCCGGCCCGCGGTGTCGTGAAAATGTCCCGCCAGCCGGTCCGGGGGGGCCACGTCCAGCACCGCGCGCAGCATGGCGGTCACGGTGTCGGGCGTGCCCTGCCCGATGGTGTCGCCCAGGCTGATCTCGTAGCAGCCCAGCGCCAGCAGGCGTTCAGCCACCTCGGCCACCCGGGCGGGCGGTGTCGGGCCGTCATAGGGGCAATCGGTCACGCAGGAGATGTAGCCGCGCACCGGGATCCCGTCGGCGCGCGC
>JBNGDM010000149.1:0-8006 GCA_049975105.1 Rhodovulum sp. | reverse complement strand
CCGCGCGACGATCAGGATGCCGACGAAGCCGGCGAACGCTGCGAGGGCTCGCGACCGGGTCAAGCGTTCGCCTAGGACCAGGGGCGCCAGCAGCGCCACCCAAAGCGGTGCGGTGAATTCCAATGCGAAGACCTGCGCCAAAGGGATCAGCGTGATCGCGAGGAACCATAGGTTCTGTCCGGTAAAGTGGCTGATGTTCCGTACGAGGTGCAGGCCCAGCTTCCGCGTTGACACTTCGCACAACCGCCCCGCGAGGCTAGCGACCGTGACCACCAAGACCATTCCAAATAGTGAACGATAGAGCATCAACTCGAAGGTATCGAGTTCGATCGAAACCATTCGGCCGGCCACCGCCATCGACGAGAACGATACGATGGCGCCGGTCATCCAGGCCGCCGCGCGGGGCAGTTCGCTCATTCGTTCAGGCCGGTTACGGTATAGCGGCGGTCCGCGTCGCGTGCGATCCAACCCCATGCGGAGGCGTCACAGCGCCGACGGTGCGCGCGCAGGGCCTCGGCGTCGGCGAATTCCTCGTAGACGTTGAACCGTCCGGGCTGTTCGGTGTCCTCGGTCACGTCGAAGCAAAGGCAACCCGGCTCGGCCCGAGTAAGCTGGATATGCTCCGGCAGGGCGCCACGGATCGCCTCTAGGTGAGCCGGCGGCGCCAGAAAATACCCCGACAGGATCACTCCCACTCGATCGTTCCCGGCGGCTTTGAGGTGATGTCGTAGGTCACACGGTTGATGCTCTTGACCTCATTGATGATCCGTGTCGCGGTTTCGCCGAGGAACTCGTGGCTGAAAGGATAGTAATCCGCTGTCATGCCGTCCACCGAGGTCACGGCGCGCAGCGCACAGGCGTAATCATAGGTCCGACCGTCGCCCATGACACCCACCGTGCGCACCGGAAGGATGGCGACGAAAGCCTGCCATATCTCATCGTACAGCCCATGCTTGCGGATTTGATCGATATAGATCGCGTCAGCCTTGCGAAGGATTTCCAGCTTCTCGCGCGTGATCTCGCCGGGGCAGCGTATGGCGAGGCCGGGGCCTGGGAAGGGGTGACGGCCGATGAAGGAGGCGGGCAGGCCCAACTCGTGGCCCAGCGCGCGCACTTCGTCCTTGAACAGTTCGCGCAGCGGCTCAACCAGCTTCAGCCCCATCTTCTCGGGCAGACCGCCAACATTGTGATGGCTCTTGATCGTGACCGAGGGGCCGCCGGAAAACGACACCGATTCAATCACATCGGGGTAAAGCGTGCCCTGTGCCAGGAACTCGGCGCCGCCCACCTCGGCGGCGTGCTTCTGAAACACGTCGATGAACAGCTTGCCGATGGTCTTGCGCTTGACCTCCGGGTCCGAGACGCCTTCCAGCGCGCCAAGGAACAGGTCGGACTCGTCGGCATGGATCAGCGGTATGTTGTAGTGGTCGCGGAACATCGAAACCACTTCCTCTGCTTCGTTCTGCCGCAACAGGCCGTGGTCGACGAAGACGCAGGTCAACTGATCGCCGATCGCCTCGTGGATCAGCACCGCGGCAACCGATGAATCCACGCCGCCCGACAGCCCGCAAATGACCTTGGCATCGCCTACTTGCGCGCGGATTTTCGCAATCGCTTCCTCGCGATAGGCGCCCATCGTCCAGTCGCCGGTGAACCCGGCCAGCCGTACGAAGTTTTCATACAGCGTCCGGCCGTTCGGCGTGTGGTGCACTTCGGGGTGGAACTGCACGGCATAGAACCGGCGGGCGGGGTCGGCGGTGATCGCAAAAGGCGCACCGGGCGAGGTACCCAGAACCTGGAATCCAGACGCGATTTCAGCCACATGGTCGCCGTGGCTCATCCAGACCTGCTCGCGGCCCTCTAGGAACCAACCGAACAGGAAATCGTCGCTCTGGCCCGCCTGTTCGACATAGGCCCGACCGAATTCGGCAGTGGCATGTTCGCCTGCTTCGACCCGGCCACCCAGATCTTGCATCATCACCTGCTGACCATAGCAGATTCCCAGGATCGGCACGCCTAGCTCATAGACCGCGCGGGGCGGTCTGGGGCTGCCCTCGCGCATCACCGAGTCCGGCCCCCCCGAGAAGATCACCGCTCGCGGCGCGAATTCGGCCAGGAACGCGTCGGTCACGCTTTGGTAGGGATGGATTTCACAATAGACGTTCAACTCGCGCAGGCGGCGCGCAATTAGCTGCGTCACCTGAGAGCCGAAATCGATGATGAGAAGGCGGTCGTGCTGGGTCATGGTGGTCTGATAGGGCCGGGCGCCGGAACGCGCAAGCCCGCGGCGGGCTTAGGCAGCGCAGCAATGTCGCTCATGGCGAAGGAAGGGACGCAATCCGGCCGCAACGGGTGGCGCCCCCCGCGCTAGATACGGGGCGACGGACAGTCCATCGATGGGAGAGTTTCATGGCCGAGGCAGAAGCGCGGGGAACGCGTGGGCGAGGCCGCGGTGGCGGCGGCGCGGCGCGGCGGGCGGCGCGCAGCGCGGTTTCTGTCGAGACCGCGCGTTACATCGAGCGCAAAATTCCCGATTTCGAGGTGCTGAACGCCGAAGCGTTGGAGTTGATCGAGCACAACGCAGAGCGTGTGCTGGAAGAGATCGGCGTGAATTTCGTGGAGAACCCCGCTGCGTTGGAACGCTGGCGCGCGGCGGGCGCCGATGTTCAGGGCGAACGGGTGCGCCTGCCCCAAGGGCTAGCCCGAAAGCTTTGTGCTACCGCGCCCGCCCGCTTTACCCAGCACGCCCGCAACCCCGAGCGAAACGTCGAGATCGGTGGGCGCAGCCTCGTGTTAGCCCCGGTCTACGGCCCACCCTTCGTTCGCGATCTTGATGGAGGGCGGCGCTATGCCACGATCGAGGATTTTCGACGTTTCGTGCGCCTTGGCTATATGTCGAAATGGCTGCACCATTCCGGCGGTACGGTCTGCGAACCCACCGACATTCCTGTCAACAAGCGCCATCTCGACATGCTGCTTGCGCACATGACGCTGTCGGACAAGCCGTTCATGGGGTCCGTCACGGAACCATCGCGGGCGCGCGACTCCGTCGAGATGTGCGAGATCCTGTTTGGGAAGGAGTTCGTCGCCGAGAACGCGGTGATGACGTCGTTGATCAATGTTAACTCTCCGCTGACCTTCGACGGGACGATGATGGGTGCGCTTGAGGTCTATGCCGCCGCGAACCAGGCCTGCATCCTTTCGCCCTTCATCGTGGGCGGCGCCATGGCTCCGGTGTCGGTCGCGGGCACATTGACGCAGGTTTTGGCCGAAGTGATGGCGGGGGTTGCCTATTCGCAACTTGTGCGCCCCGGCGCTCCGATGATTTTCGGTGCCTTCGTGACCTCGATCGACATGAATTCCGGTGCGCCCACCTTCGGCACGCCCGAGGCGAGCCAAATTCTTTACGGTGCGGGTCAACTGGCTCGAAGGATGGGCCTGCCATTCCGGTCGGGCGGCGGGCTTTGCGGGTCCAAGCTGCCCGATGCCCAGGCTGCCTACGAAACGGCGAATACGCTGAATGCGGCGCTTCTGGCTGGTGTCAATTTCATGCTGCATGCTTGTGGCTGGCTGGAAGGTGGGCTGGTGGCCAGCGTAGAAAAGTTTGTCATGGATGCGGACCAGTTGGGCGCTCTCCACAAGATGGCGCGCGGGATTGCCCTTGATGAAGATGCGCAGGCGATGGGTGCACTTCAGGAGGTTGGCCCCGGCGGCCATTTCCTCGGCTGCGCCCATACCCGGGCGCATTTCAAGGACGCATTCTGGCGCTCGGACCTTTTGGACTATAAGCCGTTCGAAACCTGGGACGAAGAGGGCGCGCGGGATACCGCGACCCTGGCATCGGCCCGGGCGCAAAAGCTGTTGTCGCAATACCAACAGCCGACGCTTGATCAGGGCCTGCGCGAGGCGCTCGAGGCCTATGTCGCAAGGCGCAAGTCCGAGATGCCAGACGCGTTCGTCTAGGTCGCGCGGGCTCAGGCGGCGTCCAGAAATTGCGGGTGGGTCGCGCTCAGAGCGCGCGCCTCAGCCATCAGTGCGATCAGCAACTCGATGTGGCGGGCATAGGAGTAGCCCGCATCACCCGCCCGTCGGCGCTCGTCCATGCGCTCCTCCAAATCCATCAACCTTTCGATGATCGCTGCCGGTAAGTCCGCGCGGCCGCCCTGTAACAGGCGCGGCAGATACCGGTCGCGCCGGTAGTCGGCGAGGCCGAAGCGGGCGGCGCTCACCAACAGGCGGGGACGGCGAAGCGCGGCAAGGGCGGCTGGAATGTGGGTCATGTCGGAACCTCCGATACGTCGTTCGAAGGCACCATTGCACAACCTAAGCGGGTGTTGCGGTGTTGTGGATAACTGCGTACGCAGGTTTCAGAACTCTTTACCGTTTAGAAACAATACTAAGCATCGTGTTCTTTGTTAACGTAACGGTAACGGAATCAACCTTGGATTGCATCCGGCTTTAGCAAGCCCAACAAGGTCGCCCGGGTGCATCACGATCAGGAGGATGTCGCGACATGGAATGTGTCTCACTCACGAAATGTGCCCCGGACTGGCTGCCCCAGGCAGCGCGTTGGTATCTGGCTCATACCGAAGATGGATGCTCGTTGCGCGAACTCGCGCGCAAGGAAGGTTGCCATCCTTCGACGGTACTCCGGCAGGTGCGGCGGGTCGAGACGCGGCGCGATGATCCTCTGGTCGACGAGGCGCTGGCCCGGCTGGGCGCAGCACGCCGGACCGCCATACCGCAAGAGGAGATCTCCCCGATGAAAGCCAGGACGCGACCGGCGCAGGCCACGGAGGACGACACCAGGATCACGCATGAGGCGCGGCGCATACTGCGCAGGATGAACGAACCTGGGGCCTTTCTTGCGATCGCGCGCGACATGGAAAAGGCGGCGGTCCTGCGCGAGGGACCGGACGGGCATACCACCCGGGTCGCCGTCGTGGACCGCGATGTGGCCGAGATCTTCGCCCTGAAAGACTGGATCGCATGCAAGACACGCGGGCGGGTCACGATTTACGAGATCACCCAGGCTGGGCGGGCTTCGCTGAAACGACTTCTTGCCAACGAAGCCGACGAACAGCCCGGCTCTGCCGAGGCCTCCAATCCCTTTGGCGACCAGCACCGCGATTGGGAAACCCGCACGACCGAAAAGTCCGAGCGCATCCGCTACAACAGGGCGGAATCCCCGCTTTCGATCCTTGGCCGTCGGCGGGATAAGGATGGCACTCCGTTTCTTACGCCGGATCTCGTTGCCGCGGGAGAGCGCCTGCGCGAGGATTTCGAGGTCGCCCAGATGGGCCCGCGGGTCGCCCAGAACTGGGATCGGTTTCTGACCGGTGCCGAGCGCGGGGCGTTCCAACCGGGCGGGGGGCCGGGCGACGGACCCATGGGCGCGCGGGAGCGAGTCGCATCGGCGTTGCGTGAACTGGGCCCCGGTCTCGGTGACGTGGTATTGCGGTGCTGCTGCTTTCTCGAGGGTATGGAGCAGGTCGAAAAGCAGATGGGCTGGTCGGCGCGCTCGGGAAAGATCGTGCTGCGCATCGCTCTGCAAAGGCTTAAGCGCCACTACGAAGGGTTGGGCGACCGTGGCGGGATGATCGGCTAGCCGCCCACCGCCGCCCCGATCGCAAACGCCACAACCGCACAAATCCCTCCGACCAAGACAGTTTCTCCAACCGACCGCGCAAGGCCCAGCCCGGTCGCATTCCAACGCAGCAGCCCCAGCGCGACCAGCGCGAGCAGCGTTGCCCCCATCGACAGCCCGAAGGTGTCGCTTTCGGCTGGCAGCAGGAAATACGGCATCAGCGGCACGATCCCAAAGGTGACGAAGGCGATAAAGGTGACAAGACCGTTGATCGCAGGACTGTCATCGTCCGGATGGCCCAACCCGTCCTCGTAGCGTAGTAAAAGCTCGGCGGTCATTCGAGGTGTCCGGGCAAGAATCGCGGCCGCCGAATCGGCGTCGGTCGAAGAAAGGCCACGTGCTTTCAGATTCCGGCTTAGCCGGGTGCGCGTTCCGGTCGGGTCGCGCCGCATTCCGTCCATCCGATCGCGCATCCGGGCACCGTAAAGGTCGCGCTGCGCCCTACCGGAAAGAAACTCTCCAAGGCCCATCGAAATCGCATCTGCAAACAGGTTGGCCATTCCGAAGACCAACACAGCCACGGCCCCTATCTGCGCCACGCCCTCGGCGCGGGCTCCGGCGAAACCTGCGACAACCGCGAAGGTGGTCACGATGCCGTCGTTCCCGCCATATACGATTTGCTTTAGGAATTCTTGCGTCCGGCCAAGTTGGCGGGCGCGGGTCGGAGCGGGATTTGCGTGCATATTCGGGCCTCTCGATGGCGAGCGAAGAATAACGCGGCGGGCAGCGTGGGCCAACGGCTGCCTTGAAACGGTCGAAGAGCGTTAACCTTAACGGGTTCCTTACACTCGAACACCACCTGTTAGAATTTTGATATTAAAACGTTTCTGGAAACGGCTTCGCAATTTTGCCCAAGAAAAGGGCGCCGTTTAGGCCATTGTTCACGCAAATCCGACATCGTCTCCGATCAGAAGATGTCTCAAGAATGTAAAATTTCAACGATTGCAGGACCCGCCTAAATGTCTCTGAAGACCAAGATCATCCTCGCTATTGCGGCCTCTGTCACGTTGTCCGCGCTTTTGGTTCTCGTCCCCTTGCTGTTCGGCATGAACAGCCTTATCGAGCAGGGCACCAAGCGCGAACTCGAACAGGTGCGCCTGCGCTTCGAAACGGCGCTTGAAGACCGGTTCCACAGCTCGCTTTCGATGGCCTCGATGGTCGCCCGCATGCCCGAGGTGCAGCGCGCCGTGGCCACCAGCGACCGTCAGATGCTGAACGATACCTTCGTGCCCGGTTTCGCCGCCCTGCGCGACGACCAGGGGGTGCGTCAGTTCCATTTTCACACGCCCGCGTCGCACTCCTTCTTCCGCGTGAACAAGCCCGAGACCTTCGGCGATGACCTGTCGGGATTCCGCCACACCGTGGTGCAGGCCAACGCGACCAAGGCGGCGGTCATCGGGCTGGAACTGGGCCGGGGTGGTCTGGGCGTGCGGGGTATAGCGCCCATCGCCCATGACGGCGCCCATGTCGGCACGGTCGAGATCGGGCTCAGCCTCGATGATGCGTTCTTTCAGTCGCTCGTGGCGGATTCGCCCGCCGAGATGGAATTCTACGTGCTTCCCAAGGGCGACATCTCGAATTTCGCCACTTCCGATTCCGATGCTTTTAACCGCACGGTCGCCAGCATCGAGCTTGACCCGCTGCTGACCGCCCAGGACGTGCGCGCCGCGCGCGAGACCGGTATCGAGGCGCATGAAATCGCCGTTGGCGACGAAAAGTTCGGTGCGTCGGCCTTCCCGGTCCGGGATTTCTCCGGCGATACGGTGGGTCTGCTGCATGTCATGGTGCCCCGCTCGTCCTACCTTGCCGTGGTGAACGAGGTGCGCATGATCGCTCTGGGGGCCACGGGCGCAGCGCTGATCATCGGCCTTCTGGGCGCCATGCTGTTCGGCGGGCGGATCACCAAGACGCTTGCGGGCCTGATCGACAAGCTGGGCCGGCTGGACCAGGGCGATCTTGATATCGACGTGTCGGCAGAACAGACCGCCGGGGGCGAACTCGGCCGCTTGGCCGACGGCATCGCCGCCTTCCGCGACCATCGCCTGCACGAGGTCGAAACCCTGTCGCGCGAACGCGCGACCGCCCAAGCCCATCGCACCGCGCTGGTTGAGGTTCTGGGCGCAGGCCTGCACCGGTTGTCCGAGGGCGACCTGTCCACGCCGATCACCCAGGATCTGGGAGAGGGCTATAACAGCGTGCGCGACGACTATAACGCCAGCCTTGACAGCCTGGCCCGGCTGATCGGGTCGCTGACCGAGGCCGCGACGTAGATCCACGCGCGTGCGGAAGAGATCGGCGGGGCGTCGGACGACCTGTCGCACCGGACCGAGAACCAGGCGGCGACGCTGGAGGAGACGGC
>JBNGDM010000148.1:0-8209 GCA_049975105.1 Rhodovulum sp. | reverse complement strand
CTGAACATCCTGCTGTCATTCGCCCAGTTCGAGCGGGAGGTGACGGCCGAGCGCATCCGCGACAAGGTCGCCGCCAGCCGCAAGAAGGGCATGTGGATGGGCGGGGTGCCGCCCTACGGCTACCGCGTCGAAAACCGGAAGCTCGTCGTCGACGATGACGCCGCCGCGCATGTCCGCTGGATCTTCGCCTGCTTCCTCGAGATCGGATCGGGCACGGAACTGGCGCGCGAGGTCGCGAAGCGCGGCATCCGCACGCCGCGCGGCAACCGGATCGACAAGAAGTACCTCTACCGGATGCTGAACAACCGCGCCTACATCGGCGAGGCGGTCCACAAGGGCGAGAGCTATCCCGGCGAGCACGACGCCATCATCGACCGTGAGACATGGGACCGCGTCCACGCCATCCTGCAGGAAAGCCCGCGCAAGCGCGCCGCACGCACCCGCGCCGAGACGCCCGCGCTGCTGAAAGGGCTGCTGTTCGGGCCGGATGGGGCCGCGTTCTCGCCAACGCACACGCGCAAGTGCGGGAAGCTCTATCGCTACTATGTCAGCCAGACGGTGCTGAAGCACGGCGCCGGATCCTGCCCCGTCGGCCGCGTGCCCGCGGGCGAGGTCGAGGCCGCCGTCATCGACCAGCTGCGCGCCGTGTTCCGCCAGCCGGAGATCGTGGCGGGCACGTGGAAGGCGGCCCGTGCACACGCTGATGGCACTACCGAGGCCGATGCCCGCGCGGCCCTTCAGCAACTTGACCCGCTGTGGGACGAACTCTTCCCCGCCGAGCAGGCGCGCATCGTGGCGCTGCTGGTCGAGCGGGTGGATATCGGCACTGACGGGCTCAACGTCCGGCTACGCATCGACGGGCTCGGCGGCCTCGCGCGCGAGATGCTGGCCGGTGATATCGAGGCCGCAGCATGACACGCGGCGCTCCGATCCCGGAGACTGTGACGCTCCACGTCCCGTTCCGGGTCGTGAAGCGCGGTGGGCGAAAGGAGATGCAATTGCCGGATGGCGCCACGCAGCCGCGGCGGACGGACAACACGCTGGTGAAGGCGCTGGCCCGCGCGTTCCGCTGGAAGCGGATGTTGGAATCCGGCGAGTTCACCACCATCGCCGAACTGGCCGAGCGCGAGGGCATCGCGCCCTCCTACATGACGCGCGTCCTGCGGCTCACGCTGCTCGCGCCCGACATCGTCGAGGCGATCCTGGACGGAAGGCAGGGCCCGGAGGTGACGCTGGCGGGGGTATTGAACGACGTACCGTTGGTGTGGGAGCTTAGGAAGCGGAGGTCAGACTGAACGGCGACAAAGCCCAAATCAAGCCCGTCGGATTCGCCCATCGCTGCGTTGCAACTTCCCTGCGGCACGACCAAGGGGCCCCGATGAGGCTCGGAAATCAAGCTACAGGCGATCGAGTGACAAGTCCAAGATCAAATGCAGCCCAACCACGAACGGAGCGCAACAGCCGGGCAAGTCTGTAGCATCCATGCTGCGCGAGCCTACAATATGTTGCGTCCTGCTGGCCGTATGTGCGATGTTGTCGTAGTAGATCAACCTAGGCCCTGTTAACCAATCCGACCCAGCAAACCACCAAAGTTAACGCCTGAGCAGTCTGCATGGGCTAAGAAACGATCCATGCCAGCCCGCTCATTTCCCGGCATGACAACAAAAATCAAGCAAGGCAGGGAGAACCGCACGCATGTCATTTCGGTACATTGGCTCCAAGGCGCGTATCGTGGAAGCCATCATCGATCACATCGGCGAACCTGACGGCGGTGTGTTTGTGGATGCCTTCTCGGGGACAGGAGCAGTCGCCGAAGCAGCGTCCCGCGCTGGCTGGCCCGTCCACGTTAACGACCACTTGGCTTCATCGGCCATCATGTCCTACGCGCGCGTAACGTCAAAAGCCAACATCCCTTTCAAGAGGCTTTCGGGCTATGACAATGCAATTGCTGCTCTTAATGAAGAAGTGCCCGTACGCGGCTTCATTTGGCGCGAGTACAGCCCAGCATCATCAGGTCATTGCGACGTCTCCCGGATGTATTTCACCGAAGAGAACGCCCAAAAAATCGATGGCATGCGGCAGAAGATCCGCGCCTGGCGGCAAGACGATATAATCACGCTACATGAAGAGCGCGTTCTCATTGCCGATTTGATGCGCGCTTCAAACCGTGTCGCAAATACTGCCGGAACCTATGGCTGCTTCCTGTCCAAATGGCAGAGGCAATCGCTAGATGCCTTGGTGATCGAGCCTGGCGAATATCTCGAAGCCTCTCCGCATGCGACCATGAGCACGCGGGACGTTCATCAGGTGCCATGCACGGCGGCGGATACGGTCTATCTAGACCCTCCCTACACCAAACGCCAATATGCAGCCTATTATCACATTCTTGAAACCATTGCCCTCGGTGATGAGCCTCAAGTTGAAGGAGTATGCGGTATTCGTCCATGGCGAGAAAAGGCATCTGAATTTTGCTATAAAGTCAGAGCCGCGAAGGCTATCGAGCGTCTTATTTCGGAACTTCCGGCTCGCCGTATTTTCCTTTCCTATAGCACCGAAGGGCACGTCCCGATCAAATCGCTTTCCGATTCTCTAGCTGGCATCGGAGAACTCAGCGTTCATTCGCTCCAGAATATCGGTCGCTATCGCCCCAACAAAGCCGCCAGCAAGGCTGCCTCCGACGTCGGAGAGCTGCTTTTCTGCATCGAAAAGACCAAGGAGGCAAAGCGCGCCGCCGCATGAAACCATCGAGTACAGTTGAGGGCAAACGTCTTGCAAAGGCTGATGCCTACTTATCTCAATGCCTGAGACGCTATCGCGGGAACAACGATGAGTTGCGCTTCCAGCTATTGGAAGCGGCATCTGCCCGCCTTGGTGGATTCGATTTTCAAGGATTTTGCTCCAAGTTCGGGATCAAACCCTTGATGGCCCCTGAGCGCCTGCTTGATGATGCGAAGGTGCTTGTTCTGCTGTTAAATGATACCGGCATTCACCCCTCGCTTTGCTTAAGCGCGCTGGCTCGGGAAGCACTCGATCACAGTGAGCAACGAAATAGCGGCGCGTATCACACGGACTTTCGGCTAGCCCTGCATCTCGCTCAGAGCGTTGAGGTGCATTTCACGAAAGGGGCTAAGGTTCTCGATCCGGCCTGCGGTGCCGGGATATTGCTGACAGCCGTTTCCATCGTGGCTTGTGGACCGGATCGTCTACTCGCCAGCGAATGGCTTCGCGAGTCCGTTTGTGCCGCCGATCGTTCACCGCTCGCTTTGCGCGGCACTCGGTTGTCACTCGCGTCGCTAACCGATGACCTGGATGCCATCGCAACGATGTGCGCCCGCTGGCGAGTACAGGACAGCCTGCTTGTACCTGACGCCACTTGGCTTGAGCTAAGTGAAGACGGTTTTGACGTCGTGATCGCAAACCCTCCTTGGGAAAAGGTCAAGCTTACACGACATGAATACGCCAAAGCGAACGGAGAAACCCGCGATTACGGAACGAGCTACCGCCTGCAATCACTTGCTGGGTACGAAAAAGCCAAAACCGAGCGCGCCGCAATGGCGGGATCACTTATTGATCGCTACCCTTTACTAACAAAAGGCGAGCCTGATCTCTACGTCGCCTTTGTCGAGCTTCTCTACAAGCTGACGCGGGTAGGCGGACACGGTGCTCTCTTGGTTCCGGCAGGCCTGATCCGCTCGCTCAGCACTGAAACTCTGCGGCGGGCGCTCGTAGAGGGTACGGATGATCTTGCCTTCACCATAATGGAAAATCGTGCACGGCATTTCGCCATTGACACGCGGTTTAAGTTTCTAGTTGTAAACTATCGCCGCAAGGCGAGTTCCAGCAAGGCGCTCACGGCAGTGAAGATTGGCCATGCAAGTGCCAATAGCGAGCGCGTCATACCCGCACCACAAGTACGTCTTGCGCTCAAGGATATCGAACATTTGCGCTCCGACCTTACACTTCCCGAAGTGCGCTCGGCAGAGGAATGGCATCTGTTCAAGAGAATGCAGAACAACGGGTTGGTGATCTCATCCGAGGATTCACCCTGGTATCCTGAGTTTTGCCGTGAGATCGATATGACTCACGGCCGCCGCTATTTCGTGAAACGGCCAGAAACAGGATGCCTTCCGGTCATTGAGGGCCGAATGGTTCAACCTCACCGTTTGGGATGCAAATCTTATGTCTCTGGTGAAGGAAGAAGCGCCGTTTGGTGCAATCTCCCGCCAGGTCAAAGCAAAGTCGCACCACAGTTCTGGCTGCCGTTGAGGGTAGCGTCCGCAGAAGCTTCGCGGCGCTCTCGGCGCATGCGCGTAGGCTTTTGTGATATTACAGGGCAAACCAACGAACGATCAATGATGGCTGCGTTGATCCCGCCAGGGGTCATCTGCGGGAACAAGGTTCCGACGATTTCTTTTCCCAATGACCCATCGGATGATCGGCTTTTCCTTTGGCTCGCCATTGTCAACTCGCTTCCTTTCGATTGGCTGCTTCGGAGGATCGTTACGACGACAGTAAATTACTTCGTCCTGCTCTCCCTTCGACTACCCAACCTTGATATCCGTTCACTCCCTGCACAGCGCCTGATTGGCCTCGCCCGAAAATTGCATGAGCTTGACCAGTCAAAAAACTCAAGCTTTGAGAATGTTTGGCGCATTGCTGAACTGCGCTGCGAAGCGGACGTTTTGGTCGCACGCGCCTACGGTTGTTCCGAGAATGACCTACGGCTCATGTTGCAGGACTTCCCCCTGTTGGATCGTGGCCAACCCGCGATACAGGGCGAGACATCGTCCACCGTCACAGAAGACGTCCTGCTTTCGGCTTGGCTCCGGAACGCAGAAACGGGAAGTGAACAAAGCGCCCAACGTGTGGAACGCGCGCGTAAACTCGGCGCTATACCCTATGTCAGCTCCGAGTTCGTCGGCAGCATCCAAGAAAAATCCAACGAGGTTGTGCGGTGAGCAGTAGTTCGCAGGCCATTGAACGGGTTCTCCTTCAAAATATTGAAGACGGAGATCGTCGTAAGTTTATCGCCAAGTCAAATGACGCCGACAGCGGGGGGGGCGCTCGCGATCTGCGTTTCCGACCGGAAACCGAGTTCTTGCCTTTTTTTCGGCGCATGTTCCCCAACAAGACAACCAAAACACGCAAGGTAAAAGGGGTTGCGTCTCAAATCGAAGTTCTGAGTGGCACGGTCACTTGGCGTGAACCAACTGGCGATAAGAGCGCCACGATGGAGATATGGCCTGCTACGGACGCGCGCCCGAATGAATGCCGAATAGCACGCATCTCCGAGTTTGCGCTTGATGGCTTGATCCAAAACGATCCCAGTGGCGGTCGTTCGGTTTTCATGATGTTCCAGCAAGCCAATGGAGATATTTGGCTGTATTTTACGACCGAGACGAGTCTTCTTACGCAAAATTGGGACCCGAAAATCAAGAAGTTTGCGCAGGATTGGTTCGACGACGGCTGCAAGTCAGCGTTTCTAGACCTGGTAATAAAAGAGCAGTACCCACATGTCTGACGCCAACGACATTCTGGACCTGCTGGAAAACCGCCGCAACGTCCTGCTTGCCGGGCCACCGGGCACGGGCAAGTCCATGCTGCTGAGTGAGGTTGCGGGCCTCTTTGAAGCTAAGGGACACTCCAGCACGCCGATTCATCAGCCAGGTGCACCAATCCCCATCCCGCCCACGCCTACGACAACCCTGCCGGGGGCAATTGGGACGTCCTCCAACCGGAAGGTCTTTCGCTGCGTCCTTCATCAGTCCAGCAAGTACCGTGATTTCCTGACAGGCGTGATGCCTGACGTCCGCACAGGCACGCCGCCGGGCACGTTCAGAATTACCAAAGGCATTCTCTACCGTGCCAGTGAGTATGCAAAGCAGCCTGACAGCGCGGCGCTGCTTATTATTGATGAAATCAACCGCGGCCCAACCGTGCAAGTATTCGGTGGAGCTATCGTGGCTATCGAATCCGACAAGCGCCTTGCGCCGGACGGCAAACGGACGGCCGCAACGCAGTTCTTCGATCTAATCAACCCGGTCGACGGCGATCTGATCGAGTATGCTTTTCCGTCTCGGCTCTACATTCTTGCAGCAATGAACCAGGCGGATGTCTCGGTCGAGCCGCTGGATGTAGCATTTCTTAGACGTTGGGCTCCATTCAATCTGGAACCCAAATCTTCGGTTCTGCGGGCGCATTTCGGTGTTGCCGCGACACCGATGGCAAGTTTGCCGCCGAGCCCAAGCTCCGCAGACGATGTGAGTGAGGCTGCGATCCAGGCTTTTGATGCGATAAACCAAAGAATTGCGCTCGGACGAGGGCCGGAATTCAGGATCGGTCACGGCGTGCTCATGGCCAACAATGCCAAGCCCTCGAACGTAGCTGACGCTCTTGCCCATTTTGCGACAGCATGGCGGACGGTCAAAAATCACATCGATGAAGCGTTCTTCGGTGACGTACGCGGAACCGCCATCGTCTTGAACGCAGATCGCGGCATTGCCGGAAACCCCTACAGCTTGGAAGAGACGTCCTTCGGGGATGCACCCCGTGCCATGGTCAATGGTCCGGTGAGCATTGATGCTTCGCAAGTTTATGATCTGTTTGTCGCCCTGTCCCAAAAGGCTGTTTAGTCGTCATGCGCCCATGGCAGCGCTTCACAGCTATTGAGTATGCGAAGCCTTCGGCTCTCCACGAGGAAATTTCCAAGCGTAGCGATGTTTCGGCGTCCACCGCGCGCGAACTTTTGCTCCGTGCGGGAGACCGTGTGCGCGGGATCCTCGGACTGGAGAGCGTTCCGCTATCCATTAATGCGGACCGCTATCAGTTTCAGAACGTGGCGGGTTTGCTTGTCCTAGCGTCAGGTCTGGAACTCGAAATTGCGCCTAAATTTCTCGGCAATGCACCCGGATGGCGTGAAGATTTCTTCCTTCTGGCTACGCTTTCACATCATGGGCGACTACTCGACAACGAGGGACTGAAATCATCGGCCCGTGCGACATCTGATCTTGCGACGCTGATCGGGCGCTCTCTGATCGAGATGTACTGGAAGAACCAGCGTAGACCGCTGCGAACCTATCGCCGCTTGTCCCACAGCGAGTTTGCCCTTGAAGGGGATTTTGACCCCGAGGATTTGTCTGTTCCAACAGAGGACGGCTTTCCGCAATCGGTGACGTCGTTCACCCGTGAAAATCCCTACAACGCGGTAATCAGGGCGGCTGCGGCAGGTCTCGCTCCAATTGTTCCCGACGTCGAAACCCGCGTGCGTCTTGAGCGGCTTGCGCAACATCTGCCGCATCAACAGAGGCCATCACGTCTACAGGATCGACGGCTGCCGAGCCGTTCGCGCGCTTGGCAACCAACATTTGATCTTTCTCTCGACATCCTGCGGGGTCTTGGCGGCGCCTATGATCCCAAGAATGCTCTTGCGCCAGGCTACGTCATGCAGACATGGCAGGTTTGGGAGCAGCTCGTGTCGCTATCTCTCCGCAATGCACTCTTACCCAAGAATGTACTGCTCCAGTCACCAAATAGGCTTGGGACGCGAACGCAGCATGGGGCAGTCAGGGTGCTCAACGTCGTTCCCGACGCGATTGTCACGATTCCCAATACCACTGGTTCGCGCCGGGTCATCGTGGACGCAAAATACAAAGGGCATGTGGATCGCTCTTCTACCTCGATTTCCAATGCCGATATCTATGAATCTTTGGCGTTCTCGCGCGCAACGGGGATTTTCGAGGTGGTGCTGGTCTATCCGCGGACAGTGGACGACGCGCCTTCCTCTCACTACGAGGTCGGACATGCAGCAGAATTTGCAAGGGCTGTAGCAGACGGTGTACTCATCCGGGCATTTGAACTTGGTGTTTGTCGTATCTCAGAGCGGCGCGGCTTGAAGCGCTTTGCTGATGCGCTTGCCAAGAGCCTTTAGCGGCTTCTGAGGAGCACTCTACCTCGCGAAGATTGGCTTTCGGGAACGGTACTTGACGGAGCAGTCCATTCGTTCACTTGCCGATTTTTTGGAGAGCGCTCGATTTCTGTTCCGTCCGACCAAACGCCGCTAGCGTCGAAGTGCTCAGGTGCCGCGCACAAAATCTGTTTTGATACAGTGTCTTGCAAGCTGTTTACTGAAATAGCGCAGTCATCAGCTCCGGAGAATATCGACCCTGAGAGACCACTTCGGGGCCTCTCGGCGCGGGGGGCGGTGCTCAGC
>JBNGDM010000147.1:0-8321 GCA_049975105.1 Rhodovulum sp. | reverse complement strand
GTTCTTCTTCGCCGCCGACCGCGAAAACGAACGCGTGCGGCGGCGCTACGACACGCTGAACGTCAGTTTCCTGACCTTCCTGGAACAGATCGTGAAGCGCTGCGAGGATACCGGCACGCCACTGTCGTTCTGCGGCGAGGATGCCGGCCGCCCGGTCGAGGCGCTGTGTTTCGCGGCGATCGGGTTCCGGGCGCTGTCGATGCGGCCGGCGTCCATCGGGCCGGTCAAGCACATGCTGCGCAAAAGCGATCTCGCCGAGGCGCGCGCGGTGATCGACGCGGCACGCGCCAGCGGCGCGCAATCGGTGCGGCCCGCGGTGATGGACTGGCTGCGGCGCCGGGGCGAATAGCCCGCTATTCGGCGGGCGTGGCGATCAGCCCGGAAAAGATCGTTTCGTTGCCCGGTTCGGGGTGGCGCGGGATCATCAGCGCCAGCATCAGCGACAGCCCCGCCATGCCCGCGGCCAGCGCGAACACCCCGCCCGGCGAGGTCACCCAGAGATAGCCCAGCGCGGCGGGCAGGAACACGGCGGCGATGTGGTTGATGGTGAAGGCCACCGCGGCGGTGGGGGCGATGTCGCCCGGGTCCGCGATCTTCTGGAAATAGGTCTTCAGCGCGAAGGCCAGCGCGAAGAACAGGTGGTCGATGACGTAAAGCGCGGCGGCCAGCGCCACGCCCCAGCCGAAATAGTAGATCCCGCCATAGGCCAGGAACACCGCGATCAGCCCCACGTATTCGAAGGCCAGCGCGCGCCGCTCCCCCCATTTCGCAACGGCCCGCCCCATCAGGGGCGCAAAGGCCATGTTGGCCAGGAAGTTGATCAGGAAAAGCGCCGTGACCTCATGGACTTCGAAGCCGAACCTTTCCACCATCATGAAGGCCGCGAACACGACGAAAATCTGCCGCCGCGCGCCGGACATGAATTGCAGCAGGTAATACAGCCAATAGCGCCGGCGCAGCACCAGTCGCTTCACCTGCGGGTTCGGCGCCTCGAACTGGGGATAGGCGAACAGGCAGAACAGCGCCACCGCGGCGGTAAAGCCGCCCGAGGCGAGGTAGACGAAGTTGTAGGACAGGTCGAACGCCTTCCACGTCACCACCAACAGGCCATAGGCCAAGAGCGAGGCGGCCGACCCGGCGGCGACCAGCCAGCCCAGCGTTTGCGGCGCGCGGTCCTTGTCGATCCATTGCAGTTGCAGCGACTGGTTGACCGTCTCGAAATAGTGGAACCCGATCGAACTGATGAGCGTGACCGCCAGCAGACCGCCCAGCGAGGGGAACCACGCGGTGACAGCCGTCGCCACCCCCAGCATGATCAGCGAGACGATGCCGAGGGTCTGTTCGCGGATGAACAGGATCAGCGCGATCACGCCCACGGCCAGGAAACCGGGGATTTCCCGCACCGTGTGCAGCCAGCCGATTTCCACCCCGGTGAAGCCCGCGGCCTCGATGACGAAATTGTTCAACAGCGCCGACCATGTGGCAAAGGCCACCGGCATGGCGAAGGCCATCACGAACAACAGCGCCACCGGACGCCGCCAAAGCGGCAGGGTCTCGGCCCGGTGCAGGGCCAGGGGGGCGAAACGGCCTGTCATGCGCAGAGCAATAGACCCGCCCCGCGCCCTTGGCGAGCGAAATCGCCCCCCTCCGCCGGCCCAATCGCGGCGCCGAAAACCGGCACCTGCCGCCTGCGACATCCTGCGCAATGGGCGGGCGGGGCCGTGATCTAAATCAAGGCGAAGCTTGCGCGATGACGGGAAACATCGGCGCAGGGAGCACGGGAGACACGCGTCATGGACATTCTGGCGATCGTGGAGCGTATCGGCGAGTCGCCGACGGCGGCGCTGTTCGGGTTGATGACCGGCGTGATCTTCGGCGTGGCGGCGCAGCGGTCCGCCTTTTGCCTGCGCGCCTCGACCATCGAGTTCGCCCGCGGGTCGCTGGGGCCGCGCATGGCGGTGTGGCTGTTGTGTTTCTCGACCGCGCTGGTCTGGGTGCAGGGGGCCGACCTGATCGGCCTGATGCGCGCCGAGGATGCGCGGATGATGGCGGTCACCGGCTCGTGGTCGGGGGCGATCATCGGCGGGCTGATCTTCGGCGCGGGCATGGTGCTGGCGCGCGGTTGCCCGGGGCGGCTCTTGGTGCTGGCGGCGACGGGAAACCTGCGGTCGGTGATCTCGGGGCTGATCTTCGCGGTGCTGGCGCAGATGAGCCTGCATGGCTGGCTCTCGCCCCTGCGCGACAAGCTGGCAGCACTTTGGATCACCTCGGGCGGGCGCAACGTCAACCTGATCGAGGCCGCGCAGCTGCCTGATATATCTGGGCTTTTGCTAGGCTTCGTCTTTGCCGCGCTGGCCCTTTGGCTGGCCCGGCGCAACCGGATCTCGTTTCGCAAGCTGTTCTTCGGGGCCGGCGTGGGGTTCGCCGTGGCGGTGGGCTGGGTGCTGACCTTCGAGCTTTCGCAGGTCAGCTTCGAACCCACCCAGATCGAGAGCCTGACCTTCACCGGGCCATCGGCCAACACCTTGATGTTCTTCCTGGAACGGCCCGCGATCCTGGAATTCGACATCGGTCTGGTGCCCGGCGTGTTCCTGGGATCGTTCCTGGCGGCATGGGTCTGCGGGGACCTGAAATTCCAGGGCTTCGAGTCCGAGGTGAACATGCGCAAGGCGATGATCGGGGCCGCGCTGATGGGGTTCGGGGGCATGCTGGCGGGCGGCTGTTCGATCGGGGCGGGCGTCACCGGGGCGTCGATTTTCGCGGGCACGATGTGGCTGGCGCTGCTGTCGATGTGGATCGGGGGGATAGCCACCGATTACCTGATCGACCAGCCCAAGGGCGCCGCGAAACCGGTCTGAGGGGCCGGAATCGGCGATATGAATCGCATATGATTCCCATATGAATTCCATATGAGCTTTTTCGGACTCCGCGGGCGGCCCGAACGCGGCGTTAAAAGAAACTTTGCGGGTCGATATCGACCGCCAGCCGAAGCTTGGGCGGCAGCTTGACCGGCGCGAGCCAGGCGCGGATCGCCGATTGCAGCGGCGCGGCCTTGTCGGCCTTGATCAGCATCCGCACCCGGTGCCGGCCCCGGATGCGGGCGATGGGCGCGGGCGCGGGGCCGTAAAGCTGCGCCCCGATCCGGCGCAGGGGCGCGTCGTTGCGGGCCAGATGGGTGCCAAGGTCGAAAGCGGGCCTGGCCTCGGGGGCGGAGATGATGATGCCCGCCATCCGGCCATAGGGCGGCACGCCGGCGGCGCGGCGTTCGGCGGCCTCGGCGCGCCAGAAGCCCTCCTCGTCGCCGGTCAGGATCGCGCGGATCACCGGGTGGTCGGGCTGAAAGGTCTGGAGCAGCGCCAGCCCGCGTTCCGCCCCCCGCCCCGCGCGCCCCGCCACCTGGCGCATCAGTTGAAAGGTGCGTTCGGCGGCGCGCAGGTCGGAGCCCTGAAGGCCCAGGTCGGCGTCGATCACGCCCACCAGCGTCAGCAGCGGGAAATTGTGCCCCTTCGCGACCAGCTGCGTGCCGATGATGATGTCGGCCTGCCCGGACGCGATGGCCTCGATCTGGGCCTTGAGCGCGCGGGCCGAGCCGAACAGATCCGACGACAGCACCGCGACGCGCGCGTCGGGAAACAGCGCCTGCGTTTCCTCGGCCAGCCGTTCGACGCCGGGGCCGACGGGGGCCAGCTTGCCCTCGACCTTGCAGGCGGGACAGGCGGCGGGGATCGGTTTCGTCTCGCCGCATTGGTGGCAGACGAGGCGTTGCAGGAAGCGGTGTTCGACCATGCGCGCGTCGCACTGGTCGCAGGCGATCATGTGGCCACAGGCCCGGCAGACAGTGACCGGCGCATAGCCCCGGCGGTTGAGGAACAGCAGCGATTGCCGCCCGGCCGCCAGCCGGTCCTGCACCGCCCGTTCCAGCGCGGGCGAGATCCAGCGGCCGGGGGCCGTGTCCTCGGCCCGCATGTCCAGCGCTTCCATGTCGGGCAGTTCCGCCTCGCCGAAACGCGAGGTCAGGTCGAGGCGCGCGTATTTCCCGGCCTCGGCATTGACCCAGCTTTCCAGCGACGGCGTGGCCGAGGCCAGCACCACCTGCGCGGAACAGAGCGAGGCGCGCAGAACGGCCATGTCGCGGGCGTTATACAGGACGCCCTCTTCCTGCTTGTAGGAACTGTCATGTTCCTCATCCACCACGATCAGGCCGAGGTCGCGGAACGGCAGGAACAGCGCCGAGCGCGCACCCACGACCAGTTGCGCGCCCCCCTGCCCGACCATGCGCCACAGGCGGCGGCGTTCGACCATGGTGACGCCCGAATGCCATTCGGCGGGACGCGCGCCGAAGCGGGCCTCGACCCGGGCGAGGAATTCGGCGGTCAGCGCGATTTCGGGCAAAAGGACAAGCGCCTGGCGGCCATGGCGCAGGCATTCGGCGACGGCCTCCAGGTAAACCTCGGTCTTGCCGGACCCGGTCACGCCCTTGAGCAGGGTGGTGCCATAGCCCCCCGCCGCCACACCCGCGCAAAGCGTCGCCGCCGCCCCGGCCTGGTCGTCCGCAAGCGCCACGCCGGGGCGGGCGGGGTCGAGGCGGGGATAGGGGCGGTCGAGGGGGGTGTCTTCCTCCAGCACGGCTGCCGAGGGGATGAGACCCTTGATGACGCCGGTGGAGACGCTCGCCTCGGCCGACAACTCGCCCAGGCTGAAGGCCAGCCCGCCATAGGCATCGAGCGTGTCCAGAACGCGGGCGCGGGCGGGCGTCATGCGGTCGGGCGTGCCGGGGCCGCGGCGATAGATTTTCTGCATCGAGGGCGGGTCGCCCAGGCCCGGCGCGCGGGTGGCCAGCCGCAGCATCGCCGACAGCGGCGTCAGGGTGTAATCGGCGGCGCGTTCCAGAAAGCCGCGCATCTCGTCGCGCATGGGCGCGGCGTCCAGCACGCGGTTTACGGGACGCAGGCGGGCGAGGTCCAGATCGCTTTCGCCCGGGCCCCAGACCACGCCCAGCACCCGGCGCGGGCCCAGCGGCACCTCGACGAAATCGCCGGTGCGGCAGCCGGTTTCGGGGGCGCGGTAATCCAGCACGCGACCCAGCGGCTCGGCCGTCAGCACGCCCAGGCGGGTGCCGGGGGCAAAGCCCTCAGCCACGGGCGGGCCGTCCAAAGACGGGCTTTCGGTGGCCGGGCGCATCCGGTATCAGGGGCGCGACATATCCCACCAGCACAAGAGGCAGCGCCATGAAATTCTTCGTCGATACCGCCGATGTGGCGGCGATCCGCGAGCTGAACGATCTGGGCATGGTGGACGGCGTGACCACCAACCCGTCGCTGATCCTGAAATCGGGGCGCGACATCCGCGAGGTGACGCAGGAGATCTGCGAGATGATCGAGGGGCCGGTTTCGGCCGAGGTGATCGCGACCGAGGCGCCCGCGATGATCGAGGAGGGCCGCAAGCTGGCGCAGATCGCGCCGAATATCGCGATCAAGGTGCCGCTGACCTGGGACGGGCTGAAGGCGTGCAAGGCGCTGACGGGTGAAGGGCACATGGTCAATGTCACGCTGTGTTTCTCGGCCGCGCAGGCGTTGTTGGCCGCCAAGGCGGGGGCCACGTTCATCTCGCCCTTCATCGGGCGGCTGGACGACATCAATCTCGACGGCATGGAGCTGATCGCCGATATCCGGACGATCTATGACAATTACGGCTTCGGGACCGAGATACTGGCCGCCTCGATCCGGTCGGTCAACCACGTCACGACGGCCGCGAAGATCGGCGCCGACATCGCCACCGCGCCGCCCGAGGTGCTGAAGAAGATGGCCGCCCACCCGCTGACCGACAAGGGCTTGGCGACGTTCCTGCAGGATTGGGAAAAAACGGGGCAGAAAATCGTCTGAACATCGTGTAAGCTGCGGGGAAACGACAAAAAGCCAAAGAGGCCGACATGAGCAGTTCCCCCGCCCCCGCTTTCGCGGACGATCTTCGTGCGAAGATCATTGCCGATCCCGACGTGATCCTGGACGACCCGGACGTGATGCGCGCGCTGGTCGCGGCCAACGAACGCATGATGGGCGGCAATATCGTCGATCTGCGCGGCATCGCGATGGAACGGCTGGAAGCGCGGCTGGACCGGCTGGAGGAAACCCACCGGTCGGTGATCGCGGCGGCCTATGAGAATCTCGCGGGCACCAACCAGGTGCACCGCGCGGTTCTGGCGCTGCTGGAGCCCGACGATTTCGGCGGGTTCCTGGCGGCGCTGTCGGGCGAGGTTGCGGCGATCCTGCGCATCGATTGCCTGCGCCTGTTGCTGGAAAGCCACGATGACGCCGAGGAAGCCGTCCTGTCGGCGCTGGGCGAGGTGGTGCAGGTCGTCCCCGCCGGGTTCACCGAGGCCTATGCCGGCGGCGCCCATGGCCGCAGCCTGCGCGACGTGACGCTGCGCCAGCAGGTGCCGGGCAGCACGGCGCTGTATGGCGAAAAGGCCGCCGATATCCGGTCCGAGGCGCTGCTGCGGCTGGATTTCGGGCCCGGGCGGCTGCCGGGCATGATCGCGATGGGGTCCGAGGACCCGCATCTCTTCGCGCCGAACCAGGGCACCGACCTGCTGGCCTTCCTCGGCGGCGTCGTGGACCGCACGATGCGCCGTTTCCTGGGGTGAGCCTGGCGCTGTCGCCGGCCGCGCGCGATGCGCTGGCCGACTGGCTGGCCGAGGAACGCGCGCTGAACGCCACGGCCGACGCCACGCTGCGCGCCTATGGCGCCGACGTGACCCGGTTCCTGGCCTTCCTGGCCGAATATGACGGGGCACCGGCCGGCCCCGCGCGGCTGGCCGCGATCGAGCTGCGCGACATGCGCGCCTGGATGGCGCATGAGCGCGGGCGGGGGCTGGGCGCGCGGTCGCTGGCGCGCGCCCTGTCGGCGGTCAAGGGGTTCTTTCGCTGGTACGGGCGGCGCGAGGGGATCGAACCCACCGCCGTCCTGTCCGTCCGCGCGCCGAAATTCCGCCGCAAGCTGCCCCGCCCGCTGGCCGAGGACGCCGCGCGCGAGGTGCTGGACACCGTGGGCGAGGCCGCGCGCGCGCCCTGGATCGCGGCCCGCGACACGGCGGTGGTGACGTTGCTGTACGGCTGTGGCTTGCGGATTTCCGAGGCGCTGGGGCTGAAGGGGCGCGACGCGCCCCTGCCCGGCAGCCTGCGGATCACCGGCAAGGGCGGCAAGGAACGCGTCGTGCCGGTGCTGCCCGCGGCGCGCGATGCGGTCGATGCCTACCTGGCGGTCTGCCCGTTCGAGTTGCCGCCCGACGGGCCGCTGTTTCGCGGCGCGCGGGGCGGCGCGCTGAACCCGCGGCTGGTGGCCCGCGCGATGGAGCAGACCCGGGCGCGGCTGGGCTTGCCGGCGAGCGCCACGCCGCATGCGCTGCGCCACAGTTTCGCGACGCACCTGCTGGGCGCGGGGGGCGATCTGCGGGCGATCCAGGAACTTCTGGGGCATGCCTCGCTGTCGACCACGCAGGCCTATACGGCGGTGGACACCGCCCGCCTGATGGAGGTCTACGAGGCCGCCCACCCCAAGGCGTGAGCCCGGTTTGCGATTGCGCGGGCGCATCGAATCCGTGAAGAAAGTTGAATGACCCCTGCGCTGCGCGCCCTTCTGGTTCACCTTCTGACGGCCACGGGGGCCGTGTTCGCGATGCTGGCGCTGCTGGCCGCGGCGCAGGAGGCGTGGGACGTTATGTTCCTTTGGCTGGTGGTGGCCTTTGCCGTGGACGGGCTGGACGGCCCGCTGGCGCGCCGGTTCGACGTGCGCCGCCACGCCCCCGAGATCGACGGGGTGCTGATGGACCTGATCGTCGATTACCTGACCTACGTGTTCATCCCCAGTTTCGCGTTGTTCCAGTCGGGGTTGTTGCCGGGCTGGACCGGGTGGATCGCAATCATAATCATCACCTTCGCCAGCGTGATCTATTTCGCCGACACGCGGATGAAGACCGATGACGGGTCGTTCCGGGGGTTCCCGGCCTGCTGGAACATGGTGGTGCTGGTGCTGTTCGCGCTGAAGCCCGGGACCGTGGTGATCCTGGCGGTGGTGGCGGTGTTGGCGGTGGCGATGTTCCTGCCGCTGAAATTCATCCATCCGGTGCGCACGGCGCGCGGGCGGGCGCTGTCGCTGCCGGTGGCGCTGGTCTGGACGGGGGTGGCGGGCTGGGCGGCCTGGCGGGACTTCGTGACCGGGCCATGGGAGGTCTGGGTACTGACGGGCACCAGCGTCTATCTGCTGGGCGCGGGGATCGTGCAGCAGCTCGTGCCGACGCGGCGCTAGGGCCGTGAGGGGTTTCG
>JBNGDM010000146.1:0-8335 GCA_049975105.1 Rhodovulum sp. | reverse complement strand
GGGTATTCCTGGTCGCCGAAGACCATCAGCGGCAGTTCCTCGGCCGATCCAAGAACCTCGATGTCGCGGATATAGACCTCGATCTCGCCGGTGGGCAGTTTCGGGTTGATCAGCGATTCATCGCGGGCCTTCACGGTGCCGTCGATGCGGATGCACCATTCGGAGCGGACCTTTTCCACCTCGGCGAAGACGGGGCTGTCGGGGTCGGCCAGCACCTGGGTCATGCCGTAATGGTCGCGCAGGTCGATGAACAGGACGCCCCCGTGGTCGCGGACGCGATGCACCCAGCCCGACAGGCGGACGGTTTCGCCCACTTTGGCTTTGGTCAGGTCGGCGCAGGTATGGCTGCGGAAGGGATGCATGGCGCTTGTCCTTCAGGCTTGCGGCGGGTCCGCGCCGATACACCCTTGATGCGGCGCGAAGTCAAGGGAGGGGGCAGCGGCAATTTGGGGGATCGCGGATTTTAAGGTATGTTAACGGGCGAGGCGGGGCGCAGGCATTGCAGACAGGTGGGGTTTGCGATGTGGCAACAACTCTTGGACAGGATGCTGTCGCGGTTCATGCGCGAGGGCGAGTTGGGGGTGGATTTCCCGGACGGCACGTCCCGGCGGTACGGGCCGGGCGGCGGGGATGCGGTGCGGATCGCGATCGCCGATGCGGCGACGGTTCGCGCGCTGTGCCTGAACCCGGACATGGGGCTGGGCGAGGGGTACATGGAGGGGCGGATCACGGTCGAGGGCGACCGGCTGCACGCGTTGATGGTGCTGCTGTTGCGCAACCGGCGGCGGGGGGGGCTGCCCGGCTGGGTGCGGGCGGCGGACGGGGCGCGCAACCGGCTGGCGGCCTGGGTCGCGCGCAACACGCCGGAACGCGCCCATGCCAATGTGGCGCATCACTATGATCTGTCGAACGAATTCTACCGGTTGTTCCTGGATTCGGACCTGCAATACAGCTGTGCCTATTTCCCGCGGCCCGGCCTGAGCCTGGAGGAGGCGCAGGCCGCGAAAAAGGCGCATATCGCGGCCAAGCTGCGGCTGGAGCGGGGTTTGCACGTTCTGGATATCGGCTGCGGCTGGGGCGGGATGGCAATCACGCTGGCGCGCGATTACGGGGTGCGGGTCACCGGCGTGACGCTGTCGAAGAACCAGCTGGCGCTGGCGCAGGAGCGCGTCGCGGCGGCGGGGCTGGGTGACCGGGTCGCGTTGCGGCTGGTGGATTACCGCAGGCTGACGGGGCCGTTCGACCGGATCGTGAGCGTGGGCATGTTCGAACATGTCGGCAGCGCCCATTACGACGCGTATTTCGGCCAGGTGGAACGGTTGCTGACCGATGACGGCGTGGCGCTGATCCACACGATCGGGCGGGTGCAGGGCGCGGCGATGCGCGCGGGATGGATGCAGAAATACATCTTCCCCGGCGGATACGTGCCTACGCTGTCGGATGTCGCGCGGCCCGTCGAGCGGCGGGACATGTGGCTGACCGACCTGGAAATCTGGCGGCTGCATTACGCGAAAACGCTGGCGGAATGGCGCGCGCGGTTCGAGGCGCGGCTGGACCGGGTGCGCGCGATGTATGACGAACGGTTCGTGCGGATGTGGCGGTATTACCTGGTGGCCTGCCAGGCGACATTCGAGGTCGACCGGCAATGCGTGTTCCAGATGCAGTTCGCGAAACGGGCCGACGCGGTGCCGCTGGCGCGCGATTACATGGTGCAGGCGGCGGCGCAGGCCCGGCACGCCGCCGAATAGGTCAGCCGCGGGAAATCTCGAACCGGCAGACCGAGCTGCCGGACGCGGTGCATTTCGTCTCGCGCGTACGCAGGCGGCGGTCGACGAGGGTCTGGAACAGCCGGTCGAACACCGCCTCGTGCCAGCCGCAGATCGGGTGCGGCGCGCTTTCGCCGCGGATCAGCGGGTTGTCGGTGAGTTCGAAGACCAGCGGCCGGGTCGAGATCACGCGGAATTCGCCCGATCCGGCGAAGGTCCAGCTGTGTTTCGCGATGGCCTTGGCGAGGATCGGGGCCGCCAGCACCGGGGGCAGCGCCTTGAGCACCTTTTGCGCAAGCGGCGGGATGCGGTGGGCGAGGATGTAGTCCCCGGTGCGCGCGCCCGCCTCGCGCAGGAGGTCGGGCGCGCGTCCGGGCAGGCGGCGGCGCAGGGCGCGATGCATGGCGGCGGCCGGTCCCTCGTCCATAAGGCCGGTGTCCGACGGGGCTTCGCTCAGGCCCGCCGCCTCTAGCATCTCGTCGCGGAGCGCCGCCCCGCCCGCCGTCTCCAGCACAGGGAGAAGCTGGAGAACGGCATTCGGTCCGATCCGGCCCGCGTGGCCGGACAGGGTGTCTTTCATCAGGCGTCTTCCATCTGCTGGTCGCCGCCGCCACAGACCTTGGCCTCGGCCGCCTGTTTCGCCGCCGCGCCTTCAACCGGCATCTTGAAGCTGGCATCCTTGGACTTGCGCTTGGCCGCGGCCTGCGCCGCCTTGTCGGCGTTCGACACCCAGTCGTCGATCTGCGCCTGGGCGGGCTGGCGGGTCATGTCGAATTCGAACTTGACCTTGTCCTTGGACTGCGGACCCCAGTAGTTGTTCTTGCCCAGATCGTAGAACGATCGCTGCACGCCGGCCTTGAGGAACGCCTTGAGGCAGCCCAGCAGGTAGCGCCGGCGGAACCCGGTGCCGCGCCACGGGTAGTGGAACAGCGCCTTGCGCATGTAGAACCGGCGGTAGTTGTTCATCACCCGGTCCAGAAGCTCGGCACGGTCCATCGCCTCGGGCTTCATGATCGGGTTCACGAAGTTGTAGCGCGAGTAGTCGAAGACCTCGACCTTGTTGTGCAGTTCCTGGAAGAGCGGCGTGAACGGCCATGGGGTATACATGGCCCAGTTCGCCAGGTCGGGCTGCCAGTCCCAGCACAGCTGGAAGGTTTCTTCCAGCGTCTCGGGGGTTTCGTTGTCGAGCCCCACGATGAACTGCGCCTCGGTCAGGATGTCGGCCTCGCGCAGAAGCTGGATCGCGCGCTTGTTGTCCTCGACGCGGGTTTCCTTATTGAACTGGTCGAGTTTCAGCTGCGCCGCGGCCTCGGTGCCCAGCGAGATGTGGACGAGACCGGCCTTGCGGTAGAACGACAGGTATTCCTCGTCGCGCAGGATGTCGGTCACGCGGGTGTTGATGCCCCATTTCACCTTGTCGGGCAGGCCGCGGTCGATCAGTTCCTGGCAGAAGGCGATGAACTTCTTGCGGTTGATGGTCGGTTCCTCGTCGGCAAGGATGAAGAACCCGACGCCATGCCGTTCCACCAGGTCCTCGATCTCGTCGACGACCAGTTTCGGGTCGCGGATGCGGTAGTCGCGCCAGAATTTCCACTGCGAGCAGAACGAGCAGGTGAACGGGCAGCCGCGCGCCATGTTGGGGATCGCGACCTTACAGTTCAGCGGGATGTAGATGTATTTTTCCCAGTCGAGAATGTCCCAGTCGGGTTTCAGCGAGTCGATGTTCTTGATCGTCGGCGCGGCGGGGGTGGCGACGATTTCGTCGCCGTCGAGGAAGGCCAGCCCCTTGATGTCGCGGCGGCATTCCGGCCAGCGCTTGTCGCGGATCGCGTTCATCAGCTCGACGATGATCTCTTCGCCCTCGCCGCGGCAGATCACGTCGACCCAGGGCGCCTCGGACAGCACCTGCTTGAACATGAAGGTGGCGTGGATACCGCCCAGCACGCGCACCGCGTTCGGCACCTCTTCCTTGGCGATCTCCAAGAGCCGTTCGGCGGCGTAGATCGACGGCGTGATCGAGGTGGTGGCGACCACGTCGGGCTGAAGTTCCTTCAGCTGGGCGCGGACGTCATCCTCGGACAGGTTATGCGTCATCGCGTCGATGAAGGTGATGTCGTCATATCCCGCAATCCGCAGCGAGCCCGTCAGATAGGCCACCCAGGCCGGCGGCCAGTTGCCCGCGATCTCGGCGCCACCGGACTTGTAGTTGGGATGCAAAAAGACAATGCGCATGGATCGACTCCCCGTGTTTCGCGAGACAACATGACACAAGCGCTGTCAACTCAACTTGACACAAGTCAAATCGCTGTCAGGTTTCTGAGGCACCCCGCCCCGGACCGGAGCGGACGGGATAAATACATATAATAGAATGATATTTCGGCGTCCGCGACAGGCGGAATCCGTTCCGCGGGGCGCCGTGGCCCGGCCGCCGGGCGAAAATTCCGCCGAAGGTCGCAGGCCCGCGCGGCACCGATTCCGCCGCTGAGGGGCCGTGCCGCGCCGCACTGCCCCGCCCGGCCGCGCAGACGGGTCGCGCCGCCCCCCGAAAAACACCCCCGCGGCCCTTGCGTGCCCCCCGCGCTTGGCTATAACCCGCAGCAATTTGCCAATCCGGGGGACGGGCGCATGCCGAAGAGAACCGATATCAAGTCCATCATGATCATCGGCGCGGGCCCTATCGTCATCGGGCAGGCCTGCGAGTTCGACTATTCCGGCGCACAGGCCTGCAAGGCGCTGCGCGAAGAGGGCTACCGGGTGATCCTGGTGAACTCGAACCCGGCCACGATCATGACCGACCCGGGGCTGGCCGATGCCACCTATATCGAGCCGATCACCCCCGAGGTCGTCGCCAAGATCATCGAGAAGGAACGCCCCGACGCGCTGTTGCCGACGATGGGCGGGCAGACGGGGCTGAACACCTCGCTGAAACTGGCGGACATGGGCGTGCTGCACAAATACGGGGTGGAACTGATCGGCGCCAACCGCGCGGCCATCGAGATGGCCGAGGACCGCAAGCTGTTCCGCGAGGCGATGGACCGGATCGGGCTGGAAAACCCCAAGGCCACCATCGCCAACAACATGGACGAATGCATGGCCGCGCTGGAACATGTCGGCCTGCCCGCGATCATCCGGCCCGCCTTTACCCTGGGCGGCACCGGGGGCGGCGTGGCCTATAACCGGCAGGAGTTCGAACATTACTGCCGCACGGGGCTGGATGCCTCGCCGGTGAACCAGATCCTGATCGACGAAAGCCTGCTGGGCTGGAAGGAATTCGAGATGGAGGTGGTCCGCGACAAGGCGGACAACGCGATCATCGTCTGTTCCATCGAGAACGTGGACCCGATGGGGGTGCATACGGGCGATTCCATCACCGTGGCCCCGGCCCTGACGCTGACCGACAAGGAATACCAGATCATGCGCAACGGCAGTATCGCCGTGCTGCGCGAGATCGGGGTCGAGACCGGCGGGTCGAACGTGCAATGGGCGGTGAACCCCGAAGACGGCCGGATGGTGGTGATCGAGATGAACCCGCGGGTGTCGCGGTCGTCCGCGCTGGCCTCCAAGGCGACGGGCTTCCCGATTGCCAAGATCGCGGCCAAGCTGGCGGTGGGCTATACGCTGGACGAGCTGGACAACGACATCACCAAGGTGACCCCGGCGTCGTTCGAGCCGACCATCGACTATGTCGTGACCAAGATCCCGCGCTTTGCCTTCGAGAAATTCCCCGGCGCCAAGGCCGAACTGACCACCGCGATGAAATCGGTGGGCGAGGCCATGGCCATCGGGCGCACGATCCACGAATCGCTGCAAAAGGCGCTGGCCTCGATGGAAACCGGCCTGACCGGGTTCGACGAGATCGCCATCGAGGGGGCGCCGGAGCGTGCGCAGATCATCGCGGCGCTGTCGAAACAGACGCCCGACCGGCTGCGCGTGATCGCCCAGGCGATGCGGCACGGGCTGTCGGATGACGACATCCAGGCGGTCACGCATTTCGACCCCTGGTTCCTGGCCCGCATCCGCGAGATCGTCGAGGCCGAGGCCGAGATCCGCAAATCGGGCCTGCCGGTCACCGAAGAGGGGCTGCGCAAGCTGAAGATGATGGGCTTTACCGATGCCCGCCTGGCCACCCTGACCGGCCGGGACGAGGCGCAGGTGCGCCGCGCCCGGCAGAACCTGGGCGTGACGGCGGTGTTCAAGCGGATCGACACCTGCGCGGCCGAGTTCGAGGCGCAGACGCCTTACATGTATTCGACCTATGAAAGCCCGGTGATGGGCGAGGTGGAATGCGAGGCACGCCCCTCGACCCGGAAGAAGGTGGTGATCCTGGGCGGCGGCCCGAACCGGATCGGCCAGGGGATCGAGTTCGACTATTGCTGCTGCCACGCCTGTTTCGCGCTGACCGATGCGGGCTATGAAACGATCATGATCAACTGCAACCCCGAGACGGTGTCGACCGATTACGACACCTCGGACCGGTTGTATTTCGAGCCGCTGACCTTCGAGCACGTGATGGAAATCCTGCGGGTCGAGCAGGAACGCGGCACGCTGCACGGGGTGATCGTGCAGTTCGGCGGGCAGACGCCGCTGAAACTGGCCAATGCGCTGGAGGCCGAGGGCATCCCGATCCTGGGCACCACGCCCGACGCGATCGACCTGGCCGAGGACCGCGAGCGGTTCCAGGCGCTGGTGAACAAGCTGGGGCTGAAACAGCCGAAGAACGCGATCGCCGCGTCCGATGCCGCGGCGATGAAGGCCGCCGAGGAGATCGGCTATCCGCTGGTGATCCGGCCCTCTTACGTGCTGGGCGGGCGCGCGATGGAGATCGTGCGCGATACCGCGCACCTGGAACGCTATATCTCCGAGGCGGTGGTGGTCTCGGGCAAGTCCCCGGTGCTGCTGGACAGCTATCTTTCGGGCGCGACCGAGGTGGATGTCGATGCGCTGTGCGATGGCAAGGACGTGCATGTCGCGGGCATCATGCAGCATATCGAGGAGGCGGGCGTGCATTCGGGCGATTCCGCCTGTTCGCTGCCGCCCTACTCGCTGGCCCCCGGGATCGTCGAGGAGCTGAAGACCCAGACCCGCGCGCTGGCCCTGGAACTGGGGGTCGTGGGGCTGATGAACGTGCAGTTCGCGGTCAAGGATGGCGAGGTCTACCTGATCGAGGTGAACCCGCGCGCCAGCCGCACCGTGCCCTTCGTCGCCAAGGCGGTGCTGTCGCCCATCGCGTCGATCGCGGCGCGGGTGATGGCGGGCGAGAAGCTGGCCGATTTCGACCTGGTGGACCCGCAGATCGAGGGGTTCGCGGTCAAGGAGGCGGTGCTGCCCTTTGCGCGCTTCCCGGGGGTCGATACGCTCTTGGGCCCGGAAATGCGCTCGACCGGCGAGGTGATGGGCTATGACCGGTCCTTCCCGCGCGCCTTCCTGAAGGCGCAGCTGGGCGCGGGCACGGTGCTGCCGCAGGGGGGCACGGTGTTCCTGTCGATCAAGGATTCCGACAAGACGCCCGAGCTGGCGGAAACCGCGCGCATCCTGACGGGGCTGGGATTCACCATCCTGGCCACGCGGGGCACGGCCAGTTTCCTGGCCGAGAACGGGATCGAGGCCGAGATCGTCAACAAGGCCTATGAGGGCGGGCGCACCATCGTCGACGTGATGAAGGACGGGCTGGTGCAGCTGGTGATGAACACCACCGAGGGCGCGCAGGCGGTCGAGGATTCACGCTCGATGCGGGCGGTCGCGCTGTCCGACCGGATCCCCTATTTCACCACCGCCGCGGCCAGCCATGCGGCGGCCCTTGCCATGAAGTCGCGCGAGGACGGCGAATTCGGGGTGGTCAGCCTGCAGGAGTGAGGCGATGGCCAAGCTCTATTTCCACTATTCGACGATGAACGCGGGCAAGTCGACGATCCTGTTGCAGGCCGCGCATAACTATCGCGAACGGGGGATGGAGACGCTGTTGCTGACCGCGGGCGTCGACACCCGGGCGGGCGCGGGGCGCATCGCCTCGCGGATCGGGTTCGGGGCCGAGGCCGGGACCTTTGCGCCAGGGGACGACCTGTTCGACCTGGTCGCGGCGCGGCTGGCGGCCGGGCCGTGCGCCTGCGTCTTCGTCGACGAGGCGCAGTTCCTGACCCGCGATCAGGTCTGGCAACTGGCCCGGGTGGTCGATGATCTGGGCGTGCCGGTGATGTGTTACGGGCTGCGGGTGGATTTCCGGGGCGAGCTGTTCCCCGGCTCGGCCACGCTTCTGGCGCTGGCCGACGAGATGCGCGAGGTGCGCACGATCTGCCAGTGCGGCAAGAAGGCCACGATGGTGGTGCGGATGGGCCCCGACGGGCAGGCGCTGCGCGACGGCGCGCAGGTGCAGATCGGCGGCAACGAGACTTATGTCTCGCTGTGCCGGCGGCATTGGCGCGAGGCGGTGGGCGAGGCGGGCTGAGGTTTCGCCCCGGCTGTCGCCGGGGCGACCGGCTGGGGGGCGTTGCCCCCCAGACCCCCCGGGTATTTTCACCAGGAGAACATCCATTGCCGCGGCGGTCTTGCGGGGCCGGAGCGATGCCCGTCGT
>JBNGDM010000145.1:0-8336 GCA_049975105.1 Rhodovulum sp. | reverse complement strand
GCGTACGCCCGCCGCGCGCAACGCCCCGCCGGCGGTGGCGGCGTCGGGAAACACCCGGCCCAGCAGCACACCGGCCTCGGCCCGGTTCAGATAAAGCGTCACCCGCCTGTCGCCCATCAGCGGCGCGATGCGCCGCGCCTTGGCCGGGCTTGCGGGCGCCAGCCTCAGGTCGGCACGCGCCAGCGCCGGCCCGGCGGCGACCTCCGCCAACAGTGCCTCGGGCAGGTTGCCGTCGACCACCGCGATGCCGCGAAACGGCGCCCCGTCCGCGCCCAACCGGCCATCGCTAAGCGGCGCCAGGATCGCGGCCCCCGCCGCCTCCAGCCCGGCGGTGTCGGCCACCGCGCCCACCAGCCCCTGGTCGGCCTCGATCGCGATATAAATGTCGGTGGGGTGCTGCGTCGCGCGGTGCAGGTGGGCCGTCTCGATCCCCATCCCGTCGCAAACCGCGCACAGGGCGTGGCCCTCGGCATCCTCGCCGATCGCGCCCAGCAGTACCGGGCGCATCCCCTCGCGCGCAAGCGCCGCCGCCACGTTCAGCGCCACGCCCCCGGGTCGCCGGGTGATCCGCCCCGGCAGGTCATCGCCCAAGGCCATCGCGCCGCGGCTGCGGCCGATCACGTCCCACAGGACGGCACCGATGCACAGCACCTCGGCGGCATGTTTCGGACCCGTAGCCATGGCCGGCAGTCTCGGCCCTTGCGCCGCGCGGTGCAAGTCCCCGCGCCGGGCCGCGTGGCGCGAAACGGGGCAGGGGGCTTGCACCGGCGCCGGAAACGCGGTAAGCGCGCGCCACTTCGACAGGCGGGGATGGGCCCCTGCGGGGAGACATCCCGCTTGCGGTCCGCCGGTTGGGCACATGCCCTTATGCCCCGCCCAGGCGCAAACCGGAAAGGAAAACGATATGGCGCTTCCCGAGTTCTCGATGCGTCAGCTTCTCGAAGCTGGCGTTCACTTCGGTCACCAGACCCAGCGGTGGAACCCCCGCATGGGCGAATTCATCTACGGTGACCGCAACGGCATCCACATCCTCGACCTGACGCAGACCGTGCCCATGCTGGACGCCGCGCTGAACGTCATCCGCGAAACCGTGGCCAAGAACGGCCGCATTTTGTTCGTGGGCACCAAGCGCCAGGCGCAGAAGCCGATCGCCGAGGCGGCCGAGAAATGCGCGCAATACTACATGAACCATCGCTGGCTGGGCGGCACGCTGACCAACTGGAAGACCGTCAGCCAGTCCATCAAGCGGCTGAACGACATCGACGAGCAGATGGCCTCTGGCGCCGAGGGTCTGACCAAGAAGGAACGCCTTGGGATGGAACGCGAGCAGGCCAAGCTGCAGGCGTCGCTCGGCGGTATCCGCGAGATGGGTGGCCTGCCGGACTTGCTGTTCGTGATCGACGTGAACAAGGAAGACCTTGCCATCGCAGAGGCGCGCAAACTGGGCATTCCGGTCGTGGCCGTGGTCGACACCAACTGCTCGCCCGACGGTGTGGATTATATCATTCCCGGCAACGATGACGCCGCGCGCGCCATCGCGCTGTATTGTGACCTGGCAAGCCGCGCCGCGCTCGACGGGATGAGTGCGCAGATGGACGCCGCCGGTGTCGATATCGGCGCGCTGGCCGAGGCGCCGGCCGAGGAATTGCCGGCCGAAGCCGACACGACCGCTGAAGGCGACGCCGCGAAAGCCGACGCCTGAGCACAGGCCCGCCCGGGCCGTTGTCACAGACCTGATACCCGGTGCGGATAAGGCCGCGCCGGGACCACGTATTCGATAGAGATAACCGAGGAGAGCCGAGCCATGGCAATCACCGCTGCACTGGTGAAAGAGCTGCGCGACAAGACCGGCGCGGGCATGATGGACGCCAAGAAGGCGTTGACCGAGAATAACGGCGACATGGAGGCGGCGGTCGACTGGCTGCGTACCAAGGGTCTGGCCAAGGCCGCCAAGAAATCCGGCCGCACCGCGGCCGAGGGACTGGTAGCCGTCGAGGTCGAAGGTGGCAAAGGCGTTGCAGTCGAGGTGAACTCGGAAACCGACTTCGTCGCCAAGAACGCCGAGTTCCAGGAGATGGTCGGCAAGATCACCAAGGCGGCCATGGGCGTAGCCGATGTCGAGGCCTTGAAACAGGCCGATCTGGGCGGCAAGACCGTTGCCGACACGCTGACCGACAAGATCGCCACCATCGGCGAGAACATGACCCTGCGGCGGATGGCGGCGATCGAAGGCGACAACGTGGTCTTCTACATCCATAACGCCGCAGCGCCTGGCATGGGCAAGATCGGCGTGCTGGTGGCGATGACCGGCGGTGATGAGGCATTCGGCAAGCAGGTCGCGATGCACGTGGCCGCCGCGGACCCGCGCCCGCAGGCGCTCAACGCCGACGATCTCGACCCGGCCATCGTCGAGAAGGAACGCCAGGTCCAGATCGATATCGCTCGCGAAAGCGGCAAGCCCGAACAAGTCATCGAGAAGATGATCGAGGGCCGGATGAAGAAGTTCCTTGCCGAGATCACGCTGCTGAACCAGGCCTTCGTGGTGAACCCCGACCTGACCGTGGAACAGGCCGCCAAGGAGGCTGGCGCCACGATTACCGGCTTTGTGCGGCTCGAGGTGGGCGAAGGCATCGAGAAGGAAGAAGAGGATTTCGCCGCAGAGGTCGCAAAGGCGGCCCAGGGCTAATCCCGGCGAACATACGCCAAATACGAAGGGGGCGGTGGGGGCAGGGGCCCACGCCGCCCCTGTTGTTTTTGCGTCGTGCATGACGAAAAAGGGCGGTGCGGCCACCCCTTGGCCGCACCGCCCCATACTTCCCACGTCCCCCCGCAAAGAGGTCGAACCGCGCGAAGTGAATCACGAGAGCGCGCCGACTATAGGCCGCCCCCGTGGGTCACGGATAACCGGGGGATGCACACGCCGCGGGAAATGACCTGGTCGCGCACACCCATCGTTCCCTGGCCTAAGGCCACCACTCACGGAACAAGCGAAATCTTGCCGATTGCCCCAGCGTAAGGAAAGTAAGGAATTCCTTACCGTGCGCGGCGGCATCGCTTTCGGGTGGGGCGCGAATCGGCGCGACGCTCAGGGGCGCGCGCTGAAAATCTGGTTCTGGAACCACGCCTTCAATACGGCTTGGGCCGTTGTCTCGACATCTAGCGTCTCGCGCGCCAACCGAAGGTGCTTTTCCACCGTTGCTGGACTCACGCCCAGAATCGTCGCGATGTCCTGTGCGGTCTTGCCGTCGCCGACCCATTCCAGAACCTCCCGCTGGCGCGGCGTCAGCGGCGGCCGGGTCGAGGTATAGGGCAGGTTCTGCACTTTCAAATGCATCACTTCGTTCATCAGCAGGATTTCACGGCCGTGAATGTCCCAAGTTGCATCGAGCGCGTCCTGGTCCAACCCGTCCCGAGCTATCAAGCCGATGGCGCCTTTGGCACGTACGGAAATATCTGAAAAAGCAATAGAGTAGCCCGCCGTCATGCCCATGGAGCGATTGAATTCCATCGCGCGCTCCTCGGCGGGCGTCAGGTCGCCCCGGGCTTGGCGTTCCTTGAGTTTGCGCCAACTGCAATAGCCCTCGTGTTCGGCGGCCCAACGTACCATCGGGGCGTCCCGATACATCTCGTGGTCGATAAAGATGCGCATGTAATCGGCGCTTAGATTGGACAGAACGAAGAAGTCGTCCTTGTCGCCGAAAGAGTTCGCGGTACGAAATCGGGTGAACCCGTAAATCAGCCGGTCGAACCCGAACTCGGCCATCTTTTGCGTATGCAGCGACCAAAGCTCCTCGACGCTTTGCGTCGTCACGAGGGCCCGAATATGATCGAGCGTCATGGCGCCTCCATGAGATTGGCAAGCCATTCAATTACGCTATGACAGGATGTGCTGTCGAGGGTATGGACTGCCGGACACCGTCCCGGTGAGGTCTCACACCTACGGACATTCCCTTGGAGCGGCGCCTCGCGTCTCGCGTCGCTAGGACCTTATCGATGAGCAATCTCTTCACGTTCGTTGAAAAACGCGGACCAAGGCTTTGAAAACATGGGGGGTAAAAACAGACGGCGCAGCAAGACGCCGCCTTGGGAATTGTTGTTGTAAATTACCATAATACTGATTATCAGATAAATATAACGCACCGAATACGTGTTAAGCCCTCGGAAATCCAGATCGGTTAACCTTGTCTACGGCACATCCCGGCAAGGAAAACCGACATGACGCCCCAGTCCCAAGCCCCCCGTCCCGCAACAGGTTGCAGCGAAAGCTCCACCCATTGCCGCCACGCCGCCCATCAGGCCGATGAAATCGATGCGTTTCAAATGACGCCTCTGGCAATCGTCCGGGCCGAGGTTCTGGCCGCGGTCGACGAACTTCTTGAGACCTTTCATGCCCGCGGCTGAAGTTCACCCAAGCGCGTAACCGGCGCCTCGCACCGTGCGCACCGGATCGTCGCCGCCCTGCTGGCAGAGCGCCTTGCGCAGCCGGCCGATATGGACGTCGACGGTGCGCGTGTCGACGTAGATGTCGCGGCCCCATACCCGGTCGAGCAATTGCTCCCGGCTCCAGACCCGACCGGGTTTTTCCATGAACGTCGAAAGCAGCCGGAATTCGGTCGGCCCCAGCTTCAGCGGCTTGCCCGAACGGAACACCTTGTGGGTCTCGGCCTCCAGAACGATATCCTCGAATTCAAGCCGCTGTCCGACGGCCGCGGGCCGTGTGCGCCGCAAAAGCGCGCGCACCCGCGCCATGAGTTCGACCACCGAATAGGGTTTGACCACGTAATCGTCGGCGCCGGTCTCGAGCCCCCTTACCCGGTCGACCTCCTCGGCGCGGGCCGATAACATGATGATCGGCAGGTTACGCGTTTCGCTGCGCGTTTTAAGCTGGCGACAGACTTCTATCCCGGAAACGGAAGGCAGCATCCAGTCCAGTACCACCAGGTCCGGCGCCAATTCGTCGACAAGCATCAGGGCTTCGTCGCCGGTCTCGGCGCGGGCGACGCGAAACCCCTCGGCCTCCAGATTGTAGGCCAGCACCTCGCGTTGTGCGGGTTCGTCTTCTACGATCAAAACGGTGGGTTGTTCAGCAGGTGACATTCGCTCAGACCTTCGGTGCGTCGAGCGCTGTACGGTCGGCCGTGGGCCGGTCGTCCTCGGGCATTTCGCCGGTCACCAGATAGATGACCTGCTCGGCGATGGAGGTGACGTGATCGCCCATCCGTTCGATGTTCTTTGCGATAAAATGCAGGTGCATACAGGCGGTGATGTTTCGCGGATCCTCCATCATGAAAGTCAGGAACTCGCGAAACAGAGCGTTATACATCTGGTCGACTTCATGGTCGCGTAGCCGCACGTCCTGCGCCAATTCCGGGTCGCGCTGGATATAGGCGTCGAGCGCGTCCTTGAGCATTCCGCCCACCGCCATCGACATCCGCCGGATCGCCCCCGACGACCCGTCGATCGGGGTCATCTGCAACAGCACGCCGGTGCGCTTGGCCATGTTCTTGGCATAGTCCCCCACACGTTCCAGGTTGGCCGAGATCTTCATCACGGTCAGCACGGTCCGCAGGTCGCCCGCCGAAGGCTGGCGCAGTGCCAGCATGCGCGCAGCCTCTTCATTGACACGTTCTTCCAGTTCGTCGACGGCACGGTCATTCGCGCGCACGCGCTCGGCCAACTCCTCGTCGCGGTTCTCCAGTGATTGCGCCGCCTCCAGGATCGCAGTTTCCACCATGCCGCCCATTTTCATGATGAGCGCCTGGATCGCCTCGAGATCGCGGTCATAGGATTTGACAATATGACGGTCGGACATGGGGTGTTCCTTCTCAGCCGATCCGGCCGGTGATGTAGCTTTCGGTGCGCGGGTCTTGCGGGTTGGTGAAGATTTGGCCGGTCTCGCCGAACTCGACCAGATTGCCGAGGTGGAAAAAGGCGGTCTTCTGGCTGACGCGCGCGGCCTGCTGCATGGAATGGGTGACAATCACGACCGAGTAGTCCTGGCGCAGCTCGTCGATCAGTTCTTCGACCTGGGCGGTGGCGATCGGGTCGAGCGCGGAACAGGGCTCGTCCATCAACAGAACCTCTGGCTCGGTTGCTACCGCGCGGGCAATGCACAGTCGCTGTTGCTGGCCACCCGAAAGCCCGGTGCCCGGCGCATCCAGCCGGTCCTTGACCTCGTCCCAGATCGCCCCGCGTCGCAACGCGCGTTCCACGATCTCGTCCAGTTCCGCGCGCGACCGCGCCATGCCGTGGATCTTGGGTCCATAGGCCACGTTGTCGTAGATCGACTTGGGGAACGGGTTCGGCTTCTGGAACACCATGCCGACCCGCGCCCGCAGCTGAACCGGGTCGACGCGCGGGTCGTAGATGTCCTCGCCGTCCAGCGTGATCCGGCCCTCGACACGACAGACGTCAATCGTGTCGTTCATCCGGTTCAGGCAGCGCAGAAAGGTGGACTTGCCGCAGCCCGACGGCCCGATAAAGGCGGTGACCGTCTTGTCCTCGATATCCACGTCCACGCCCTTGATGGCGTGGGAGTCGCCGTAGAACACGTTGACCCCGCGGGCCGAGAACTTCACCTCCTGGGTCACTGTTTCCCTCTTCGTCAGTGGATTGTCGTACATCTTAGGGGTCCTTTCCCGGCCCTACCAGCGGCGCTCGAAGCGGCGGCGCAGCAGAATGGCGATGATGTTCATGGTCATCAGGAAAACCAGCAGGATGATGATCCCGCCCCAGGCGCGTTCGTAGAAAGCCGGGTCGGCGCGTTTCGCCCATTCGAAGATCTGCGCGGGCATCGCCGAGTTCGGGTCCAGAAAGCCCGAGGCCACCCCGTCGGGATAGTTCGACGCGATATAGCCCACCATCCCGATCAGCAGCAGCGGCGCGGTCTCTCCCAGCGCCTGCGCCAGCCCGATGATCGTGCCGGTCAGAATGCCGGGCATGGCCAGCGGCAGCACGTGGTGGAACACCGCCTGCATCTTGGACGCCCCAACCCCCAGGGCCGCGTCGCGGATGGACGGCGGCACCGATTTCAGCGAGGCCCGCGTCGAGATGATGATCGTCGGCAACGTCATCAGCGTCAGCACCAGCCCGCCCACCAGCGGCGCCGATTGCGGCAGGTGCATCACCTGGATGAACACCGCCAGCCCCAGGATGCCGAACACGATGGACGGCACCGCGGCCAGGTTCGAGATATTGACCTCAATCAGGTCGGTGATCCGGTTCTTCGGCGCGAATTCCTCCAGGTAGATCGAGGCCGCGACGCCGATCGGCAGGCTGAGCAGCAGCACCACCAGCATCATGAAGAACGAGCCCAGCATAGCCACGCCCATCCCGGCCTGTTCGGGCCGCGCATCCGATGCGTCGGGGCCGGTGATGAAGGCCAGGTTGAACCCCTTGGCCACCACGCCCGCCGCGCGCAGTTCGTCCACCAGGTCCAGGTGGACGGCATCCAGGTTCTTGTCGCGGGCGATCGACTCGCGGCTGACCCGGCCCTTGAGGTAGCCGTCCACGCGCGACGCGGCGATCAGCTTGACCGTCACCGTCTGGCCGATCAGTCCAGGGTCGGAGATCACCATGTTGCGTAGCGTCGCCGGCGCCCCGTCCGAAAACAGGTTGTCCAGGTCCGAGGAAAAGCCCTTCACCTTGGCCTCGGACAACGGCGTCTCGATCCCCAGGCGGTCGATCTCGCGCAGGATCGCTTCGCGGATCAGCGGCTTGTAGGCGAATGTCTTGACCGATTTGATCGTCTCGATATCGCCGGTGCCGTTCTTGTCCAGAACGTCCTGCCGGAACTCGATCGGCAGCTTATAAGCAGTTTGCTGGAAGGCCCCTGCCCCGTTCAAGAAGATCGAGCCGATCAGCGCCACCAGGAAGAACAGCCCGATGCCCACCGCGATCAGCCCGTACAGCCGGAACCGCGCCTCGGCGGCGTTGCGGCGGCGGGTGCGCGCATCGGGTTGCAGAAGCGACCCGGAGGCACCGGTGGCGGCGGGGATCGTCGCGTCGGTCATTCGTACTGCTCCCGGTACTTGCGCACGATGTAAAGGGCAAAGACGTTCAGCCCCAGCGTGATGACGAACAGCGTCATCCCCAGAGCGAAGGCCACCAGCGCCTCGGGGCTGGCGAAGTCGGCGTCCCCCGTCAACTGGCTGACGATCTTGGCGGTCACGGTGGTCATCGCGTCGAACGGGTTCATCGAAAGCCGCGCCGCCGCCCCCGCGCCCAGCACCACGATCATCGTCTCGCCGATGGCGCGCGACGCGGCCAGCAGGATCGCCCCCACGATGCCGGGCAGAGCCGCGGGCAGCACCACCTGTTTCACGGTCTCGGACCGC
>JBNGDM010000144.1:0-8349 GCA_049975105.1 Rhodovulum sp. | reverse complement strand
GGCGGGCAACATGACGGTGCTGGAGAACATCCTTTTGGGCACGCGGGCGCTGTTGGCCCCTGGCCTGGGGCGGGGTGCGGCGCGGGCGCGGGTGGAACAGCTGTCGCGCGATTTCGGGCTGGCGGTCCACCCCGATGCCAAGGTCAAGACGCTGTCGGTGGGCGAACGCCAGCGGGTCGAAATCCTCAAGGCGCTGTATCGCGACGCGCGCATCCTGATCCTGGACGAACCGACCGCGGTGCTGACGCCCCAGGAAAGCGATGCGCTGTTCGAGACGCTGAAAAAGGCGGTGGCGCAGGGGCTGTCGATCATCTTCATTTCGCACAAGCTGCACGAGGTGACGGCAGTCAGCGACCGGGTGATCGTGCTGCGCCACGGGCGGGTCGTGGGCGAGGTCGCGACGGACCGGACCGACCGCCACCGGATCGCCGAGATGATGGTCGGCGCCGAGGTCGCCCTGCCCCACCCGCCGCTGGGCACGCCCGGCGCGGCGCTGATGGAACTGTGCGACGTCTCGACCCCGCCCGAGGGCAACCGGACGGGCCTGCGCCGCGTGACCCTGACGCTGAAGGCCGGACAGATCACCGGTCTGGCGGGGGTGTCGGGCAACGGGCAGGGGGCGCTGGCCGACCTGGTGTCGGGGCTGATCGCGCCGGAAAGCGGGGAATTGCGCGTGGCGGGCCAAACCGTCGCCGGATGGTCCCCCCGGGCGGCGCTGGCCGCGGGTGTCGGCCGCATCCCCGAGGACCGGCACGCCACCGGGTCGATCGCCGATTTCACCCTGACCGAGAACGCGGTGCTGGAAGGCTATGCGCGCCCGCCCTTCAGCCGCGCGGGCTGGATGGACTGGACCCGCGCCCGCGCCCATGCCGAGGGAATCATTGAAAAATACGACGTGCGCTGCCCGGGACCCGAGGCGCGCATTCGCCTGCTGTCGGGGGGCAACATGCAGAAACTGATCCTGGGCCGCGCGCTGGAGGCGGGGCCGAAGATCATCCTCGCCAACCAGCCGGTGCGGGGCCTGGATATCGGCGCGCTGACCTATGTGCAGGAGTGCCTGATCGCGGCGCGGGACGCGGGCGCGGCGGTGTTGCTGATCTCGGAAGACCTGGATGAAATCCGCGCGCTGTCGGACGTGATCCACGTGATGAGCGAGGGCCGCCTGTCGCCGGAATTCCCGCGGGGGTCGAAAACGCCCGCGGAACTGGGGCAGTGGATGGCCGGACAGGGGTTTTCCGATGCGGCTTGAACCCGTTGCCGCCCCGGGGCTGGCCCGCACGCTGGGCCTGCCGGCGCTGGCCATCGCGGCGACGGTGGTCGTGGCCTCGGCGCTGGCGATGCTGGCGGGCGCCAACCCCTTTGCCACGCTGGGGCTGATCGTGAAGGGCGCGGCGGGGTCGAAATTCGCGCTTCTGGAAACGCTGAACCGGGCGACGCCGCTGATCTTTACCGGGCTGGCGGTGGCCGTGGCCTTTCGCGCCAAGCTGTGGAACATCGGCGCCGAGGCGCAGCTTTACGCGGGTGCCCTGATGACGGTGCTGATCGGCACGCAGATGGGCCTGCCCGGGCCGGTCGCGATCCCGGCGATGGCGGGGGCCGCGGTGCTGGCGGGCGCGCTTGTGCTGCTGGGGCCGGTGCTGTTGAAGGTGCGCCTCGGCGTGGACGAGGTGGTCACCACGCTTTTGTTCAACTTCATCATGCTGCTGTTCATCTCGATGCTGCTGGAAGGCCCGCTGAAGGACCCGATGGGCATGGGCTGGCCGAAATCCGAGGCGATCCCGCGCGATGCCCGCCTGCCCCGCATCGTCGACGGGCTGCGCCTGCACTGGGGCTTTGGGCTTGCGCTGATCTCGGCGGTGGTGGTCTGGTTGATCCAGGTGAAAACGACGCTGGGCTATGAAATCCGCGCGGTCGGGCAGAACCCGCAGGCCGCGCGGTTCGCCGGGATTCCGGTGGGGCGTGTCATGGTCAAGACGGCGCTTCTGTCGGGCGGCCTCGCGGCGCTGGCCGGGTTTTCCGAGGTGGCGGGGCTGAAGGGCAACCTGACGCTCGATCTCTCCCCCGGCTTCGGCTACACGGGCATCATCGTGGCGATGCTGGCGCTGTTGCACCCCCTGGGCGTCGTCGTCTCGGCGCTGTTCGTGGCGGGCATCTTCGTGGGTGCCGATTCCATGAGCCGAGCCGCCGAGGTGCCCACCTATATCGCAGATATCTCGGTCGCCACGGCGCTGTTGTTCATGGTGCTGGCGATCCTGCTGACCCGGTTCCGCGTGGTGAGGGGCTGATGGAGATTTTCGATATCCTCGTCTCGGCCAGCTTCTGGGCCGCGGTGCTGCGCATCGCCTCGCCGCTGATCTTTGCCACGATGGGCGAGTTGATCTGCGAACGGGCGGGCGTGCTGAACCTTGGGATCGAGGGGATCATGGTCTTTGGTGCCTTCGCGGGCTGGATGGCGGTTTACGCGGGGCTGGGGCTGTGGCCCGGGGTGCTGGTGGCCTTTGCGAGCGGGGCGCTGTTCGGGCTGGCCCATGCCACGCTGACGGTGCCCTTCGGGTTGTCACAGCACGTGGTGGGGCTGGGGGTGACGCTGCTGGCGACATCTTCGGCCTATTACGCCTATCGGCTGGCCCTGCCGGAGGTCACCAGCCCGCCCCGGATCGAGCCGTTCCAGCCGCTGGATATCCCCGTGTTGTCCGATATCCCGTTCCTGGGCGAGGCGTTGTTTTCGCAGACGGCGCTGACCTATCTCGCCTTCGCCACCGTCCTGATCGTGGCGCTGGTGCTGTACCGGACGCCATTGGGGTTGGCGCTGAGGGCGGCGGGCGAGAACCCCTCGGCGGTCGAGGCGCAGGGGCTGTCGGTCACGGCGATCCGCATGGGGGCGGTGATGGTGGGCTCGGGGCTGATGGCGGTGGGCGGGGCGTTCCTGACCATGTCGGCGTTTTCGTCCTTTTTCTTCGAGATGGTGAACGGGCGCGGCTGGATCTGCATCGCGCTGGTGGTGTTCGGCGCGTGGATGCCGGGCAAGGCGCTGTTGGGCGCGCTGTTGTTCGCGGGGTTCGACGCGTTGCAGATCCGCATGCAGCAGACGCCGCTGGGTGCGGAAATCCCCTACCAGGTGTTCCTGATGGTGCCTTACGTCCTGTCGATCCTGGCGCTGGTGCTGATGTCGCGCCGGGCCGAGGTGCCGGCCGCCCTGATGGTGCCCTATAACCGCGGAGAACGCTGAATGGCAGAGTTCGATATCCTCGTCACGGGCGGCACCCTGCCGGACGGGCGGGTGGCCGATATCGGCATCCGCGGTGACCGGATCGCGGCGGTGGGCGACCTGGCCGGGTCGACGGCGGGGCGCGTGATCGACGCCACGGGCGATCTGGTCAGCCCGCCCTTCGTGGACCCGCATTTCCACCTTGACGCGACGCTGTCCTACGGCACGCCGCGCATCAACGCGTCGGGCACCTTGCTGGAGGGCATCGCGCTGTGGGGCGAGTTGAAGGCGCAGGCCACGGTGGGCGAGATGGTCGAGCGCGCCCTGGCCTATTGCGACTGGGCGGTGAGCATGGGCCTTCTGGCGATCCGCAGCCATGTCGATACCTGCGACGACGCGCTGAAGGGGGTTCAGGCGCTGTTGGAGGTGCGCGAGCGGGTCAAACCCTATCTCGACCTGCAACTGGTCGCCTTCCCGCAGGACGGATTCTTTCGCGACCCCACGGCGCGGGACAACACGCTGCGCGCGCTGGACATGGGCGTGGACGTGGTCGGCGGCATCCCGCATTTCGAACGCACGATGGAGGCGGGGCGCGAGTCCGTCCGGGCGCTGTGCGAGATCGCGGCGGAGCGCGGCCTGCTGGTCGACATGCATTGCGACGAGACCGACGACCCGCTGTCGCGTCATGTGGAAACCCTGGCCTACGAGACGCAGAGGCTGGGGCTTCAGGGGCGGGTGGCGGGCAGCCACCTGACCTCGATGCATTCGATGGACAATTACTACGTGTCCAAGCTGTTGCCCCTGATGGCCGAGGCGGAACTGGCGGCGATCCCGAACCCGCTGATCAACATCGTGTTGCAGGGCCGGCACGACACCTTCCCCAAGCGCCGCGGCCTGATGCGGGTGAAGGAGATGCAGGCGCATGGCATCCGCGTCGGCTGGGGGCAGGATTGCGTGCGCGACCCGTGGTACAGCCTTGGCACCGCCGACATGCTGGACGTGGCGTTCATGGGGCTGCACGTGGCGCAGATGACGTCGCCCGACGAGATGCGGCGCTGTTTCGACATGGTGACGGTGGAGAACGCCAAGATCCTGCACCTGGACGATTACGGGCTGCACGAGGGCGCGCGGGCGTCTCTGGTGGTGCTGGACGCGGGCGACCCGGTGGAGGCGATCCGCCTGCGCCCCGACCGGCTGGCGGTGATCGCCAGGGGCCGGGTGGTGGCCGAGATGGCGCGGAACGATACCCGCCTGTCGCTGGAGGGGCGGCCCGCGCGGGTGCGGCGGCGGCACCGGGCGGGGGCGTAGGAAAGAACCGGCCGCGGATGACCCGGCGGGTTTCGCCTTGGCTGCGCCAAGGCGACCGGCTGGGGGGCGTTGCCCCCCAGACCCCCCAGGATATTTTCGGCCAGCAGAAGGGGCGGCGGGCCTTTGACCCGGCCTTTGCGCAGGGTGGCCCGCCCTTGCCGCCCGCCCCCTAGAGGATCGGGGCCATCAGGCGGGCCACCCGCGCGCCGTTCCGGCGCAGCGGGCCGCGCGTGTCGGCCAGCCGCGTCGTGTAGGCGTAGCTTTGCGTGAAATCCGCCTCGAGCATCGCCGCCACGGCGCGGGCGAAATCGGCGTCGAAGACCAGCGCAGTGACCTCGAAATTCAGCCGGCAGGAGCGGTTGTCCAGGTTCACCGTGCCGACCGAGGCGAAGGCCTCGTCGACCACCAGGGCCTTCTGGTGCATGAACCCGTCGGTATAGCGGTATATCTGCACGCCCGCGTCCAGCATCTCGTCGAAATAGGCGAAGGCGGCGAGCCAGACCCAGAGGTGGTCGCGCCTGTCGGCCACGAGGATGCGCACGTCGACGCCGCGCAGCGCGGCCAGCGACAGCGCGGTCAGGATGTCGGTATCGGGGACGAAATAGGGCGAGGCGATCCAGATGCGGTCCTGCGCGGCGTGGATCGCGTTGCAGAAATAGAGGCTGCCGGTTTCGAGCACATCGGCCGGCCCGGGCGCCACGACCAGCGCGTCGACGCCCCCGGCCACGGGGTCGGGCTTCCAGGCGAGGTTCAGCCGTTCCTCGGTGGCCCAGAACCAGTCCTCGACGAAGATCAGTTGCAGCTGCGCCACCGCAGGCCCCGTCAGCCGCAGATGGGTATCGCGCCAGCGCCCGATGCGCGCGTCGCGCCCCATGTATTCGTCGCCCACGTTGTGCCCCCCCAGGAAACCCGCGGTGCCGTCGACGATGACGATCTTGCGGTGGTTGCGGAAATTCACCTGGAAGCGGCTGTGCGGCTTGCGCAGCGAATGGAAGTTGGCGACGACCACGCCCGCCGCGCGCAGCTCGGACAGGTAGGCCTCGGGCAGCTTGTGGCTGCCGATGGCGTCGTAGAGCAGGCGCACGGTGCAGCCCGCCTGCGCGCGCGCGATCAGGCGGCGTTGCAGGGCGCGGCCGGTCTCGTCGTCGCGCAGGATGTAGGTCTGCACCAGCACGTAGGCCTCGGCCCGCTCGATCGCCTCGAAGATGGCGGCGAAGGTCTGGGGGCCGTCCAGCAACAGCCGCACGCCGTTGCCCGAGACCGCCGGCATGCCGGCGATCCGCTCGAACCCCGAAAGCGACCGGCGCAGCCGCGGCGGCAGGCCCGCCCCCTCGGCGCGCCGGGCCGGGTCGAAATCGGGCAGCGCGGCGATCGAACTGCGCGCCGACCGCCGGGCGGTGACATAGCCCGGCAGGCGCGAGTGGCCGAGGAACAGGAAGATCGGCAACGCGACGTAGGGTGCAGCGATCAGGAACACCACCCAGCCCACCGCGCCCTGTGGCGTGCGCGCAATGCGGATCGCCCGGAACACCGCCCAGACCGTCGCGGCCTGAAGCGCCAGCAGCAGCGCGGGAAGCATGAGCTGAAGCATGGCCCGATGCTGTTCCCTGCCCGGCCGAAAGGCAAGCGCGGGTTCAGGCGGCGGGTGCCATATCCGCCCAGATCGGCAGGTGGTCGGAGGCGGCGCGGGCGCGCGGCGTCTCGTGCACGCCCGCCGCGCCCAGCGCCAGCCCGTGGCCATGGGCGATGCGGTCGAGCCCGGCGCGCGGCCGGCTGGCATGGAAGGTCTTGCCCGGCGCCACCACGCGGAAGCGGTCGGCCAGCGGCTCGAAGCCGCGGGTTTCGGACCATTCGTTGAAATCGCCCAGGATCACGGTGCGCGCGCTTTCGGTTTCGCAGAACCGCGCGCGGATCGCGTGCAACTGTCGCAACCGCCAGCGCCGCATCAGGGCCAGGTGGACGCCAACCACGGTGATCGCGCCCGGCCCCTCGCCCAGGCGCACCACCACCGCGCCGCGGGGTTCCAGCCCGGGCAGGACCAGCCGTTCGGCGGCGGTGACCGCCAGCCCCCGGCGCACCAGCACCGCGTTGCCGTGCCAGCCCAGGCTGACCGCGTTGGGCGCCAGGTCGGCGACGGTGAAATCGGTTTCGCGCGCGATCGCCTCGCGCGGCAGGGCGGCAGGCCGCGCGCCCAGGCGCTTGTCGGCCTCTTGCAGAACGACCGCGTCGGCGCCGATCTCGTTTATGACGTCCAGCGTGCGGCCGGCATCGCGTTTCCAGTCCAGCCCCACCGCCTTGCGGATGTTGTAGCTGGCCAGCCGGACGGGCCGCGCGCGGGCGGGCTGTGCGGCGGCGTCAGGCACATGCGCGGGGCTGCGGGCGGACACGGGTGTCGGGCCTCCGGTCGGAAACGGGCGCGGCACGGCGCGCTTTGGGGAGGAGATAGGCACGCGCGCCGCTTGGGACAACCGCAGGCGGGTCGGCACGGGCCCGCCACGCGCGGCGGGAAAATGCGTCGGATTTTCGAAGAACTCGCCCCGCCAGGGGCCCTGGGCGTTGCCGGAATCGCACCCGCGACGCGTTTTCCGGGGCTTTGATCGCGTCCGCCCGCCGGGATCGCGGCGGCTTGCCCGGATTTTGCCGCAATCGACGGGATCGCAGCCATTTTTTGGTCCAGCTTATCGGGAACAGTCGGACGCGTATCCGTGGATGTCAGGTGCGCCCCGCCCCGGCGGGCCACCGCTCAATCGCGCAACCAGATCGCCAAGATGAACGCAGCGCCCGACATACAGAATCACCTGCCGGCCGACGGCCCCGTGGAGGAGTTGCAGCCCGGCACCGAGCTTTTGCACGGCCAGTACAGGATCGAACGATTCCTGAATGCCGGCGGATTCGGCCTGACCTATCTCGCCCGCGACAGCCTGGACCGGACCGTAGTCATCAAGGAGTGTTTCCCCGAATCGCTGTGCCTGCGCACCGGCCAGGACGTGCATGCCCGCTCGCGCAGCTACAGCCAGGAATTCCACTCGATCGTCCAGCTTTTCATCGACGAGGCGCACCGGCTGGCGCGGCTGAGCCATCCCGGCATCGTGGGCGTCCACCAGGTGTTTTCCGACAACACCACCGCCTACATGGCGCTGGACTATATCGAGGGGAAAACCCTGCTCGAGGTGATCGAGGACCCGCGCGAAACACCGACGCCCGCGGCGATCCGCGCGATCCTGGTCAAGGTGCTGGATGCGGTGGCCTTCATCCACGATCAAAGCCTGCTGCACCGGGACATCTCGCCCGACAACATCATCATCGGCCTCGATGGCAGTCCCGTGCTGATCGATTTCGGCGCGGCGCGGGAACGGGCCACCCGCAACAGCCGCGTTCTTTCGCGGCTGCAGGTGGTCAAGGACGGCTATTCGCCCCAGGAATTCTACGTCGCCGGCATCAAGCAGGGCCCGCCCAGCGACCTTTATGCGCTGGCGGCGACCTTCTATCACCTGATCGCCGGCGAAGCCCCGCCCAGCAGCCAGCAACGCATGGCCGCGCTGGCCGCGAACGAACCCGACCCCTGCGAACCGCTGCAGGGCCGCGTGCCGGGCTATGACCCCGCGTTCCTGGCGGCGATCGACAGGGCGCTGAACGTGGTGCCCCGGGAACGGCCGCAATCGGCCCATGACTGGCTGACAGCGATCGAGACCGGCCCGCGCGAGGCCGCGGTGGGCGAGGTGCTGCCGATCGACGACGACACGCGGGTGTCGATCGCGCGCCTGGTCGAGGAGACCAACCGCGCCGTGATGGAGGCACGCCAGCGCTCCGAGCAGGAGGCCCGGGCGCCCGAA
>JBNGDM010000143.1:0-8403 GCA_049975105.1 Rhodovulum sp. | reverse complement strand
CCTCAAATCTGTCCCATAGGCGCTGACGTCAGACATCGGCCATCGAACGGCATGTGCGCGCCGATCACGACCTGATCGAAACGCTGCGTGCGCGTGGCAAGGCGCAGCTGGCGCAGGAACTGCATGACGCCGCGCTGGACGAGGAGGATCACGAGGTGGAATTCGTGATGCAGCACGACCAGCTTGGCCTGGGCCACGCGGTGCTGTGCGCGCGGCCGCATGTGCTGCCGGGGCCGGTGGCTGTGCTGCTGCCCGACGACCTGATCCTGTCGCAGCCGGGCTGCCTGGCCGAGATGATCGCGGCCTATGAGGGCTGCGGCGCGGGCCACATGGTCGCCGCGATGGAGGTGCCCGAGGACGAGGTGTCGCGCTATGGCGTGCTGGCGCCCAGCCGCATGGACGGGCCGCTGACCCATGCCACCGGCATGGTCGAGAAACCCGCCCCCGAGGCCGCGCCGTCGCTGAAGGCGGTGGTGGGGCGCTATATCCTGGACGGGTCGATCTTCGACACGCTGGACGGGCTGCCGCCGGGCGCGAATGACGAGATCCAGCTGACCGACTCGATCGCCGCGGATGCGGGGCGGATCGGGCTGGTGGGCTATGACTTCTCGGGCCGGAGGTTCGACTGCGGCGCCAAGGCGGGGATGCTGGAGGCAACGCTGGCGCTGGCCAGCGGCCATCCGGAGTATGCCCCGGTGCTCGCGCGGGCGCTGGACGGCGCGCCGCTTGCCATGGCGGCAGAGTGAGACGGGTCGCCCGGCCCGCCCGGTCAGGCAGACGCGGCCAGGGGGCGGCGATGCGGACAAGGCGGGTGGAGGTTCCGGGGGCGGTCTAGCGCGGGGCTCGTCCTTCTCGGGACGGGTCGCCCATGGGGTCGGGCGGGCGCGTGCCGTGCCGCCCTTTTGGCCCCTAGATGAGGGATCAGCGCCGCACGCGCGGCGGGGCGTCAGTCGAACGGGTCGGGGTCGCCCGCATCCGCGCGCGCGCAGCGCATCGACGCAGCGGCCCAGCGCCCGGATGGAGGCGTTCGACCCTGACAACGTGTAGTCGTAGAGATCGTCGCCCTTTCCGTCGCGCAGGTGCAACGTCATGCCATCGGCCACCTGGCCGAGGAACTCGACGCTGACATCGTCGCTGGGCAGGCTGAAGAACACCGCGTTATCGAACAGGTCGGCACCGCCCAGGGTCCATTCGTCGCGCGAATCCACCTGCACCTCGATATCGGAGACGGTTTGGCCGAAGTCCCAGTCGCGCGCGTAGAATTGCAGGCTGATCGGGCGCGATCCGTCGGCCCAGATCGAAAGCGCGGCGCCATCCAGCTGGACCAGCGCCACGCACATGGGCGCGCCGCTGTCGAACACGACGCCGCGCACTTCCCAGGCGCGATGCGCGTAGAGCACCTGCGATTTGGGCTGTGCGGCGGCGATGCCCTGGCTGCAGGACATGATCGCCGCCGCGCCGATCATGGTCGCAATCGCTTTGGAAGATTTCCGCATGCTTCGCCCCGTCGTTCCGCGTATCGGCGGAAGGTCGCCGAATCTTGTGGCAGAAGAATGGCGGGGATGGGGATCAATCCGACCATTCCCATGGCGCGGTGAAATTCCCCAGCACCGCGCGCACCGCGTCCTCGTCCGTGCCCTCGGGGCGGTCCAGCCGGGCGACCAGGCCGCGCTTGCGGTCCTCGACGACCTCGCGCACGCGCGGGGCCACACCCGCCTCGGCCAGCGCGGCGTCGTAGACGCGGGCGATGGCGCGCTTGCGCAGGGCGGGCTTGAACACCTTGCCGACCGCGGTCTTGGGCAACTCGTCCAGGATCTCGACATGCTTGGGGATGGCGGCGCGTTCGTGGATATGCACCCTGGCATAGTCCAGCAGGTCCGCGGGCGTGGCGGTGGCGCCCTGCACCAGTTCGACATAGGCGCAGGGCAGTTCGCCGGCGAAGGCGTCGGGCTGCCCGATGGCGCCCACGAAGGCGACGTCGCGGTGCCCGGCCAGCGCCTGCTCGATCTCGGCGGGGTCGATATTGTGGCCGCCACGGATGATGATGTCCTTGGCCCGGCCGGTGATGTAGAGATAGCCGTCGGCATCCAGCCGGCCCAGATCGCCCGTGCGCAGGTAGGTTCCCTCGGCGTAGAGGCCCAGATTCTTGGTGGCGTCGGTATAGGTCGCCCCCTCCAGCACGCCGGGATTGGCCACGCAGATCTCGCCGACCTCGTCGATGTCGCATTCGGCGATCACGTTGCCCTCGGCGTCGCATTTCAGGATGCGCACATCCGTGTAGGGGAAGGGAATGCCCACCGAGCCGATCTTCTTGCCGCCCTCGGGCGGGTTGATCGACACCAGGCAGGTCGCCTCGGTCAGGCCGTAGCCTTCGCAGATGGTGACGCCGGTCGCCTTTTCGAAGCGGTTGTAAAGCTCGATCGGCAGCGGTGCCGAGCCCGAGAAGGCGTAGCGGAGCGTCGAGACATCGGCATCGACCTTGCGCTGCATCAGCGCGGCGATGGCGGTGGGCACGGCGATGACGAAGGTCACGCCCCAGCGTTCGATCAGCTTCCAGAAATTGTCGAACACCCCCTCGCCGCGATAGCCCGCGGGCGTGGGCAGCACCACATGCGCGCCCGCCGCGATCACCGACATCAGCACCGGGTAGGCCGCGAAGACGTGGAACAGCGGCAAGGGGCAGATCAGCGTGTCGGTCTCGGTGAACAGCAGGCGGTGGCCCAGCCAGCCGTTATAGACCATCCCCGAGACCTTGTGCTGGGCGACCTTGGGCAGGCCGGTGGTGCCGCCGGTGTGGAAATAGGCGGCGGTCCGGTCCTCGGAATGATCCGGGAAATCCAGCCCGTCGGCGCGTTCCTTCGCCAGTTCCCTGTGGAAATCCAGGAGGTCGGCGTGGTGGTTGTCGGGGTTTTTCGGCCGGATCAGCGGCACGATCAGTTTCTTGACGCCGGTCAGGTAGCGCAGAAGGTCGACCTCGAGCACGGTATCGACGTTCGGCGCGTGGCGCACCGCCTCGGCGACCTTCTGGGCGACATCGGTCTTGGGAAAGGTCCTGAGCGTGACCACCACCTTGGCCCTGGTCTCGCGCAGGATGGCGGCGATCTGCTCGGCCTCGAGCAGCGGGTTGATCGGGTTGACGATCCCCGCGATGGCCCCGCCCAGCAATGTCACCGCCGTTTCGGTGCAGTTCGGCAGGATATAGGCCACCACGTCGTCCTCGCCGACGCCCAGCCGGCGGAACAGGTTGGCGGCCTGGGTGACACGGCCGTGGAATTCGGCCCAGCTCAGCGTTTCGGCATGGGCGCCCGGGTCGGACAGCAACTGGAACGACAGCGCCGGACGGTCGGCATGGGTGCGGGCGGTCGCGCTGACGAATTCGTAGACGCTGCGCGGAAGCGTGCGCCCCTGCCATTCGGATTCCGCCTCGATCGCGTCGCGATCGGCGCGTGAGGCAAAGCCGGCCATCGGTCGTCCTCCCTGGGGCCCGGTGTGTGCGGGCCTTCCTTTCCCTGTCGGAGGGCGAGGATGGCGGCAAACGGCGCGCGCCGCAAGGTGCCGCGCGCCCCTTGCAACGCGACGTCAGATATCCGCCCCGCGAAAGGTTCAGCCCTGCGGGATGCGCAGCACCTGGCCGGGATAGATCTTGTCGGGGTCCTTCAGCATCGGCGTGTTGGCCTCGAAGATCTCCATGTAGCGGGCGCCGTTGCCCAGCGTCGCCTCGGCGATCTTCCAAAGCGAGTCGCCCTTGACCACGGTGTGGAACACCGGGTCTGCGCCGCCGGCCGCGTCCTCGACCTCGGCCACGCCCTCGATATTGCCGACGGCCAGCATCACCTTTTCCTTGGCCTCCTGGCTTTTCGGCGTGCCCTTGAGCTTGACCTTGTCGCCCTCGACCTCGATCTCCAGCCCCTCGGCATCAAGGCCAAGGTCGGCGATTTCTTTTTGCAACGCCTCGGCGCTGGGGGCCTCGGCGGCCTCGGCCCGGCCGGTCAGCTTCTTGCCCGCGTCTTTCACGAATTTCCACAAACCCATCTGTCTTCTCCTCCGCAACCATCGTTAACGATGCCGAAGGTTAGACCGGGTTTTTGCGACAGGGAAACGAAAACGAGGCCGCTCAGGCGGCGCTTTCGATGCCGTCGGTGAATTGCAGCCGCGCAAGCCGGGCGTAAAGCCCGCCCTGGGCGACCAGCGCCTGGTGCGTGCCCTCGGCCACGATCCGGCCCTCGTCGAACACCAGGATGCGGTCGGCCTTTTTCACCGTGGCCAACCGGTGCGCCACGATCAGCGTGGTGCGGGTGGCGGCCATCTCGTCGACGGCGTGCTGCACGGCACGCTCGGATTCGGCATCCAGCGCCGAGGTCGCCTCGTCCAGCAGCAGCACCGGCGCGTCGCGCAGGATGGCGCGGGCGATGGCGATGCGCTGTTTCTGGCCGCCCGACAGCATGATGCCGCGTTCGCCCACATAGGTGTCATAGCCGTCGGGCAGCGCGGCCAGGAAGTCATGCGCCGCGGCGGCGCGGGCGGCGAGTTCGACCTCGTGATCGGTGGCCTCGGGGCGGCCGAAGCGGATGTTCTCGCGCGCGGTGGCGGCGAAGATCACCGGGTCTTGCGGGACCAGCGCGATATGGTGGCGGAAGGTGGCACGGGTGGTATCACGCAGGTCCACGCCGTCCAGCAGGATGCGCCCCGCCTGCGGGTCGTAGAAGCGCAGCAAGAGCTGGATGATGGTGGACTTGCCCGCCCCCGAGGGGCCGACCAGCGCCACGGTCTCGCCCGGTTTCACATGCAGGTCGATCCCGTCGAGCGCGGCGATTCCGGGGCGCGAGGGATAGGAGAAACGCACCCCTTCGAAGCGGATATCGCCCCGTGCGCGGCCGGGCAGCGGCGCGGGCCGGGCGGGGTCGGTCACGCTGTCCTCGGCGGTGAGCAGTTCGACCAGCCGCTCGGTCGCCCCCGCGGCGCGCTGCAATTCGCCCCAGATCTCGGTCATCGCGCCCACGGCGCCCGCGACCATCACCGAATAGATCACGAACTGGACCAGTTCGCCCACGGTCATCGCGTCGGCCCGGACGTCGCGCGCGCCCACCCACAGCACGCCGACGATCCCGGCGAAGACCAGGAAGATCACGATCGCCGTCATCAGCGCCCGCGTGCCGACCCGTTGCTTGGCCGCGACGAAGCTTTTCTCGGTCACGTCGTGGAAGGTGCCGCGGCTGGCCGCCTCGTGGGTGAAGGCCTGCACCGTCTGCACCGCCAGAAGCGCCTCGGAGGCATTGCCGGAGGACGCGGCGATCCAGTCCTGGTTCTCGCGCGACAGGCGGCGCAGGCGACGGCCCAGCAGGACGATGGGCACGATCACCGCCGGCACCAGGATCAGCACCGCGCTGGTCAGCTTGGGCGAGGTGGCCAGCATCAGCACCAGCCCGCCGAAGAAGATCAGCACGTTGCGCAGGGCGACCGACACCGAAGAGCCGATCACCGACAGGATCAGCGTGGTGTCGGTGGTGATCCGGCTGAGCACCTCGCCGGTCATCACCTTTTCGTAGAAGGCGGGGCTCATCCCGATCATGCGGTCGAACACGGCGGTGCGGATATCGGCCACCACCCGTTCGCCCAGCCGCGTCACCAGGTAATAGCGCAGCGCCGTGCCCAGCGCGAGCAGCCCCGCGATGCCCAGTGCGGCGGCGAAATAGCTGTCCAGAAGTGCCGCGGCCTCGGTCTCGAAGGCGTCGACCACCCGGCGCACCGCCATCGGCAGCACCAGCGACACCGCCGCGGTCAGCACCAGCACGGTCAGCGCCGCGGCCAGCATGCGTTTATACGGGGTGACGAACGGCCAGAGCGCCTTGAGCGCCCCGATCCGTTTCGATTTCGCGCGGTCTTCCTCCACCTTCGCCCTGGGCGGCATCGGTCTCTCCTGCGTATCCCCGGCTGTTGTAGGGCCGGGCGCCGGGGACAACAAGCCGCAGGCGCCGATTTCACGGCGCCGCGCGCGGTCACAAGGGCGGGACTGGAGCGGGTAGACGGAATCGAACCGACATCACCTGCTTGGAAGGCAGGGGCTTTACCATTAAGCTATACCCGCGCGCCCCGTTCACTAGGACACGGCCACGCGCCGGTCAAGCGGGATGTCGGGCGGGGCCGGGCGATCAGGCCCCGCGGGCGGACTCGGCGGCGATGCGGGCGATCTCGTCGCGGCGGATGCCCAGGTCGTCCAGTACGCGGTCGTCCAGCGCCGAGAGTTCCCGGCAGGTCGCGCGCCGCAGCGCGTATTCCCGGGCGCGGGCGTTCAGGGTCTTGGCCAGGCGGGCCAGGGTGGCGGCGAACCCGCCGCGGGCCGTGAACACATCGGTCACGAAAGCCATCTCATGTCTCCAGTATCAGGGGGTGGAGGCGGAACATGGCGATTTTCGCCGCAGGCACAATCGCCGGCGCGGCATTGCCGCCATGCAGCATCCGCATGACCGGCCGCGCGGGCGCCGCGCTCAGTCCCCGATCGGTTCGATCAGCTCGGGCCCGGCGGCGCGGTTCGAATTCACCGCGCGGCCGACCCGGTGGAACACCAGCGTGTCCTTGGCCGCGGGCCGCATCAGCACCGCCGCCCCGTGCCCCGCCTCGCCCAGCCAGAGCGGCCAGTCGTCGGGCTCGACGATCACCGGCATGCGGTGGTGGATCGCGGCCATCGGGGCGTTCGCTTCGGTGGTGACGATGGCGCAGGTCGCCAGGTGCTGGCCGTCGCGGTCCCAGTCCTGCCAGATCGCGGCGAAAGCGATGGGCGCCCCGTCCGCGCGCCGGATATACCAGGGCAGCTTGGCGTCATTCTCATCCGTGCGCCATTCGTAGAACCCCGAGGCCGGCACGAGGCAGCGCCGGTGCCGGGCCGCGTCGGCGAAGGCGGGCTTTCGCGCGATGCTGTCGGCGCGCGCATTGATGAGCAGTGGGCCGTCGGTGGGCGACTTGTACCAATGCGGCACGAATCCCCAGCGCATCGGGCGCAAGCGGCGCGTGCCGCCCTCGCTGGTGACGGTGGCCACGGGAGTGGTGGGGCAGACGTTGTAATTCGGCCCCTCGGGCAGGTCGTTGGCGGGCACCGCCCCGAACAGGCGCGCCATGGCGTCGGTCGGCAGGGTGATCGCGAAACGTCCGCACATGGGCGTGGGCCCTTCAGAGGATGTCGAGGATCGCCTCGGACGGGCGGCCAAGGGCGGCGCGCCCCCCGGCAAAGACGATGGGCCGTTCGATCAGCGCGGGGTGCGCGGCCATCGCGGCCAGCAACGTTTCGTCGTCATCGTCGCGCGCCAGCCCGAGATCGCGGAACAGCTTGTCCTTGGGGCGCATCATGGCGATCGCGGGCCGCCCCAGCGCATCGCGGGCCGCGCGCAGCTCGGCCAGGCTGGGGGGCCCGTCGAGATAGCGGCGCACCACGGGCGCGATCCCGCGCGCTTCCAGCAGGGCCAGCGCCGCGCGCGATTTCGAACAGCGCGGGTTGTGCCAGAGGGTGACGCCGCTCATGTCCAGTCCTCCCGGCCGGTGCCCACCGCCTGGGCCACGGTGTCGAAGCCGTCGCGGGCCAGCAAGCCGTCCAGCCCGCGCACGATCTCGGCCACAAGGCCGAGCCCGCCATAGACCAGCGCGGTGTAAAGCTGCACCGCCGAGGCCCCGGCGCGGATCTTGGCATAGGCGTCTTCGGCCGAACCGACGCCCCCCACCCCGATCAGCGGCAGGCGCCCCTCGGTCACGGTCGAAAGCCGCGCCAGCACCCGCGTCGAACGCGCGAAAAGCGGTGCGCCCGACAGCCCGCCCGCCTGCGCGGCGTGGCGGCTTTTCAGCCCGGCGCGCGCCAGCGTGGTGTTGGTCGCCACGATCCCCGACAGCCCGGAGTCCAACGCCACCTGCGCGATCTCGTCGATCTCGGCATCGCTCAGGTCCGGGGCGATCTTGAGGAAGACCGGGATCGGCCGGGGCAATTCGGCCCGCGCCGCCATCACGCCGGCCAGCAGCGCCGAGAGCGCCGCCTTGCCCTGCAGGTCGCGCAGTTTCTCGGTATTGGGCGACGAGACGTTGACGGTCGCGAAATCCACATGCGCGCCGCAATGGGCCAGCACGGCGGCGAAATCGGCGGCGCGGTCGGCGCTGTCCTTGTTCGCGCCGAGGTTCAGCCCCACCACCGCGCCCGCGGGCCGGGCGGCCAGCCGCGCGCCGATCGCTACCATGCCCTCGTTGTTGAAGCCGAAGCGGTTGATCGCGGCGCGGTCCTCGGGCAGGCGGAACAGCCGCGGGCGCGGGTTGCCCGGCTGGGGCCGCGGCGTCGCCGCGCCCACCTCGACGAAGCCGAAGCCCGCGCGCGACAGCGGCGCCAGCGCCTCGGCGTTCTTGTCGAACCCCGCGGCCAGCCCCACCGGG
>JBNGDM010000142.1:0-8428 GCA_049975105.1 Rhodovulum sp. | reverse complement strand
GCGGGTGGTGGCCTGGGGCGTCGGCACGGGCGCCGGCGTGTTTTGCTGCGGCTCGGGGGCGGTCGCCGGGCGGGCGGCGCCAGCATCGGCTTTCTTGTAGCGGGAAAACATGGGGCCTACCGTTTCTGCGTCACGCCTCGGCCGCGGCTGGCATCTGGCCAAGCTCGAACAGCGAGGTCGCGAGTTTCTGGATTTCCTTTCGCAGCGGCGCCTTGGCCGCGGTTTCGGCGAGCGGCAGACCGTGATCGCCCGCCTCGGACACCACCTTGCCGCCATCGGGCAGCTGGATCTCGATGTCGATGTCCAGGCTTTCGGCCATCCGCTTGACCCGGCTCTTGCCTGACAGGTCGGCGAATTTCGGCGCCCGGTTCATCGCGTAGCGCAGCCGCTCATGCGGGAGGTCCTCGGATTTCAGCGCCCGGATCAGCCGCAGCGCGTTCTGGGCGGACCGCATGTCCAGTTCGAGCAGCGCGAAATACACATGCGCCTGGCTGAGCACCGCCTCGGTCCACTGCACCAGCGTCGTCGGCATGTCGATCACGACGAATTCGAACTGCGAGCGTGCCATGTCGATCAGCGTGCGCACGTCGTCGGAGGTGATCAGGTCCAGCGGGATGATGTCGCCCGGGGCCGTCAGAACATGCAGATCGTCGTTATAGCTTTGCAGCGCCTGCATGAAATTCTCGCTGTCCAGAGAGGACAGGTCGGACAAAAGTTCGAACACCACGTCCTTGCGCGGCAGGTCGAGGTAGGTCGAGACCGACCCGAACTGCAGGTCCAGGTCGAGCAGGCAGACCCGGCTGTTGGTGCCCTTTCCGGCCTTGGCCAGTTCCCAGGCCAGGTTGACCGCGAAGGTCGACGCGCCGACGCCGCCGGCCAGGCCATGGACCGGCAACACCACGCCGTCACGGTTCGAGGACGACACCGCAGGCGCGGCCTGGCCGTCGGGGCCCTGGGCCACAGCGGCCGGATCGGGGCGGCGTACCCGTTCGATGGCCTCATGCAGCGCGTTTTCGGGCAGCGGGTAGGGTACGAAATCGTCGGCGCCCACGCGCATCAGCTGGTGCAGCGCGATCGGGCTCAATTCCTCGGCGATGACGATGACCTTGATGGCCCGTTTCTTGGCGCTGCGGACGATTTCACCGATGAACGAGATGTTTTCCTCGTCCTGGTCGTCGACGGCGACCGCTATGAATTCCAGGGACCGGGCATCGGGCTGGTCGAAAAAGCTGTTCGCATCCTGGAATGCCAGATCGCCCCAGCTTTCCCCCAGCTCCGTTTCCATGTCCTCGATCAGCAAATCGAAGTTCTGAATGTCCCGGGACACCGTGCAGGCGATCACCGGGGCCGGTTCGGAATGCAAAGCCGCCGTACTCGTCATGTTGTCCACTTCCCTCCTTGCGGGTCGGCGATGGGCCTTCTGGCCGCGTTCCGAACCCGCCAGCGCACGACTCGCCGCCGCGCGCACTGCTCTCAAAGAGGGAATGTGAAGACCAATCTGGGCAACATTACGGCCCAAAAACCGAAATTGTTGGAATTCAGGCCGTGTCGCGCCCCGGTGACCGGGTGAACCGGGGCGCGAAAGGGGCAGGGCCCCTATTCTTCGGTATGCGCCTCCTGGGCGCTCTGGACGTAGATGCCGTAGGTGCGTTGCATGTACTTGCCGTCATGCACCAGGCGCTTGGGTTCGAGGAAGCCCCAGACCTCGGTCACGGTGCGGCGGTTCTTGCGCTCGCGGCCCTCGGTCACGATCAGCGGCTGGGTTTCGCCATAGGAAACCACCGCCTGCAGGCGCGAGCGCGAAATGCCCCGCGTTACCAGGTAGTTGACCGCCGCCCGCGCGCGCCGCAGCCCCAGCGCCTTGTTGTATGAGGCGCTGCCCACCAGGTCGGTATGGCCGTAGACGCGGAATTTCACGTACGGATATTGCGCGATCCAGGCCGCCTGCCGGTCCAGCTTGGCGCGGGCCTCGCCGTCCAGCCGGGCGCTGTCGAAGGCGAAGTTGATCGTGCTGTCGACCTCGGCCGCGAACCGGCGGTTCAGATTGATCGCCATCGCCCGGTCGCCGGTCTGCACCAGCGTGTTGTTCATCGTCGCGTTGCCGAACTGGCCGTCGTCCAGATTGTCGCCGGCCGGGCGGTTGAAATCGACGATCTGCTGCGGGCTGCAGGCGGTCAGCGCGACCGTGGCGCCCAGCGTCAGGAAGGCAAGGGTGGCTCGCATGGTCTCACTCCATCACATAGCCGTAGGAGCCGCTGAAATCCTGCCGGGCGACTTCGCCCGCGGCGCCTTTCTTCGGCGTGTTGGGCGAGGACAGCTCGCCGAACAGGAACAGTTCGCGTTCGCTCGGCGGCCGCACCCGGTCGGTGGGCAGGGCCAGCGCCTCGCCGCGGGTCGGGCTGACCAGGTGCGCGGTGATGATGATCACCAGTTCGGTCTGGTCGCGTTCGTATTCCGAGCTGCGGAACAGCGTGCCCAGGATCGGGATGTCGCCCAGCCAGGGTACCTGGCCCTTGAGGCTGGCGAAATCGTCCTGCAGCAGGCCCGCCACCGCGAAACTCTCGCCATCGCGCAGTTCCACCGTGGTTGCCGTGCGCCGGTTCGAGAAGCCGCTGATCGTGATGCCGCCGTCGGAATAGGTGACCGACGGGTCGACGCCGCTGACCTCGGCGCTCATGCGCAGGTTGATGTTCTCGCCCACCACGCGGGGGGTGAAGTCCAGCGAGATGCCGAAGGGCTTGAACTCGACGGTGATCTCGCCGTTGTCGCCCACGACCGGGATCGGGTATTCGCCGCCCGCCAGGAAGCTGGCGTTCTGGCCCGACAGCGCGGTCAGGTTCGGTTCGGCCAGCGTGCGGACGAAGCCCTTGGATTCCAACGCTTCCAGAAGCACGTTGATCTGGAAGTCGCCGGCGCCGATGCCGAGGGAGAACACGCCGGTGCTGTTGCGCGACCGTTGCGCCAGGTGCGGCGGGGAACTGGCGAAGTTGCCCAGGTTGCTGCCCTCGGTCGCGGTGATGGTGCCGCCCAGCACGTCCAGATCGCCGCCATTGGTGATGCCGCTGACCGCGAGGCTGGTGCTCAGGGTCTTGGAAACCGACCGGTTCATCTCGGCGAAGCGGACTTTCAGCATCACCTGCTGGCTGCCCGCCACCGTCATCAGGTTCGAGACCCGCTCCGGCGCATAGCGCGAGGCCAGGTCAAGCGCGCGGTCGACCGCCTGGGCCGAACTGACCGTGCCCGACAGCACCAGCCCGTCATTCGCGGACCGCACCTCGATCGCCTCGCCCGGCAGCACCTCGCGCAGGCGTTCCTTCAACTCGCTCATATCGGGGGTGACGCGGACCTCGACATTGGTGATCAGGCTGCCATCGGGCCCCAGAAGGGTCAGCGTCGTGCGCCCGGGCGACTTGCCCAGAACGTAGATCGTGCGATCCGACAGCGTCGAGATATCGGCGATCGAGGGGTTCGAAATCGACAATTCCGCGAATATCTCTTCGCTCTCGACGACCACGGCGCGGTTCATCGGAACGGTCAACTGACCGGTCGCCTTGCCGGCCAGCGTGCGCAACGTCTGGGCCTGCACATCCGCGACGGTGCCCACAGTGGCCGCCAGGCCCACCAGGCCGGCCGCCAAAAGCGTCTTGATTTTCATGTGATCCTGCCTTTCCGATCACGCCTCAGGTCGGGTCTTTGCGCCCATTTCCGGGGAAGGATGGTCCAAACGCGGATTTAAAGCAAGATTCAAGCAATTGCGGAAATTGCTTTATGTGGATATCTCGCAACAATCCAAGATCGGACAGGTCTGCGCGCCGGAACCGCAAGATGCAGTCCGACGCGCAACAGATTGTGGGGCAGGGGTTGGTGCGATCAGTTGGTGCAGGGGATCGGGATCTCGACCACCTCGGCGCCCCGGCGGGTTCGAATTGTACAAACTTCCTCTTTCTCTTCGACGACGACCGGGGTGTCTTCGATCCCCAGAAGAGTCTTCTGGTCGACCTCGACCATCTCTATGACCTCGTCGTCGCCGGCCCCCACCAGCGACAGCGACAGCCGGCCGGTCGATTGCGCCTGGGCAAGTGCCGCGACCTGCTGCGGCGTGGCCTCTACGGTGACGGTGCGCGCGATCAGCGGGCGCGAGGTGTCCTCGTCGGCGATCTGGTCCACCGCGATCAGCTGGATGCCGGTCTGGATCAGCCGCGTGACCTGCTTGTTCTGCGACTGGCCGGTCCAGAACACGTCGACCGTATCGCCCGGCCGCAGGAAGCCCGACACGCCCGACGCCACGTCGACCCGGATCGCGAACGCGCGCATGCCGCGCGCCAGCCGCGAGGTCAGCCCCGCATCGGCGCCGGGTTCGGTTACCTTGACCGCCAGAAGCGGTTCGCCCGCCTCCATCGCGCGCAGCACGGTGCGGAATTGCGGCTTGCCCTCGGGGAACAGCTCTTCGCGGGTCTGGAAGACGCCCTTGGGCAGCGAATCCTTCGGCCATTTCACCGGGCGCAGGTCTTCCAGCGTCACGCGCTGGCCATAGCGCAGGTTCTCCTTCGCGACGACGACGGTCACCAATTCGATTTGTTTGGCGTTGGCGGCGCGTTCCTCTGCCAGCTGGCGTTCGTATTTCTGGATATAGCCCTGGGCCATGTAGACGGCGAAGCCCGCAAGGCCGAGCCCCACGATCAACACCAGGCCGAAGATCATACGCATGCCATGTCCTTTCTCAGCTCATGCCCCGCGCCTTGGCCCGGGCATGTCGAACCCTGCTTGTCCTGGGCAGGTTGAACTTCAATTGCGGCGAAATCAGGGTCACAGCTTGGCCGTGAGGCGGATATTCTGCGAAATCGAAACAATCCAGCGACGGCCGCCCGCCGGGTCCGCGGCATGGCTGCGCCCGGATACAGGAAAGGCCGCATCGCAGGGATGCGGCCTTTGCCTTGGCGCGGTTCGTCGACGGCGGATTATTCCGAGCCGTCCCAGCCCAGCGTGCCCAGGCTATTGACGCTGGCCGAGGTCAGCGCGGATTCGATGTCGCCAGCCAGGTCGTCGACGCCGGTTTTCACGGTGCTCAGAACCGCGATGCCCAGGCCCACGATCGCGGCGGTCAGCACGACCCAGTCCACGGTCACGGCGCCGGATTCGTCATTGTGGAAGCGCTTGATCAGTTCGAACAGTTTCATTTCGGTTCCTCCAATAGGATGCTCGCTCACTTCAACTTGCCATGTCGGAGACTGTCGGGCCGACCTCTGACATGGCCCGTAACCGCCTCGGCATGGGGACATAAGGCCATCCGAATCGGGCAAGAGTTTGGCTGAGGCTTGTCAATTTCCGCCCTGTGGAGAGTTTGGCGGAATTTATGGACAACGTATTGAAATAGCGATATAAAAAATCTAGAACTTTAATCGAATTCGGGTTGCTTGCCCGATTGCCGACCGCCGCGCGGCCGTCGTTGCGGCGACGATCCGCCAATGAATGTGGTCTTTGGCGACGGATTCTGCATAGTACCCAAAAGCGAACCGAACGGGCAGGCAGGACGGAAAATGGCTTTGAGGCTGGTCTTGACCACGGTCGCCGCCGTGGCGCTGGCGCTGCCGGGCGCGGCGGAACCTCCGCCCTGGCCAGATTTCACCTTCAAGCGCGTCAAGCCGCCCGTGCCGGGTGCACCCCGTCGCATCACCGTCCAGGTGCAGCCGGTCGCGCCCCGCGCGCCGGTCGCCCCGCCGCCCGCCGCGCCGGCGGACACGCCCGAGTCCGGGCCAGAACCGGGTTGGTTCTGGGCGCGGGTCTCGCCGGCACTTGCCGATGGCGGGCCCGGCCGCCTTGCCCCGGCGCTGGCCGCGCTGGCCAACCCCCCGCTGGGCGAGGACATCCCCGCGCCACGGCTGCAACAGCTTCAGGACATTGCTGCCCGGCACGGGACCGACATCCTTCTGGCCACCGTGGGCACCCGGGTATCGCCCGCGCTGGCACTGGCGGTGATCGGGGTGGAAAGCAGCGGGCGAAGCACGGCGGTAAGCCCCAAGGGCGCAACCGGGCTGATGCAGTTGATGCCGGCCACCGCGACGCGGTTCGGCGTATCCGACCTGCGCGATCCGGCGGCGAACATCCGCGGCGGCGTGGCCTACCTGGACTGGCTGATGCGCGAGTTCGGCAACGACCCGGTGCTGGTGCTGGCGGCCTATAACGCGGGCGAGGGCGCGGTGCGCAACCACGCGGGCGTGCCGCCCTATGCCGAAACGCGCGATTACGTGCCCAAGGTGCTGGCGGCTTGGGCAGTGGCGCGTGGGTTGTGCCAGACCCCACCCGAGCTAATCAGCGACGGCTGCGTATTCAGGGTCATGGGGGCCGGCTAGGCATGGGCGCGCCGAAGCCGCTGGTCATCGATGTCGACGGCACGTTCCTGCGCACCGACCTGGCGCTGGAGTCGGTCTGGGCGGGGCTTGGCCGGGCGCCGCGGGCGACGCTGTGGGCGCTGGCGCGGCACCTGGGCCGCCCGGCGATCTTGCGCCGGGAAATGACCCGGATCGCGCCACCCCGTGTCGACCTGCTGCCACTGCGCACCGAGATCGCCGAGCGTGCGCTTGCCGCGCGCGAAGCGGGGCGCGAGGTGGTTCTGGTTTCGGATGTCGACGCGGAATTGGTCGGTCAACTATCGGATCATTATGGGTTTTCCGGCGGGATCGGCGCGGATGGCCCGGGCGGGATGACCGGCGAGGGGCGGGCGCGGGCATTGAAGGCGGCGTTCGGGCTGCGTGGTTATGATTACGCGGGCGACGGGGCGGCGGACCGGGCGGCTTGGACGGCGGCCGACCGGGCGGTGGTGGTCGGCGGGCGCCCTCGCATCGTCGAGGACCTGCACGCCGCCGGGCGCCGCGTCGAGGTGGTGCCGGGGGGCTGGCGCTGGCGCGACCTGGCGCGCGCGCTGCGGCCGCATCAATGGGTCAAGAACGTCTTGCTGTTCCTGCCGGTGCTGGCCGCGCATGATTTCACGCTGTCCACGTTCCTGCTGGCGCTGGCGGGGATCGTGGCGTTTTCGGCGGCGGCCTCGTGCATCTATATCGTCAACGACCTGCTGGACCTCGAGGCCGACCGGCTGCACCCGACCAAGTGCCGCCGCCCCTTTGCCGCCGGAACGGTGCCGATCCGCGCGGGCATGGCGGCCTGCGGCGCGATGGGGCTGGGCGCGCTGGGGGTGGGGGCGGCGCTGGGCCCGGCCTTCCTGGGGGTGCTGGTGCTGTACATGGTGCTTTCGCTGGCATATTCCTTGAAACTCAAGCGGTTGCGCTGGGTGGATATCGCCACGCTGGCCGCGCTTTACACGATACGGGTGGTGGCCGGGGCGGCGGCGACGGGGGTGGCGGCGTCGTTCCTGATGTTGGTCTTCGTGTTCCCGGTGTTCCTGGCGCTGGGCTGCGTCAAGCGGATGACGGAACTGGCGCTGGCCGAAACCGACGACCGGCTGCCCGGGCGCGGCTATGGGCGGGGCGACCGGGGGGACCTGTTGAACGTGGCCTGGTTGGGCGTGGTGGGGGCGTTGGTGGTGTTCTTCGCCTACTCCTTCAGCGCGCAGGCGCAGGCACTTTACCCGACGCGCTGGATGCTGTGGCTGGCGATGGTGCCGATCGCGGCGTGGCTGGTGCGGATGGTGGTTCTGGGCTATCGCGGCAAGCAGGATTACGACCCGATCGTGTTCGCGTTGCGCGACCGGGCGGGGTTGGGACTTATCTTTTTCGCGCTGTCCTTCATGTTCTACGGCGCGGGGCTGTGGCAGCGCTGGTTCGGGTTCTGAGCCCGGATTCCGCGATATGAATTCCATATGAATCGCATATGAATCCCATATGACTTTTATCGGACTGCCCCGCCCCGGCGGGCGGGGCGGTCATCAGATCGAAAGCTTCTTGAAGATCGGTTCGGGGATGGCGCGGATGATCGACATGATGCCCAGCCAGAAGATCGGCGTGTAGATCACGTTCCGCTTCTTCTCGACGGCCCGCAGGATGTCGCCCGCGACCTTGTCGGGGGGGGCGACCAGGAACATCCCCTCGATCCCCCAGGTCATCGCGCTGTCGGTAAAGCCGGGTTTGACGGTCACCACGTGGCCGCCCGCCCGCGTCAGCCGGTTTCGCAGACCCGAGAGATAGGTGGCGAACCCGGCCTTGGCCGCGCCGTAGACATAGTTGCCGATGCGGCCCCGGTCGCCCGCGACCGAGCCCACGCCGACCACGGTGCCGCCGCCGCGCTCCTCCATCAGGGGGGCGAGCATTTGCAGCACCCGGGCGGGGCCGGTGAAATTATCGGTCACGACGCCGTCGATCAGGGCAGGGTCGGCGTCGATTTCGGATTGCGCGGGCATGGAGCCGACGAAAACCGCCGCCGAACCGTGCCCTCGCAGGCGGCCATGCGCGCGACGAGGGGGGCGAAACTATAGGGG
>JBNGDM010000141.1:0-8556 GCA_049975105.1 Rhodovulum sp. | reverse complement strand
CATGTATTTCCCGCTTTACGTCGATATCGACCGGTCGCGCTGGACGGTGGACGCGACGGCGGGGCGCAACGCGATCTCGTTCTATTTCGGCGAATACGAGGCGACGCGGCGCTTTCTGCGGGAATTGCGGGCGGGCAACGCGGTGGCGGTCTACGAGGAAGGCGGCTCGGGGCGGGCTTTCGCGCGGTTCTCGCTGAGCGGGTCGCGCAACGCCATCGACGCGGTTTTCGAGTGCTGGTCGATCATCACCTATTGACGGGCGCAGGGCGGGTGCCCCCCCCAGCATCGCCCGGGCGGTGGGTTCACCCCCCCTTACCATCCCCAGGTGCCCGGCCCGCCCTTGACGATGCCGGCCAGGTTCGCCGTGACCCAGCCGCCGTAGAAATCGCCCGGCTGCGGGATCACCTGTTCGTCGCCCACCCAGCAGGCCTCCATCTGCCCGGCGTAGAAGGCGACGAAACCGGCAAGGGGGGCGAAGCGGGCGGTGGGCGCGGGGTAGGTCCAGGCGGCCTTTCGCGCGAGCTGGCCACCCGCCGTCACGTCGAAATAGGCCGCCCGGCCCTTCCATTCGCACAGGCTGCGGCCCGCGCAGGGCGTCAGCGCGCCGGGGGCCACGTCCTGGGGCGGGATGTAATAGGTCGGCGCGTGGTGGGTTTCGAGCACGCGCAGCCCGCGCCGCGTGTCGGCGACGAATGCGCCGCCGAGCATCACCCGCAGCCGCGCCCCCGCCGGTTCCAGCGCGGGCGGGCGGGGATAGTCCTGCACGTTTTCCGGTGCCAAGCCCATGGGCGGCAGATAGCGCCCCGCCCCGCCGTGCCAAGCGATTGACGCGGCCCGCGCGCGGCGCGAGGCTGGCGCGGGCATGACCCACGCGATCCTGATCCTGGGCGCGGCGATGGCGGCCGATGGCCGGCCGGGCCCCGCGCTGACCCGGCGCGCGCGCCACGGCGCGGCGCTGTGGGCCGACATGCCGGAGGCCCTGATCCTGGCCTCGGGCGGCGGCGGCGAGGCGGCGGCGATCGCGGCGATCTGTGCGGATGCCGGCGTACCCGAGGCGCGGATCGTGCAGGAGACGCGCTCGCGCAACACCGCCGAGAACATCGCCTTTTCGGCGCCCCTGCTGGCCGCGCGCGGGATCGGACGGGTCACGCTGGTGACCGATTACTACCACCTGCCCCGCGCGCGCCTGCTGGCGCGCCGGGCCGGGCTGCGGGTGGCGCCCGCCGCGCCCCGCCACGGCATCGGGCGGCCGCACCGCCATGCCTGGCTGGTGCTGCGCGAGGCGGCAGCCTATGGCGCGGCGCTTATCGGAAGACGTCGACCGTGACGTGGTCGCCGCGCCCGTTCCGGCCCCAGACCTGCACCACGACCGTGGCCCCGCCCGCCACGATCTCCCGCGCCGCGACCGGGTCGATCCGGCCACGCATCAGCATCTGTTCCATCGCCGCGCGGTTGCCGATATCGGCGAAGAAGCTGTCGCCCTGGTCGCCCGGATCGCGCAGCCCGTAACGGTGGAAATTGGCCCGGTCCTGGCGCAGGATCTGCCAGGGCTCGACCAGCCGCATGCCCCGGGAATTGAAGAGATCCTGCGCGCCGATCACGGCGACGTATTGTTCCAGCAATTGTTGGGCGGGGGCGAGGGCCGGCGCGCAGATCAGGGCGGCGGCCAGCAGGGCGGGGCGGAAACGGGATCGCATGGGCGTCACCTTTGGGGCGCGGGCGCGGCGGCTTCAGTTGAAGCTGCCGAAGACCTCGTACATCACGGGCTCGAAGCTTTTGCACAGTTCGGCGATGCGGCGGTTGCGGGTGCGCATCTCGTCCGAGCGCAGCATCGCCTGGAAATCCTCGCGCCGCTTCCATTGCGAATAGTTGGCGATGCGGGTCTGGGCGTCGTTCACGTGCAGGCCCGCGCCGATGAAGCCGGGCTGTTTCGAGATGAAGTTGGTATAGGCGTCGTGCAGCTCGTCCAGCAGGTCCTGGCAGGTGCCGGGGGTGACATCGAAGGTGGTGATGACCGTCTGCAGGTCGGGGTCCTGGGAAATCGTGGGCATGGGAAGTTTCTCTTCTTCTGGGGGGAACTCGTCAGCGGATCACGTGGACCGAGCAGGGCGCATGGCGCACCACCCGGGCGGCGGTCGAGCCGAGGAAATAATCCTTCAGGCCCGGGCGGTGGGAATGCATCACGATGCAGTCCACGCCGTGGCGTTCGGCGTAATCGACGATGGTCATGCCGGCATGGCCGGTGATGACGCGGATCTCGATATCGGGGGCGTCTTCCAGTTCGCCCTTCAGGTCGTCATGGATCGTCGCCCGCGTCTTGGCCTCCTGGTCCTCGGGCAGGTATTGCGAGACGTAGGGCGGAATCGCCTCGGCGACGGTCATGACGGTGATCTTGCCGTCGGCGTTCCTGAGCAGGCGCGCGACCGCCAGGACCTCTTCGAGATCGGGGCCGTGGTCGACGGCGACGGGGACCAGGATATTGCTGTACATCGGTTTTACCCTCCCTTGGCCGGTTCAGAATGGCAAAGCCGGGCGGGCGCGACCTTGACGCAAATCATGTGCGCGCGATGGAGAGCACCTCGGCGGCCAGCGCGTCGATCTCGGCCGCCGCGGGGCCCTTGCGGGCCGCTTCCTGCACGCCGCGGCCCTGGCCCAGCGTTTCGGCATAGGCGACGCGGTTGGCAAGCCGCGCCGCGGCCAGCGTCGCGTCAAGGCCCGCGGCGGTTTCGGAAATCTCGGCGGCGAGCCGGGTGCCCGCCTTGATCCGGTTCAGCACGACCATGGTCGCCTTGTCCTCGCGCCGGGCGAGATCGAGGACGCCCTCGGTGGCCCAGAGATCCACGTGCGAGACCGAGACCGGCACCAGCACCAGGTCGGCGGCGCGCAGGGCGGGGCGCAGGTCGCTGTCGGCCTTGGGCGGCGTGTCGACCAGCACCACGTCGTTGTCACGGGCGAGTTTGGAACACTCGTATTCCACGCCCCAGGCCGAGGCGGTCGAGAAATCCATATCCGGGTCGGCGGCCTCGATCCGGGTCATGAACCAGCGGCCCAGGCTGCCCTGCGGGTCGGTATCGACCAGCCCCACGTTCAGCCCGCTGCGCGCGAAGGCCACGGCCAGGTTGACCGCGAGCGTGGTCTTGCCGCTGCCGCCCTTTTGCTGGGCGATGGTGATGATCTTGCCGGTCATGGCCGCCCCCGCATCCTGTTGCTGCGCCGCAGCATAGGCCCCGAGGCGGGCCTTGCCCAGCCCCTATTCGGCGCGGGGCCTGCCCGTGCCACGGCGCAGGGCGGCAGGCCCCGCCCCCTGCGACCAAAGGGCCGCGCGCCCCTTGGTCAACGAATGGTTAACCATTCTGGCGCGAAGCTGGCGGCAAAGGGGATTTCGCGATGCGCCGCACCGCCCTGCTGGCCCTGCCGATCTGGCTGATCGCCGCGCCGATGGCACAGGCGGGCGCCTGGCTGCGCGAGGACGGCGCCCTGATGCTGGCCTTTTCGCACGAGATGACCCGGCCCGGCGGCGGCGGGGATTCGGCGGGATATACATCACTCTATGCGGAATACGGGCTGACCGAGAAACTGACGATCGGGCTGGACGCGGGCAAGGGCGAGGCGGCGGACGACTGGAAGGCGGTGGCCTTCGTGCAGATGGGGCGGGAATTCGACTGGCTGCCGGGGCGCGTGGCCGCCGAATTCGGCCTAGGCGCGGCGGGGTCGTCCGAGACCGGGGTCGAGGCAGTGATCCAGCCCGGGATCAGCTGGGGCCACAGTTTCGAAACCGAACGCGGCTGGGCCTGGGTGAATGTCGACGCCAAGGCGGTGATCCAGCTGGCCGCCGCGACCGAAACCGGCAGCATCCAGACGGTGGCGGGCCTGCCGATGGCGCTGCGCGACGGCTACAAGTTGGACATGACGCTGGGGCTGAACCTGAACCCGCGCACCCAGGTCAGCGTCGAGATGCGGTTCGAGGCCCCGGCCGAGGGCGACAATTCGCTGCGGCTGGTGCCCGGCGTGGCGCGCCGGCTGGGCGAGCGCAGCTGGGTCACGCTGGGGGGCGTCGTCTCGCTGGGCGATGCGGGATCGGTGGGGGTCGTTCTGGGCAGCCGGATCGAATTCTGACCGCGCCATCCCCGATTCGGAACCACATCGCGCCTTTTCGTGGCATTTTCCCCGGGGCCCGGACAATCGCGGTCCCGGCCCCCGCATTGCCCGGGCGGGGCGGGAAAATGAACCGCTAAACTTTGACAGATCGGCCCCGGCTGGGGCAAATACCGGGGTGTATCTGCATTCCGGTGGGGGCCCGTGCAGATGTGACCGGACCGGAAGGACTGATCGCATGGGAACCCACGAGCGATACCCGCTGCCCACCCACCCCTCGCGCCTGGCCGGGCACGACGCCGGCGCCGCCATGCGCCGCTACGAGGTGAACGGCCTGTGCCCGGACGGCTATCCGCAGCAGTTCATCCGCGCCCTGCCCGCCGAGCCGTATATCGACGAGGCCTTCGCCGCGTTTTCCCATGGCACGCTGATCGCGACGCCGGGCGGGCCGGTCGCGGTCGAGGACCTGGCGCCGGGCATGACGCTGGCGACCGCGGATGCGGGGCCGCAGCGGCTGATGTGGATCGGCTCGACCGTGCTGGTGCCGATGGCCGGGGCGCTGCGCAGCGACCTGCCGGCGCTGACGCGGGTGACCGCCGACAGCCTGGGGCTGGGCCGGCCGATGCCCGACCTGATCCTGGGGCCGCGCGCGCGGATGCTGTTCCGCCACCCCGGCTGCCACGAGATCCTGGGCACGGGGCAGGCCTTTGCCCCGGCCTCGGCCTTTGTCGACGGGGTGGCGCTGATCGGGTTGCGGGTGACGCGCCCGACGCGGGTGTTCCACCTGGCGCTGGAGGCGCAGCATGTCCTGCTGGCCAACGGGGTCGAGGTCGAAAGCTATCACCCCGGCGACAATGCCGCCGACCTGATGGACCAGGGCCAGCGGCTGAGATTCCTGGCGCTGTTCCCGCATCTCGGCGGGTTCGAGGGATTCGGGCCGATGGCGATGCCGCGGCTGACGGCGTTCGAAATGGACCGGATGCGCGCCGCCTGAGGCGCGCGCGGTTCAGGCGCTGCGGCCCAGCCGTTCCTCCAGCACGTCGAAGGGCACGCCGGGGTCGTCCTTGGCGCAGCGGATCACCAGCGAGGTCTTGACCGAGGCCACGTTCTCGGCAGCGGTCAGTTCCTCGGTCAGGAAGCTTTGGAAGGTGGACAGGTCGGGCGCCACGCATTTCAGGATGAAATCGACCTCGCCGTTCAGCATGTGGCATTCGCGGACCAGCGGCCAGGCGCGGCAGCGATTCTCGAATTTCGTCAGGTCGGCCTCGGCCTGGCTTTGCAGGCCGACCATGGCGAAGACCTGCACCTCGAATCCCAGTTCGCGGATATCCACGTCGGCGTGATAGCCGCGGATGAAGCCCGATTCCTCCAGGGTGCGGACACGGCGCAGGCAGGGCGGGGCCGAGATTCCGACGCGGCGGGCGAGTTCGACATTCGTCATCCGCCCATCGGCCTGCAATTCGGCCAGGATCTTGCGGTCGATCGCGTCGAGTTTGGTCCCGGGCATGCTGCTCCCTCTCGGATTTTTGCGGATCATATGTTCCGGGCGCAGCCTGCGCAATAATGTTTCGCATGCGCGCAAGATTTTAACGGCCTTGCGCCGGATGCAAGCCTGCGGCCGATCGGCACGCCGGGGGTTCCAAGCGGGTGGGACGATGGCTATATCGGGCGCCGGCGAAGGACGCAAACCGAAGGCAGGAGACGGGCCCATGGGCGAGACGCGGCACAGCAAGGTTCTGATCATCGGTTCGGGCCCGGCGGGCTATACCGCCGCCGTCTATGCCAGCCGCGCGATGCTGGAACCGGTGCTGATCCAGGGCATCCAGCCCGGCGGGCAGCTGACCATCACCACCGAGGTCGAGAACTGGCCCGGCGAGGTGGAAATCCAGGGCCCCGAGCTGATGCAGAAGATGGAGGCCCATGCCAAGGCGATGGGCGCCGAGATCGTGGGCGACATCATCACCTCGCTGGACCTGTCGCGCCGCCCCTTCACGGCGGTGGGCGACAGCGGCACAACCTATACCTGCGACGCGCTGATCCTGGCGACGGGGGCACAGGCGAAATGGCTGGGCCTGCCGTCGGAAGAGAAGTTCAAGGGCTTCGGCGTGTCGGCCTGCGCCACCTGCGACGGGTTCTTCTACCGCGGGCAAGAGGTCGCGGTGATCGGCGGCGGCAACGCGGCCGTGGAAGAGGCGCTGTTCCTGACCAATTTCGCGTCCAAGGTGACGCTGGTCCACCGCCGCGACGAGCTGCGGGCGGAAAAGGTGCTGCAACACCGGTTGTTCAACAATCCCAAGGTCGAAATCCTGTGGGACCACAGCCTGGACGAGGTGGTCGGCACCGAGGACCCGATGGGCGTCACCGGCATCCGGGTGCGCCATGTCCATACCGGCGCGGTGACCGAGATCCCGTGCAAGGGCGTGTTCGTGGCGATCGGCCATTCGCCCGCCTCGGAACTGGTGCTGGACCAACTGGAAACCCATATGGGCGGCTATGTCGTGACCAAGCCCGATTCCACGGCGACCTCGATCCCGGGTGTCTTCGCCGCGGGCGATCTGACCGACCATGTCTACCGCCAGGCGGTGACCTCGGCGGGCATGGGCTGCATGGCGGCGCTGGAGGCCGAGCGGTTCCTTGCCGAAGCCGGGATCGACGAGGGCAAGGACATGTCCCTGCCGCTGGGCCATGGCGCCGAGGTGCCGCAGGCGGGCTGAGCCGGGAAGACCGGCCCGCCGGCCGGGCCGCGCGAGGGACAATCCACCGCGTACCGGTGCATTTGCGACAGTGCCGTTCCTATTCGCGGAACGGCCCGGCTTTCGCTTGAATCCCGCCGGTTTGCGCGTTATGGCGCGGCCGAAAGCGGCCTTGTCCGCCCCGCCCCCCCGTTTCGCCCCAAAGTCATCAGGTCTGCCCCATGTCCCTTTCCAACCTCACCCCGATTCCCGAACTCTACGTCTCGCCCGAAAGCGCGCAGAAGCTGAAGGCCGAGGCCGGCGACCTGCCCAGCTGGGACCTGACGCCGCGCCAGATCTGCGATCTGGAACTGTTGATGAACGGCGGCTTCAACCCGCTGAAAGGGTTCCTGACCGAAGAGGATTACGACAGCGTCGTCGAGACGATGCGGCTGGCCGACGGCACGCTGTGGCCGATGCCGATCACGCTGGACGTATCGGAAGAGTTCGCCGCCGGGCTGGAACTGGGCCAGGACATCGCGCTGCGCGACCAGGAAGGCGTGATCCTGGCGATCCTGTCGGTCACCGACCGCTGGACGCCGAACAAGGCGCGCGAGGCCGAAAAGGTGTTCGGCGCCGACGACCTGGCGCATCCGGCGGTGAACTACCTGCACCACACGGCCGGCAAGGTGTACCTGGGCGGCCCCGTCACCGGCATCCAGCAGCCGGTGCATTACGATTTCCGCGCCCGGCGCGACACGCCCAACGAGTTGCGCGCCTATTTCCGCAAGCTGGGCTGGCGCCGCATCGTGGCGTTCCAGACCCGCAACCCGCTGCACCGGGCGCACCAGGAACTGACCTTCCGCGCCGCGAAGGAAGCGCAGGCGAACCTGTTGATCCACCCGGTCGTCGGCATGACGAAACCGGGCGACGTGGACCATTTCACCCGCGTGCGCTGCTACGAGGCGGTGCTGGACAAGTATCCGCAGGCCACCACCACGATGAGCCTGCTGAACCTGGCGATGCGCATGGCCGGCCCGCGCGAGGCGGTCTGGCACGGGCTGATCCGCAAGAACCACGGCTGCACCCATTTCATCGTCGGCCGCGACCACGCGGGCCCCGGCAAGAACAGCGCGGGCGAGGATTTCTACGGCCCCTATGACGCGCAAGAGCTGTTCCGCGAGTACGAAACCGAGATCGGCCTGGAAATGGTCGACTTCAAGCACATGGTCTACGTGCAGGAACGCGCGCAATACGAACCCGCCGACGAGATCGAAGAGGGCCTGACGGTGCTGAACATCTCGGGCACCGAGTTGCGCCGCCGCCTGGCCGAGGGGCTGGAAATCCCCGACTGGTTCTCCTTCCCCGAGGTGGTGAACGAACTCAGGAAAACCCGCCCGCCGCGCTCGCAACAGGGGTTCACGGTGTTCTTCACGGGGCTGTCGGGGTCGGGCAAGTCGACCATCGCCAACGCGCTGATGGTCAAGCTGATGGAAATGGGCGGGCGCCCGGTCACGCTTCTGGATGGTGACGTGGTGCGCAAGCACCTGTCGTCGGAACTGGGCTTTTCCAAGGAACACCGCGACATCAACATCCGCCGGATCGGTTACGTCGCCAGCGAGATCACCAAGAACGGCGGGATCGCCATCTGCGCGCCGATCGCGCCCTATACCGCGACCCGGCGCGCGGTGCGCGAGATGATCGAATCCTACGGCGCCTTCTGCGAAGTCCATGTCGCCACGCCCCTGGAAGAATGCGAACGGCGCGACCGCAAGGGCCTCTACAAGCT
>JBNGDM010000140.1:0-8741 GCA_049975105.1 Rhodovulum sp. | reverse complement strand
GACATCGTTATGGCCATCGAAAACGGCCGGTTCTGTCGGCAGCGTCACGCAAACTCCGCGCTTGTCCGGGGCTGTCTGACCCCGCATTCCCGCCCGACCCTAGCCGAAATCCGGGCGGTGGGAACCCCGAAACCGGACCTTCCGGTCAAAAACGCGAACAGCCCGGCCAGCGAGACCGGGCTGCCCGTTTCCTGTGCAGGCAAGCGGGGTCAGTGAATGATTTCTTCCTCGCGCACGAACATGTTCGCCCAGGCGCGGTCGATCAGGTCGGGGTTCATCTGATAGGGGATGCCCTCGAATTCGCAGATCGAGATCATCTGGTCGATCAGGAACACCGGCTGGTAGTTGGCGTATTCGTTGTTGATCGTGGGATACTTCTCTTTCAGCAGGTAGATCAACGTGTCTTCGTCGATCGGCATCTTCTTCTTGCGCGCGACCAGGGCGAAGATCTTCAGGAAATCCTCCTGGCAGGGGCCGTCGATCTTGATCTTGAAGAAGATCCGTCGCAGTGCGGCGCGGTCGAAGATCTCGTTCGGGTGGAAGTTGGTCGAGAAGATCACCAGCGTGTCGAAGGGCACCTCGAACTTCTCGCCCGATTGGAGGGCTAGGATGTCCTTCGATTCCTCCAGAGGCACGATCCAGCGGTTGACCAGCGCCTGCGGCGGTTCCGCCTGGCGGCCAAGGTCGTCGACGATGAAGATGCCGCCCGTCGATTTAAGCTGCAACGGCGCCTGGTAGGTGCGCGCGGTGGGGTTGTAGACGAGATCCAGCATCGACAGCGACAGTTCGCCCCCGGTGATGACCGTGGGCCGTTCGCACAGCACATAGCGCGTGTCGAACCGGCCCGAGGTGCGGCGCAGCGAATTCGGATCGTCGACCATCTCCTCGGCGGCGGTATGCACGATCGGGTCGTAGACGGTGATCACCTGGCCGGAATACTCGACGGCGCGGGGGATGTAGATCTTATCGCCCAGCGCGTCGCGGATGCCGTTCGAAATCGAGGATTTACCGTTCCCGGGCGGGCCGTACATCAGGATCGACCGGCCCGCGCCGACCGCCGGGCCCAGGTGGTCCAGCAACTCGTCGGGCAGGATCAGGTGGCCCATCGCGCCGGTCAGTTGGTCGCGGGTGATCTGGATGTTGCGGATCGACTGGCGCTTGACCTGTTCGGAATAGACCTCCAGCGGCACCGGCATTGCGCCGTAATATTCCGATTGGCTCAGCGCATCGAGCGCGCGCGCCTTGCCGCCGTCGGTCAGTTGGAAGCCCATCTCGCTGCCCGCGCCGGCATGCAGCGTGCCGGTCGCCTCAAGCAGTTTGTGCTGGCGTGCGAGGTCGACCAGTTCCTGCGTCACAGGGATCGGCAGGCAGATCGCCTTGGCGATCTCGCTGACCGTGTCGACATTCTTGCGGAAGATGGTTTTCAGAAGAATGTCGCGCATCATCACCATCGGCAGGCGCATTTCGGCCAGCGTGCGCGGGGCGGGCGGCGCCATCACCGCGGAAGTCTGCATATTCATCGAGTTGCCCTGAAACTGCTGCGTTCTGTGCCCAAAACTGACCGCATTTTGGGGCAATTCTTGGGCGAGAGGCCGGGCGTTTTGGGACAATCGCGGGGATCGCGGTTGTTCGTTGAGGGGGCCGGCGGCAAAAGGACGATAGGCAAGACGAGGGCAGGGGATGAAGCGTTGCGATCCGTTCACGCCGGCGCTGCTGATGGCGGCGATCCTGGCGGGCGCGACCTGGGCCGGGCTGGCCAAGGGCGGGCTGTTTCCCGTCCGGCACGAGGGCGACATGCTGCACATGATCCAGATCGTGCTGCGCCAGGCCGCCGGTGAATGGCCCCACCTCGATTTCATGACTCCGCTGGGCGTGCTCGCCTATGCGCCGATCGCGCTGTTCGTGCGGCTGGGCCATCCGCTGGCGGAGGCCTTCGTGCTGGGCCAGGCGCTGGTCGGCGCCCTGCTGGCACCCGCGGCCTGGTGGGCGGGCGTCAGCCGCCTGCCGCGGGGCTGGGCGCATCTTTTCGGCGCGGGGATCATGCTGTTGGCGGTGGCGCTCGTGCCCGCAACCCCCGACCCCGACATCTCGTTGTCGATGAGCTACAACCGGTGGGCCTGGGCCATCCTCTTCGTGGTGCTGACCCTTGCGGTGTTTCCCGCGCGCTGGACTGGGCCGCGGGCGCGGCTGGTCGACGGGCTGGTGGTCGGGCTGGCATTGGGTGTGCTGGCGCTGATCAAGGTGACCTATGTTCTGGCGGCTGCCCCCGTTGCGGCGCTGGCCTTTTTCCTGGCGCGGGATGGGCGCAGCGGGTTGGCGGCGTTGGGCGCGGGCGGGGCGGTTGCGCTGGCGGTGACGTTTGCGGCCGGGCCGGGTCTGTGGCCAGCCTATTTCGGCGATCTGCTCGCGGTGTCACAGACAGAGGTCCGCGCCTATCCCAGCGGCAGCCTGCTGGACGTCGTTGGCGGCACCACGGCGCGAATCGGCAGCCTCCTTTATCTTGGCACGGTGATCCTGCTGCGGCGCGCGGGGCGCGACCGCGAGGGGCTGCTGCTGCTGGCCGCGGCGCCGGGCCTGGCCTACGTGACCTTCCAGAATTACGGCAACGATCCGGTCTGGCTGTTCTTTCTCGGGCTTGCCGCGCTGGCGCTGCGCCCGGCATCCGGCGAGGGCGCGGCGTCGTCCGGGCAGGGGCTTACGGTGGCGGGCTGGGCGGCGTTGCTGCTGGTCGCGCCGATCTTCATGGCGATGGCTGAAAGCCCGTTGCGCAACTCTGCCGCCGCCGCGTCCGGCACGGTCGAGGCCTTGCCCGACGCGACGGGCATTCGCATGGCCGAGGACCGCGTCGCCCATGTCCAGACCCGGGTTAGCCGCGCGATGCGCGCGGGCCATGCCTGGTGGCAGCCGCGCCTCTTGCCCGAGGCGGTTCTGGTTGCGGGGCAGCCGCTGGAAAACTGCCGTTTGATCAGTGGGTTGGTTGGTTGGTTCCAGTCCGTTGCCAAGGACATCGATGAGGCGGGCCTGGGCGGACGGCCGGTCCTGGTGGCCGACATGCTGAGCGCCTATTGGCTTTATGGCGGGCCGGCACCGCTGCCCGGGGGGGCGCCTTGGTATTACGGCGGGTTGCCCGGCGTTCAGGCGGCGGAACAGCTTCTGGTGCCGCAATGCGCGGCCCGCCCCGACGTGCGTGCCCGTGTCCTGCGCGAACTCGACACAGCGGGTTATGCCTTGACGGAACTGCGCCGGACGCCCGATTACGTGCTGCTGGCGATCAACCCCATCGCGCCCGACAGCGCCAAGTAGAACACCAGCGCGCCGGCCAGCGCCAGACCCATCGGAAAATCGCTCCGCTCCCAGCTTTCCCAGTCGGGCAGGGCGCGGCGCACGGCCCCGATGCGCCGCACCAGCCGATGCGTGACGAAGGCCGCAAGCGTGACCGCGGCGAAGAGAAACAGGAAATTGCCCAGATCGGCCAGCGCCACGAAGGGCGCCATCGCGGCCGCGAACTTGGCATCGCCCGCCCCGACCATCCCGAAGGTGCTCATCGCGAAACCGATCACCAGCACCACGCCCAGATGCGCCCAGCGCCACGCCCATGCCTCCGGCGGCAGCGCGACAAGGCCCACCACGGCAAAGACCGCAAGCAGGGCCAGCACCGAACGGTTCGGAATCTTCATCGTTTTCATGTCGCTCCAGGCGACCCAGATCGCGACCGGCAGGGCGAAGGGCAGGAAGATCAGCGGCGCCGGCAGTGACAGGTGCGCAAGCCCCGCGGCGGCAAGCGCGGCCAGCCCGGCAAGCGCCAGGCCGGCGGCGACGAGAACGGGCGGCCGCGGCATGCGGTCGGCGCCGGCGGAAAGATCGTTTTGGCTCATGGCTGTCTCCCGGGGCGAAACAGAAACGACACCCGCGAAGATTGCGGCGGAATCCGGCACCGATAAGGCGGCCCGGCGGCGGTCGGGGGGCGATGCCGTCCCCGTGACCCTGTCAGCCCCGCGCCTCCAGCGCCTTGAGCGCGCGCACCGCCGGGTCGAAATGCTGCGGGTGGGTGTCGATCGCGTCCTGCAGCAGGCCCTTGCCGATGCTGACATCGCCCTGCTTGATCGCGGTCAGCGCCAGCGTGTGATACAGTTGCGCACGTTCGGTCGGCGTCATCTGGATCACCGGCAGGTCGTAATTGCGCTGGGCGCCGCGGGCGAGGACCAGGTTGTTCTTGGCGGTGAACAGCCCGGGGTCGTAGGTGATTGCCTCGGTGAACAGCCGCTCGGCACCCTTGTAATCGCCGCGGGTCAGCTTGGAATAGCCCCAATTGTTGAAGACGCCCGAGGGCTTGGTCGTCAGCCCGGCGGCCGTTTCATAGAAGCTGTCGGCCTTCTTCCATTCCTTGTTGGCGTCCGCCACCATCGCTTCCAGCCGGTAGCGCCGGTAGGTCTCGTAGGTGGGCGGGATCGCGTCCAGAACCGTTTCGGCCTTGTCCCACTCGCCGATCCGGATCAGCGCGTCGGCGTAGCCAACCCGGTCCTCGTGCGTGGCCTCGGGGTGGTCGGCGACGCGGGCCCAGGCGCTCGCGGCCTCGGTGTTGCGCTTGGCGCGGATCAGCGATTTGGCCAGCCCACGCTGAAAGCTGATCTTTTCAGGCTGCTGTTCCAGGTTGCGACGGAAATAGGCGACGGCCTCGTCGGGGTCGGCCACCGTCATCATGATGTCGTTCAGGTTGCTCTCGTCGGTCGAGATCACGTCCTGTACGGCGCGCTCGACCTCGGCATCGCCGGGCTTCTGGCACCCCGACAGGGCGACTGCGCCGATGACGCAAATCGGAATAAGGGGATAGTGGCGCATGTAATCCTGCGTCCTCTGCTGCTCTGCCTCACGGCGTGGCGAGCAGCAGGTACCGGTCGCTGCCGCGCCTCACCAATTCGAAGTCGTTTTTATTGAGATCAGCATAGTCGGAATTACCGGTTTTTGCGATAGCCAGCAAAAGATTTTGCCGAATGTCGTCCGATTGGCCACGATCCAGCGCAAAGGCGGTCTCGAAGACACGCCGCGCCTCGCCGACCTCGCCCTTTTCCATCAGGACCACGCCCAGGTTGTTCCAGGCCGGCACGAAACGGTCGTCCTGGTCCAGCGCGCGGCGCAGCTGGGTTTCGGCCTGGCCCAGCCGGCCCAGGCGCAGGTTGGCCGAGCCCACCGCCGACAGCACGTCGACGGTCATTCCCTGCGTGCCCGCCGCGCGGTAATAGGCCTTGAGCGCCAGTTCGTATTCACCGGCCGCCATCAGCCGGTGCCCGACGATCAGACCGTCCACGGCCCCGGTGATCTCGGGGGTGCCGGGGGGCGGGGGCAGGCCCTGGTAATCGGGGCCGAGCCCGCCCGTCGGCTGGCAGGCGGCCAGCGCGATCAGCGCGGCCACGATCGGGCCGCGCGCCAGGATTTCAGAAGCTCGAAGTCGACAGCGTGTCGTAGATGGCATAGACCGATGGGCCGATCAGGATGATGAGCAACGGCGGAACCGTGAACATCATCGTGCCCAGTGTCAGCTTCGTCGGCAAGACGTTTGCCTTTTCCTCGGCGCGCATCACGCGCTTGTCACGCATTTCGGCCGAGAACACCCGCAGCGCCTCGGCGATCGACGTGCCGAAGCTGGCCGACTGGATGAGCACGGTGACGAAGGACGAAATGTCGGTCACGCCGCAGCGTTCGGACATGTCCTTGAGCACCTGGATCTTGTCCTTGCCCGCCTTCATCTCCTGCGCGACGATCTCGTATTCCTCGGCGAGGTCGGGAAAGCCCGCGCGCATTTCCTTGGCCACCCGGATGATCGACTGGTCCAGCGACTGGCCCGCCTCGACGCAGACCAGCATCATGTCCAGGCTGTCGGGGAACCCGTTGGTGATTTCCTGCTGGCGCGTCTGCAGCCGGCGCTCGACCCAGTATTTCGGCAAGTAATAGCCCACCGCGCCGGGGATGATCACGCTCAGCAGCATCTTGGTCGTGCTGATCTCGGTGCTGGCGCTTTGCACGACGGTATAGAAAACACCCAGGATCAACAGCCCGATCCCCAGCGCGAGCTGGGCGAAATGGAAGGTTCGGACCGACGATTTCTGCCGGTAACCCGCCTGCATCATCTTCAGCCGGATGGCCGAGAATTCCTCCTCGTCCTGGGGTTCGAGGAAGTTCGAGAACCGCTCCAGCTTGTCCGCGCGCGATGTGGGCCGCAGTGACGTCGCGGGGTCGCGGGTGGCCGCGGCCTTCATCTCGCGGGTTTCGCGCCTCAGCTTGTCGAGCGGGTCCACGCGCTTTTTCAGCAGCGCCGGCAGCGTCAGCAGGATCATCAAGAGCCCGAGCGCGCCCACGGCGTAAAGCGGGCCAAGCGCGCCGAACCGTTCGGTGAGGGCGCTGTTTATGGTGGCGATGAACTCCATCGGGGCGGCTCCTCAGACCTTGATGTTGACCATGATCCGCATGAAGATCACGTTCACGACCAGAAACACGCCCACGGCGATCGCCGCGGGGATGAACGCGGCCGTTTCCTTGACCTCGTCGTAGTAGTCGGGCTTGAGCACCGAAATCATGATGATCGCGGCGATCGGGAAGCCTGACAGGAACATGCCCGACCATTTCGCCTCGGCGGTGATGGCCTTGACCCTGCGGAACAGCTTGAATCGCGAGCGGATGACCTTGGCCAGACCGTCCAGAACCTCGGCGAGGTTGCCGCCCGATTGCTGCTGGATGGTCACCGCGACCGCGAGGAAGCGCAGGTCCTGCATGTCGCAGCGCTCGGCCAGGTCCTTCAGCGCCTCGCCCACGTCGCGGCCGTAGGCGGCCTCGTCGGCGATGATGCCGAACTCCGAGCCCAACGGGTCGGGCACCTCTTTCGCGACGATGTTGATCGCCGAGACGAACGGGTGGCCCACCCGCAGCGAACGGACCATCAGTTCCACCGCGTCGGGCAACTGTTCCTCGATCAGGCCGAGACGTTTCTTCGCCTTCTTGTTGACCCAGACATAGACCCCACCGATGCCCATCGCGACGGCGACAAGCGCGCGCACCGGCAGCGCCGCCGCGGTGCCGACGGTCAGCCCGAGGAAGGCGACGGCGGCCAAGAGCGCCATGATCATGATCAGCTGGATCGGCGTGAAGGCGATGTTGGCCTTCTGTGCCTTGTCCGCGAGCAGCGAGTAGAGCGGGATGCCGCGCGCGTTCATGTGCTGGTGCATCTCCTTGCGGAGCTGTTCCAGCACCTGCTCGCGCGAGGTGCCCTTTTCCAGCATCTCGAGCCGGCGGTTCACCTTGGCGTTCAGGCTGATGGACTTGCCGAAGACCGTCAGGTAGAGGCCCTCGACAAGCGCCAGCACCGAGACGAAGATCAGGCCGTAGATGATCGGTTCCGCGCTGATCTGCATGGCTTAATTTCCCCTGTTCGGTTCGAAGATGCTCGCCGGCAGGTCATAGCCCCATTGGCGGAAGCGTTCGGAATAGTGGCTGCGCACGCCGGTGGCGGTGAAGCGACCGATGATCTTGCCGTCGGGTTCCAGACCGAGGCGCTCGTAGCGGAACACCTCCTGCATCGAGATCACCTCGCCCTCCATCCCCGTCACCTCGGTGATCGAGACCATCCGGCGCGAGCCGTCCTGCAGGCGTGAGGCCTGCACGATCAGGTGCACGGCCGAGGCGATCTGTGACCGCACGGCCTTCAGCGGCATCTCGATCCCGGCCATCGCGACCATGTTTTCAAGGCGCGAAACCGCGTCGCGGGCGTTGTTGGCATGGATCGTGGTCATCGAGCCGTCATGGCCGGTGTTCATGGCCTGCAGCATGTCGATGACCTCCTCGCCGCGGGTTTCGCCGACGATGATGCGGTCGGGGCGCATCCGCAGCGCGTTCTTCAGACAGTCACGCTGCGTCACCGCGCCCTTGCCCTCGACGTTGGGCGGACGGCTTTCCATACGGCCCACATGGGTCTGTTGGAGCTGAAGTTCGGCGGTGTCCTCGATCGTCAGGATGCGTTCCGAGTTGTCGATGAAGGACGACAGGGCGTTCAGCGTGGTGGTTTTCCCCGAGCCCGTCCCGCCCGAGACGATCACGTTCAGCCGGCAGGCCACCGCGGCCTGCAGATAGGCGGCCATCTCCTCGGTAAAGGCACCGAAATTCACCAGATCCTCGATGCCCAGCTTGTCCTTCTTGAACTTCCGGATCGAGACCAGGCTGCCATCGACCGCGATCGGCGGCACCATCGCGTTGAAGCGCGAGCCGTCCGCCAGGCGGGCGTCGACATAGGGGTTCGACTCGTCGACGCGGCGGCCCACGGCGGACACGATCTTGTCGATGATCCGCAGCAGGTGGCGTTCGTCCTTGAAGGTGGTGTCGGTCAGCGTGAGCTTGCCCGCGCGTTCGACGAAGACCTGCTTGGGGCCGTTGACGAGGATATCGTTGACGGTCTCGTCCTTCAGCAGCGGCTCCAGCGGGCCGAGGCCGGTCACCTCGTCGAACAGTTCCTGGTTCAGCTGCTGGCGGTCGTCCTTGTTCAGGACGATGCTCATCTCCTCCAGCGCCTCGCCCGCGATGGCCTGGATTTCTGCGCGCAGCTCCTTTTCATCGGCATGTTCGAGGGCGGCGAGGTTGAGGTTTTCCAGCAGGCGCTTGTGTAGCTCGACCTTCAGTTCGGCCAGACGCTCCTTGCGCTTGCGCTCCTTGTCGGCGGCGGCGGGCTTGGCCGGCGCGGCGCGGGTGGTGGCCTGGGG
>JBNGDM010000139.1:0-8756 GCA_049975105.1 Rhodovulum sp. | reverse complement strand
ACAGGGTCGCCTGGCTGCGGTGGATCAACCCGTCGGACAGGATCTTCAGGTGGTTGGCGCGCAGCGTGTCGCCGGTCGAGGTGATGTCGGCGATCGCCTCGGCGGTCAGGTTCTTGACCGTGCCCTCGGTCGCACCCTGGCTGTCGACCAGTTGGTAATCGGCGACCCCCGCCTCGCGCAGGAACTCGCGCACCAGCCGGTGATACTTGGTCGCGATCCGCAGCCGATGCCCATGCGCGGCCCGGAACGCCGCCGCTGCCGCATCCAGGTCGTCCAGCGTGTCGACATCGACCCAGAACCGCGGCACCGCGATCACCAGGTCCGCCTCGCCGAAGCCCATGGCCTCCAGCACCGCGACGCGGTTTTCCCAATCGGCGATCCGTTCCTGCACCAGGTCCGACCCCGTGACGCCCAGATGAATCCGCCCGGCCACCAGGTCCCGCGGAATTTCCCCCGCGGACAGCAGCACAAGGTCGACACCCTCGATCCCCTCGACCGCGCCGGCATATTCCCGGTCGGACCCGGTGCGGCGGATGTTCACGCCATGTCCCGCGAACCAGTCAAAGGTCTTTTCCATCAGCCGCCCCTTGGACGGCACGCCCAGCTTCAGCGTCATCTTGCGGCCTCCGCAGTCAGCGTCAGCACCAGTTCCGGGCGGACCACGCCGCCCACCGCCGGCACCGCGCGGCCCTGGCCCAGGATCCGCGTCAGCGCGTCGTAGCGCCCGCCGGTGGCAACCGGGGGCAGGTCGGGCCGCCCCTCGGCATAGAAACCGAAGACGAAACCGTCGTAATACTCCATCGTCGTGCGGCCATAACTGGCCTCGAAATCCAGCAGGTCGACATCGATTCCCTGTCCGGCCAGCGCATCCATCCGCGCCTCCATCCGGTCCAGCGCCGGCGTGATGGCGGGCAGGTCGACCGCGACATCGCGCAGATGCGCGAGCGCATTCACGCAGGTTTCGCGGATCAGCAGGATATCGTCCAGCAACTCGGCCTCGGTGGCCGAAAGCGGCGGCTCGGCGGCATCCTCGGCCAGGGTCCGCAGCCGCGCGGCCACATCGGCGCGGCTGCGCAGCCCGACCTCGGGACCGCCCGCCTCCAGCAACGCCTCGGCGCCCTGCCCCTTCAGCGCGGCCAGGAGGCGTTTGCGCGCCTCGGGCAGCGGCGCGCGCCCGGCGAACCGGTCGAGCAGCGCGCGGAACCGGCGCGGTCGCCAGACATGGCGGCGCAGCGCCGCCTTGCGCTTTTCGGTGGTCGTCAGCCCCTCGATGGCGGCCAGCAACAGCCCGATATCGCCGGTGGCGGCCCTGAGCCCCAGCGGCGACAGCATCTCGGAGAACAGCGCGAAGACCTCGGCATCGGCCTCGGCCGGGCTGTCGCCGCCGAACAGCTCATAGCCCACCTGGATGTATTCGCTGGGGCGACCGGGGTCACGTTCCTGGCGACGGAAAACCTCGCCCAGATAGGTATAGCGCGCCGGGTCGGCGCCGCTTTCCATGTGCATCTGGACGACTGGCACGGTGAAATCGGGGCGCAGCATCTGTTCGCCGCGGATCGCGTCCGAGGTCACATAGGCCCGGGCGCGGATATCCTCGCCATACAGGTCAAGCAGCGTCTCGGCCGGTTGCAGGACCGCCGCCTGCACCGGCTGGGCGCCCGCGTTGCGGAAAAAGGCGTGCAAACGCTCGGCCTGCGCCAGGACCTCGGCCTTGGATGCCACGGCCCTATGCCCCACCCTGGGCCAGCAACCGCCGGACCTCGGCCACCAGCTCGGCGCGGGCCGCCTCGAACTGGGCGGGCTGGGATTTCCATTCCTCCAGGCTGGCGCTTTGGGCGATCTTGGCCCCCAGCACCAGGTCCTTGATCTGCACCACGCCGCGCGCGGCCTCGTCCGACCCCTGGATGACGGCGACGGGCGATTGCCGCTTGTCGGCGTATTTCAACTGGTTGCCGAAATTCTTGGGGTTTCCCAGGTAGACCTCGGCGCGGATGCCGGCGGCGCGCAACTCACCCACCATCGCCTGGTAATCGGCCATCCGGTCGCGGTCCATCACGGTGACGATCACGGGGCCTTGCAGGGTCTGGCCCGCCCGGCCCTTCTCGCGCAGCGCGGCCAGCAGGCGGTCGACGCCGATGGAAACCCCCGTCGCGGGCACCTTCTGCCCGGTGAAGCGTTGCACCAGGTCGTCATAGCGCCCGCCGCCGGCGACCGAGCCGAACTGCCGCGGGCGGCCCTTTTCGTCGGTGATTTCGAAGGTCAGTTCCGCCTCGTAGACGGGCCCCGTGTAATAGCCAAGGCCGCGCACGACCGAGGGGTCCAACACGATGCGGTCGGGGCCATAGCCCTGGGCGGCCAGCAGGTCCGAGATGGTCTCCAACTCGGCCACGCCCTCGGCGCCTATGGTCGAGCCACCAACCAGTTCGGACAGTCGCGCGCAGGTTTCGGCCTTGGTATCGCGCCGGGCCGCCATAAAGCCCATCACCACGTCGGCCTGCGCCTCCGTCAGCTTGGCCCCTTCGGCGAAATCGCCCGACTCGTCCTCGCGCCCCGCGCCCAAAAGCGCCCGCACGCCCATTTCGCCCAGCCTGTCCAACTTGTCGATGGCCCGCAGGACGATACCGCGCTCATGCTCGAATTTCGACGGGTCGGCCGGATCCAAAACGCCTGCAACCTCCATCACGCCGTTCAGAACCTTGCGATTGTTCACCCGCACGATGTAGTCGCCGCGCGGGATGCCGACCGCCTCCAGCGCATCGGCCAGCATGGCGCAGATCTCGGCGTCGGCAGCCACCGAAGCCGCCCCCACCGTGTCGGCATCGCATTGATAGAACTGGCGGAACCGTCCCGGCCCCGGTTTCTCGTTGCGCCAGACCGGGCCCATCGCATAGCGGCGATAGGGCGTCGGCAGGTCGTTGCGGTATTGCGCCGCCACCCGTGCTAGCGGCGCGGTCAGGTCATAGCGCAGCGCCACCCAGTCGCCGCCCTCTTCCTCGGTCCAGGCGAAGACGCCGGCATGCGGGCGGTCGACATCGGGCAGGTATTTTCCCAGCGCCTCCAGCGTTTCGACCGCGGATGTCTCAAGGGGATCGAAACCATAGCGATGATAGACCTCGGCGATGGTGTCGAGCATCGCCTTGCGTTCGGTGACGTCCGCGCCGAAATAGTCACGAAAGCCCCGGGGCGTCTCGGCCCTGGGGCGCCGGGGTTTCTTGTCCTTGGCCATGCGCCTCGCCGCCTGTCTCTCGCGTTCCGCGCGGGGTCTAGCGGAAGGGGGGCGGCGGGGCAAGGTGGCGTGGGAGTGCGGGATGGCGATGAAAGACGAGTTGACGGCGCTGGAAGAGCGAATCGCGCGCCTGATGAAGGAAACCGACGAGCTGTCGGACGAGATCGCCCGCCAGGGGCGCGAGATCGACCGGCTGCGACGCCAGGTTGACCTGCTGCTGGGCCGCGAGGCCGAACGCGAGTATGACGGCGGCGGATCGGTGCCGCTGGTCGACCAGAAACCGCCGCACTGGTAACGCCGTTTCAAGACGCGGCGGCGCCCTCTTCTTTCACGATGCCATGGGGCGTATAGGCCTCGCCCGACTTGCGCGCGGCGCGGATCATCGCCTTGTGGCGACGCATCCGTTCGGGGTCGGCATAGCCGCGCGGGTGGTCCAGGTGCACCAGCGGCGCCGAGAACCGCAGGTGCCGCCCGCGCACGCCGACATTGTTCAGCCGGATGCCCAGATGCTTGTCGCCACCGCCATACTTGATCGTCTCGTCATAGCCGTTGATCGCCAGCAGGTCGCTGCGCCAGACCGAGGCATTCGCCCCGCACAGCGCGCGCCGCACCGGCGACAGGATCTCGAACAGCGCCATCACCGGAACCGGGAATGGCCGCGTCTTGAGCCAGGTCGACAGCTTGCCCAGCGCCCGGTTCCGCCTGAGCCAGCCGCGGTCGAAGACCTGCCCGCTGCGCACCATCTCGGGGGTGACGCTGGCGGTCGCATCGGCATCCAGGCGGATCAGGCTGCCGGTGGAAAACCGGCCCGGCCGGGTCAGGGACAGGTGGCGCGCCACGAAATCGGGATGGATCATCACGTCGCCGTCGATGAACACCAGCACCTGGGCCGTGGAACTGGCGATCGCCTTGTTCAGGATCGCGCTTTTCTCGAATCCGCGATCTTCGTGCCAGACATGGCGCACCGGCACGCCCCGCCCGGACATTCGCACGGCGAAGGCATCGACCACGGCCCTGGTCTCGGGGCCCGACCCGTCATCGGCGATGCAGATGCCATCGGGCATGACGCGCTGGGCCGCCACCGATTCGAGGCAAAGCCCCAGCGCCGCGGGGCTGTTATAGGTCGAGATGATCAGTTCCGAATGCATCGGCTCGGGGGGCTTGGGGTCCAGAATACACACGGGCCGTCATAGCCGACCCGCCTGGACAAGGCCATCACGTAGCGCGCAACCGCGCCTCAGAAATCCTCAACCATCGCCACGCCGGGCAGCGATTTCAGCGCGCCCTTGACCTCGGGCGTCACAAGGTAGGTTTCGCGCAGCCCCAGGTAACAGTCGCGCCGCTGCAGCGCACCGTCGATTTCCAGGTCCAGGTTCAGCACCCGCACGCGGATCGGCCCGCCCTTTCGGCCCCGGCCCACGCGGCCGACCTGGTCCAGCAGCTTCTGAACGCTTTCGGCGGCCTCGGCGGTCTCGATGGTGATCTCGACGCCGGCCGGCCCCGCATCGGCGATGGACGCATCCATCGGCATCACCCCGCGGATCGTCGGGTCGAACTGGCCCTCGTTGAACCGGCCCTCCAGCGTGACCACCACCTTGTCGGTCGTCTCGAACACATTCCGCGCGGCTGTCAGGTCGGTCTCTTCGCGGGGAAACATCGCCACGCCCGACAGTTGCAGGGTCGGGTCCGAAATGTCCATGCGGAAATACCGCGTGCCCCGCGCGCTTTTCATCTCGCGCAGCCCCGACACCAGGACGCCCACCTTCATCACCGCCGCGCCGCTGCGTTCGGCGCTTTCGCGGGCCTCGGCCAGGCTGAGCACACCCTTGCGTTTCAGCGCGCCCATGTAATCGTCCAGCGGGTGGCCCGACAGGTAGAAGCCGATCGCCTTGTGCTCCTCGGCCAAGCGTTCGTTCGGCAGCCAGTCATCGACCGGCGAAAGGCGCGGTTCGGGCAGGTCGTCGCCCGCCTCACCGAACAAGGACACCTGCGCCGAGCCGCGCTGGTCATGGATCGCCGCCGAATAGGCCACCAGCGCGTCCAGGCTGTCGAAGACCCGCCGTCGGTTGGGGTCGAGCTGGTCGAACGCCCCGGCACGCGCCAGCATTTCCAGGGGCCGCTTGCCGATCCGCTTCAGGTCGACGCGCCGCGCGAAATCGAACAGCGTGGCGAAAGGTTTCTCTGCCCGCCCCTCGACGATCAGCTTCATCGCCTCGACGCCCACGTTCTTGAGCGCGCCGAGACCGTAGACCAGCTTGCCATCCTTCACGTCGAACGTCGCCTGCGACCGGTTCACGCAAGGCGGCACGATCTCGATCTTCAGCCCGCGCCGCACCTCCTCGGCATAGATCGACAGCTTATCGGTCAGGTGCAGGTCGCAGTTCATCACGCCGGCCATGAACTCGACCGGATGGTTCGCCTTCAGCCAGGCGGTCTGGTAGCTGACCACCGCATAGGCCGCCGCGTGCGACTTGTTGAAGCCGTAATTGGCAAACTTCTCCAGCAGGTTCCAGACTTCCAGCGCCTTGTCGTCGTCGACGCCGCTCTTCTTGGCCCCGGCGATGAACTTGGGCCGCTCCTCGTCCATCGCCTCCTTGATCTTCTTGCCCATGGCGCGGCGCAAGAGGTCGGCGCCGCCAAGGCTGTAGCCCGCCATTTCCTGCGCAATCTGCATCACCTGTTCCTGGTAGACGATGATGCCCTGGGTTTCGTCGAGGATATGGTCGATCGAGGGGTGCAGCCGGTCGCGTTCGGATATCCCGTTCTTGACCTCGCAATATTTCGGGATGTTTTCCATCGGGCCGGGGCGATACAGCGCCACAAGCGCAACGATATCCTCGATGCAGGTCGGCTTCATGCGCCTGAGCGCATCCATCATCCCCGAACTTTCCACCTGGAACACCGCCACGGTCTTGGCGCTGGCGTAAAGCTTGTAGGTCTTTTCGTCGTCCAGCGGGATCTGCCCGATGTCGTTCTCGGTACCTTCGGGGGGCTCGTACAGCCGCGTGCCGTCGGCGGCCACGTGCAGCGGCCGCCCGCTGCCAAGGATCAGGTCGATGGCGTTCTGGATCACCGTCAGCGTCTTCAGGCCGAGAAAGTCGAACTTCACAAGGCCGGCCTGTTCCACCCATTTCATGTTGAACTGGGTCGCGGGCATGTCCGACCGCGGATCCTGATACAACGGCACCAGCTCGTCCAGCGGCCGGTCGCCGATCACAACCCCCGCGGCGTGGGTCGAGGCGTTCCGCAAAAGCCCCTCGACCTGCTGCCCATAGGTCAACAGCCGGTCGACGACCTCTTCGGCGCGGGCCGCCTCGCGCAGGCGTTCCTCCTCCTTCAGCGCCTTCTCGATGGAAACGGGCTTCACCCCCTCGACCGGGATCAGTTTCGAAAGCTTGTCGACCTGGCCATAGGGCATCTGCAACACGCGGCCCACGTCGCGCACCGCCGCCTTGGACAGAAGCGCACCAAAGGTGATGATCTGCGCCACCTTCTCGCGCCCGTACTTGCGCTGAACGTATTCGATCACCTCTTCGCGGCGATCCATGCAGAAATCGATATCGAAGTCGGGCATCGACACCCGCTCGGGGTTCAGGAACCGTTCGAACAGCAGCGAATAGCGCAGCGGGTCAAGGTCGGTAATGGTCAGCGCATAGGCCACCAGGCTGCCCGCCCCAGACCCCCGCCCCGGCCCGACAGGAATGTCATGCTCCTTCGCCCACTTGATGAAGTCGGCAACGATCAGGAAATAGCCGGGGAAGCCCATCCCCTCGATGATCCCGAGCTCGAAGTCCAGACGCTTTTCATACTCTTCCAACGGCGCGGCGTGCGGGATAACCGCCAGGCGCGCGGCCAACCCCTCCTTGGCCTGGCGGCGCAGCTCCTCCACCTCGTCCTCGGCGAATCGCGGCAGGATGGGCTTGCGCTTCTCGGCCTTTACCGCGCAACGCCGGGCGATCTCGACGGTGTTCTCGATCGCCTCGGGCAGGTCGGCGAACAGCGCGGCCATTTCCTCGGGCGTCTTGAAATAGTGCTGCGGCGTCAGGCGACGGCGCGGGTCGGCCTGGTCGACATAGGCGCCCTCGGCGATGCAAATCAGCGCGTCATGCGCCTCGTACATCTCGGAGCTGGGGAAATAGACGTCGTTGGTGGCCACCAGGGGCAGGTCCATCGCATAGGCGATCTCGACATGGCCACGCTCGGTCGCCGCTTCGGCCGCGGTCAATTGCCCCCCCTCGCCCGGGTGGCGCTGCAACTCGACGTAAAGCCGTGTCGGGAAGGCCGCCGCCAGCCGCGCGACCAACGCCTCGGCCTTGGCGGTCTGCCCCGCCTGCAACAGCCGCCCTACCGGCCCCTCGGGGCCGCCGGTCAGACAGATCAGCCCCGCGGCATGCGCCTCCAGTTGCTCCGGCGTCACCTGCGGAAGCTCGCCCTGCTTGCCCAGGTAAAGGCAGGAATTCAGCTTCATAAGGTTGCCGTAACCGGTCTCGTCCTGCGCCAGCAGAACCACCGGCGCGGGCGGGCGCGGCCGCTCGCCCGGGGTGGGCGGATCATACGCCAGGTCGACCTGGCAGCCGATGATGGGCTGGATGCCCGCACCGCTGGCCAGAACCGAAAACTCCAGCGCGCAGAACATGTTGTTGGTATCGGTCACCGCCACCGCGGGCATTCCGGCGGCCTGGCACAGGTCGGCCAGCTTCTTCACCCGCACCGCCCCTTCGAGCAGCGAGTATTCCGTATGCAGGCGAAGGTGGATGAATCGCGGCGCGGCCATTGGGCAACTTTAGCCAGAGCGGCCGTCGGCGAAAAGCCCGCGCCCCTGCCTTTTCCTTGGGAAAAAACTCCCGCCGGAGGCGCGCCCGGCCCAACGCCGGGCAACCGGGGCGCAGCCCCGTGCGGCCCGGGGGCGGGCGCCCCCCGGTTTCGGGACATCTCTGCCCGATTTCGCGGCATCTGCCCGGGGCCTGTGCGAAATGCTCGCCCGATCCGCCCCGAGACCGTTGCAGCGCCCGGTGTGCGCGGGCTAGTAAGCGACAGAACACGCAAGGGGCCGCGGGGGACACCGCCGGGTGACATCGCTTCTGACAGTCGAGGGCCTGACCAAGGCCTATCCCGGGGTCGTCGCAAACGATCGCGTCAGCTTCGATATCGCCGAGGGCGAGGTTCACGCGCTTCTGGGCGAGAACGGCGCGGGCAAATCCACCCTCGTCAAGATGATCTACGGCCTGGTTCAGCCAGACGCCGGCCACATGACGCTGCGTGGCGCGCCCTATGCGCCGCCCGAACCCAGCGCGGCGCGCGCCGCGGGCGTGGCCATGGTGTTCCAGCATTTCTCGCTGTTCGACGCGCTCGACGTGGCCGAGAACATCGCCCTGGGCATGGAAACCCCGCCGCCCATGCGCCGTCTGGCCGCCCGCATCCGCGACGTCAGCGAAACCTACGGCCTTCCGCTCAACCCCGGCCGGCTGGTGGGCGACCTGTCGGCCGGCGAACGCCAGCGGGTCGAGATCATCCGCTGCCTGTTACAGGA
>JBNGDM010000138.1:0-8786 GCA_049975105.1 Rhodovulum sp. | reverse complement strand
GGGCAACACCATTCTGACGGGCAAACCGGACACGGCGGAGGAGTTTCGCATCATCCTCGGTCCAGGTTTTCATCCCGATCGTGCCGTCGTCCAGCACGTAGAGCGTCGCAAGCCCGGGCTGCAGCCGGCTGAGGACAGTGCCATGAACGACGAACCCGTAATGATGCCCATGATTCGTGGTGGCCATTTCGCCGAAACGGAACGCACCGTGATTGCGCTTGAACCCGCCGGTGAAGGTGGCGGCAACGCGCCGCGCCGCATCGGGGTTCAGCATGCCGGTGGTCACCAGAGGGGCCGGGCTGGCCACGCCGTCCGGCCCCGGGATCGACCAGTTACGCCCCGTGCCCGAGGGCCGCGACGACCAGCCGAGCCGGGGATGCTCGGTCCCCGTTTCGTAGCCGATGTCGAACCGCGACAGGTCGAACCCCACCAGGTAAACGTCGGCGCGGGCCTCGACGGAGTCCAGCCGGTTCGCCCCGTCTCGTGCCGAAAGGATCTGCGGATCGATCATCCGCGGCTGAAGCGCCGAGGCGAAGATGCCCGGCGCGCCCTCGACGGCGTACCAAGCCCCCATTTCCATCCGGTCTGGACTGGCCCCGACAAGGTCGAATGTCATCGTGGTGTACATTACCGGGTGCTGCGCCAGGCGCGCGCGGCCCAGCACCTCTGCCGACCGGCCCGGATCGACATCGGCCAGCACCGCGCCGCTTTCGAGATAGCGGTCCTTGTAAAGCGTGTTTTTTACGAAGCCGACGAGGCTCTCGCCGAAAGCAACCTTGTCTCGAAGGAATTCGGCGGTGCGCTCCAGCGTCGTGCGCGTTCCCGCGACGGGGTTCCTGAGGTACAGCTGTCCTGCACACAGCTCGGCGAAGGGCAGGCCGGTGGAACGTGCCCGGTCAAGTTCTGGCTTTCCGGCGGCCCAGGGACGGCACAGGTGCGTGGACTTTCCCTGGGTCAGTGCAAGCGCCGGATCGGGGCCACCGGTCAGCGCCACAGTGCGGCTGCGCGGTGCAGGGTTCTCTAGGTGATAGCTTTGCTTCGGTCGGCCGGGCGGGTCGATCTCCAGCAGGAACCAGCCGTTCGCCTCGGGGTTCATGGCGGTCAGGACCAGCCTTGTGCCATCGGGCGTGCGCGCCTCCTGGCGGGTGCGAAACACCTGCAACTCGACGATGGATTTTGCGCGCGCCGCCTGAGCCACGGCGTTGCGAAGGGCAAGTTCAACCGCGCCCGGTTCCGGTGCGGGTTGGGTCGCGCCCTGTGTCGGAAGCATCGCCAAAAGAACCGCAAATGCGAATTGGCTGGGCCGTAGGCGCGGCAGAAATTTGGACAAGAGGTCGATCATATCGGACCGATCTTGCTGAAAAGACGTTTACATGGTGTAACCCCCGCCCCTTCCCAAGGCGGGGCCATCACCCCCTGTTCAAACCCTAGCCAAGCCCGATGCGTTCGGGCAAGCCCGTTCCTTTGCCTAAACGGCGTAATAGTCGCGGAACCAAGCGACAAAACGGGCGACGCCCTCGCGGAAATCGGTCTCGGGCCGATACCCGGTCAGCCGCATCAGCAAGGAGGCATCCGCCCATGTCGCGGGAACGTCTCCGGGTTGGATATCCATGAGGTTGCGGATGGCGGGCCTGCCCAGTTCCGCTTCGAGCGCGTCGATGAAGTCGGTCAGTTTCACGCTTGCGGAATTGCCGATATTGACGACACGGAACGGCGCGACCGGGCTCAGGCTGTCGCCTTCGGGCACCTCGCCGTCCACCGGGCGGGCGGGCACCGCGTCGATCAACAGTCGGATGGCCCGGACAAGGTCGGTTACATAGGTGAAATCGCGCCACATCTCACCGTGATTGTAGACGTCGATGGGTTCGCCCTTCGCGATTTTCAGAGCGAACTTGATCGGCGCCATGTCGGGGCGCCCCCAGGGCCCGTAGACGGTGAAGAAACGGAACATCGTCGTGGGCAGGTCGTGTAGATGCGCATAGGCATGGCCCATCGCCTCGGTCGCCTTTTTAGTGGCGGCATAGATCGTCAGCGGCGTGTCGGCCTTCTGGGTTTCGCTGAACGGCATCTCGGTGTTGGCGCCGTAAACTGACGAGGTCGAGGCCATCAGCAGATGCGCGACGTGGTGCCTGCGCGCGGCCTCCATCACGTTGAAGGTGCCGACCAGGTTGGCGTCGATATAGGCGCGCGGGTTTTCCAGGCTGTAGCGTACACCCGCCTGGGCTGCGAGATGCACGATCACCTCGGGAGCGAAGGCGTCCACCGCGGCGGCCAGGGCATCTTCGTCCTCCAGCATCGCTTCGGTCGCAGCATAGCCCGGGCTCTGTAGCAATCTCTGGTGACGCCGCCGCTTGAGGTCGAGATCGTAATAGTCGGTGAAGCCGTCGAAGCCGTGGACATCGTGGCCCTCGGCCAGCAGCAGTTCGGCCAGGTGATAGCCGATGAAGCCGGCGGTGCCGGTGATGAAGATGCGCATGGAACGCCTTTCACGGGATCACTCGATGTGCCGCTGTTACACGTTCCGCGCCCGCCTTGGCCATAGCGCGCGAGCGCCTGACAGACTGCGAAGAAGTTTTTTGCGAGTTTTGCTCCCCTTGCCCTTCGGCAGGGCAAGGGTGGGCGTTGCGGGGAGCGGCGCCTTGGCGCGGCCGCTTCGAACGATCAGCCGATCAGGAAGTCGTCAAGCTTGTGGCCTTTATTCAAGGCGTCCTCCAGCCATTTCGGCCGCCGTCCGCGTCCACTCCAGGTCTCTGAGGGGTTTTCCGGGTTGCGGAATTTCGCCGGTGCCTTGCTGCGGCGAGTTTTCTTCCCCACGATTTCGTCGAGGGAAAAACCGAATTCCTTGGCCTTTTCTTCAAGCGCAGCCCGCGCTTTCGCCTTCTCCCGCTCCTTGTAGGATGCGATTGCGTTATCGACATCCTTTCGAAGCTGCTTGAGCTCGGCGAGTGAGAGCTTGTCGATGTCTTTTGCCATTTGTTTGCCTGCCAATCTGTATTCCAGCGCTCACTTTGCGCTACAGCATATCGTTGGCCGTAAATCGCAAAGACTTTCTACATACCATTTTAGACAGGTTTTTTCGCCGGCGCGAGGGCGACGTTCGGCAGATTTCGACTGCGAGATGAAAAACCACCGGTAATCGGCAAGAGATTGCCGAGAAATTCGTTAACACGCAAGTTGCCAAACCGCGGGGGCCATGAAAGGAAATGCAGCAACGGGTACATTTCAAAGGCTCTGGTCATATACCCCGACGGCCGGTTCGGTGCGGATGACCGCATCGAGATCGGCGAAGATGGCGCGCAATTCGGCCTCGCTTTCGGGGCTTTCGCAGACCACCACCAGGTTCGGTGTGTTCGACGACGCCCGCACCAGCCCCCAGGCACCGTTTTCAAGCATGACGCGCGCGCCATTTACCGTGACGATGTCGGAAATGGTCCGTCCACCCAGCGTACCGCCCGTCGACTTGAGTTGCTGAAGTTTCGCAATCAGGCGTTCCAGAACTTTGTATTTCTCGGTGTCGGCGCAATGGGGTGACATCGTTGGCGAGGACCAGGTGCGGGGAAGCGCGCGGCGCAGGTCCGACAACGACTTTTCCGGGTTGCGATCCAGCAGCTTGCAGATCTCCACCGCGACCCGCATGCCGCAATCGTAGCCGCGCCCCACGGGATCGGCCAGGAAATAATGACCGGACTTCTCGAACCCCGCCAGCGCGCCGGTGGCATGAACCCGGCGCTTCATGTGACTGTGCCCGGTTTTCCAGTATTCGGTCGAAGCGCCGCGTTCCCGCAATTCCGGGTCGCTTTGGAAAAGACCGGTCGATTTGACGTCCACGACGAACTTCGCGCCCGGATAAAGGCCGGCGTAATCGCGTGCCAGGATCACGCCCATCTTGTCTGCGAAGATTTCCTCGCCCTCGTCATCGACCACGCCGCAGCGATCCCCATCGCCGTCGAAACCCAGCGCAAGGTCGGCACCGCTTTTGTGCACCGCACGCGCCATGTCGTGCAGCATTTCCATGGCTTCCGGGTTCGGATTGTAATTCGGGAAAGTGTAATCCAGGTCGCAATGCAGCGGCACGACCTCGACCCCGATCCGCTCCAGGATCTCCGGGGCGAAATCGGACGCGGTGCCATTGCCGGTGGCGCAAACGACCTTGAGCGTGCGGCTCATGCGGAATTCGCCCACGAGGTCGTGGATATAGGCCGCACGCACGCCATCCGCGCGGGTCCAGCCGCCGCCCGGACGCGGCTCGCCGTGGCCGTTCAGCACAATGTCGCGCAGTTCGGCCATTTCCTCGGGGCCATGGGTCAGCGGGCGTTCGAAGCCGATCTTGACGCCGGTCCATCCATTCGGATTGTGGCTGGCCGTGACCATTGCGACGGCCGGCGCGTCCAGGTGGAACTGGCTGAAATAGGCCATGGGCGATAGCGCCGGGCCGATATCGCGCACGGTGATACCCGCCTGTACAAGGCCCAGCATAAGCGCCTGTTTAATCGCCAGCGAATAGTCCCGGTAATCATTCCCGACCGCGATTTCCGGGCGAATGCCGTGGCGCTGCATCTGCGTGCCCAACCCCAGCCCCAGGGCCGTCATTCCGGGCAGGTTGATCTCTTCGGGAAAGCGCCAGCGCGCGTCATATTCCCGAAAGCCCGTGGGCGCGATCATCGGCTCGCGCAGGAAATCCCAAGTGTTCGGTGTGACTTCGGCAATCGGCTTGGTCATGGGCACGGGTCCTATGGGCACAGTCGGAAGCTGAGCCCCTCTTAGCCGATGCGGTCATGGTTGCCCAGAAAAAGGCGCGTTGCCGGGGGCTAGGGATCATTGGTCCTGCGGTGCTGGCGATGTTTCAACGTCGCGCGCGCAGGCGCAGCCATGCGGCTGCGAAAGCAGGGCCGTTCCCCGTGTTCGGTGCACGATGGGCACAAAGCCGTGGCAAGGTCGGCTGCAAGCTCAGCGTGCCGTCGTTCAGGCCGCCCGGGAGTGCTCTGCCGGGCGTATCGTTTCATGCGCCAGCCGCGTCGGCATGCCGAGCACCGCATACCGGCGTCCATCCTCGGGATTGCGGTAGCTCTTGCCCATCTGGCGCACATCGTAGCCAAGCTGGCGCAGCGTCCGCATTAGCGCCAGCGATGACAGGCAGATCAATTGCGTCGCCCCTCGGGCGCGGGCGATTCCGACCAACCCGTCGACAATCCCCAGCAGGCAAACGGCCCGCTCGGCGGCGGTGTCGAGACTTTCGTCGATGACCAGGCGCGTGCATTCCCAGACACCGGGGCTCGCAATGTCCTCGGGCATGATGCTTGGCGGTATATCGGGCAGTTTCCCCTGGAATGCGTCGCGCAACATGTAGGTATGCGCCCCCCAGGTCGCTGTGGTCGCCATCGTGCGCGCACCGCCGACCACGCGGCCGTCTCGCATCACGACCGAGTAATGCGCCTGCGGCGTGTCGTACTGGTCCATCTCGACATGCTTGTCATGGGGGACGTCCCAGCCGAGTTGGTCGACGAAGACACGCTTTCTGAGTGCAAGAAAATCATAGAACGCGCTGCCGTGCCGGTGCAGGTCGGCGAAGGTGAAGGTCAAGGTCTGCATGGGTGAGTCCTCCTGGTTGCCCGAAGCCAATCTGGGCGAAGCCGGAGTCCTTTCCAAACCTTTAAGTTGTAGGCTGGGTGGGCATTACACCCTTTGGGCAAGTCATTGTTGCGAAACGGTTTTCAAAAACAACCCAGAGGTGTGTGGTCTGGGTGGGGATTCCTTATAGTTGGGCGTCCCGCAGCGCTAGAGAACGCCGCGACTGCGTGCGATCGAGGCGGCCTGCGATGGGGTCTGCGCCCCGAGTTTGCGCTTGGCATTGGCCAGCCGCGCCTTCACCGCGCTCATCGAGATGTCGAGTTCGGCGGAGATTTCCTTGAGCCTCAGACCGTTCGCCTGAAGTCGCAGCGCCTCGGTCTCGGCGCGGGTCAGCTTTCGCGGCGGCGCACCGGCCTTGTGCAACTGGGTCAGGATCGCCAGCAATTCATGCATTTCCATCGTCGTGAAAGGCCGGTCCCCGCGCGCGAAATTGCCGAAACTGCGGTGGCCCTTCTCGTCGGGGCAAACAACGCTGGCGACAGCGCCAAACCGCAAGCCAAATCGCCGTGCGTCGCGCAGCACGCCGCGCGGATCCTCGACCCCGATGCGATCCCATGCGGTGACCCCGGTATTGCCGTAAACCCATTTTATGACCGGATCATGCACGACAAAGCCGTTCATCGTGTAATGTTCGACCCACGCTTCGGGCAGGCGGTTCAACTCCTCGGCCGGATAAGAGAATCCGACACGCAACGCTACATAGCACCCGCCGGAGGCGAGTTCGGTGAAGCGATCGGTAAATCTCTTGATCAGGCTCATGCAATCGGTCTTCGGGTCACATGGTTCAAAGTTCAAATCTGGGACAAAAGGATATAGACGACGGTCTTAGCAGGTGGCGTCGCAGAACGCCACTCAACTTTTGCGCGATTAGCTGGAGGCTTCATGGACCGGGTGAAGAAAGTCGCGGAACTACTTTCCGCGATTGAAGGACTGTGTGATACGGGTTTTGCACTCGCGATCCACATTCGATACACGCGCCCTTTGCTTCTGTATCAAAGCTATTCTAGGGAGTGGAGCGATTTCTACTCCGAAAACGGTTTGATGCTGACCGACCCTGTCGTGCGATGGGGGCTGGAGAATACCGGCGTCGTGTTCTGGAACGATCCCGAGCTCGACGATCCGGCCGGTGTGGTCGGACTTGCCCGCCAGCATGGGCTGAACAATGGCGTCACAATTTCGACGGGACCGCCGACCTCGCGCACGATCTCGGGCCATACAAGGTCCGTTGGGCCGTTTTCCGGGGACGAGATCGACAGGCTGCGATGTCTTGTGGAAACCGTGCACGAGGTCACCGACGGGCTGGAGGATTTCGACTGTCCCGATATGGCGGCCTTGCGGGCACTGGCGTTTTCGCGCAGCTAGAGCGGGCCCGAACCGGATGCCGCATCGACCTGTCATGCGGCCGTCATCGCTCTGCGCCACGTTCCACCCGAAGCAGGCATGACGCTGCGCGTGCAAAGCCGTTTCGCAGGGGATATGCTGCAGCGGCGAACCGATCTGGAGGGACGGGGACATGGCCAAGCGGCGTGCAATTCGGAGTGGGTATCGATGACCGACACACGGTCTGTCACCGATACCGTTGATCCGTTCGGAGCGGTTCGCGCCGCATGGCGTTTGAACGAGATCGCGCTAACCCACGCCGGGGCGTTGGTGCGCGAGCATGGCACTCGCTGGCAGGACCGCTTTTCGCAGGTCGCACGCGTGATGCAGGCGGCGCGGCTGAGCGGTCGGCATGCCACGCCGGCGGACTGGGCCGGCCATTGGCACGAGTATCTCGGAGATTCGGTCCAACGTGCGATCTTGGCCGGCGATATTCTGCGTCAGCGGGCCGATGCGAGCCTTGCCGCCGAGGCCGCGGACGATGCGCCGGCCCCTTTGCAGGCGTTCGAGCCGATCATGGATGGCGGCATGCTGTCTCGTCCTTGCAATGCCCGATTGCTGCGCCTTGTGCCTGCCGCGCCGCCGACGGACAGCACCCGGCCGGTGCTGCTGATCGCGGCGCGGAACGGGCAGGATGCAGGGTTGGACGGGGCTGCGGGTGCGGCGTTGCGGGCCGGACACCCGGTCTATGTGGTTGCATTTTCCCGGCTGCCGCTGCCTGGGCAGACCGTGGCGGATGTCACGGAGGCCTGCGCCGCCTTTGCCGGCGAGATCGCGCGCCGTCATCCCGCGGCCCCGAAGCCGCTGGTTCTGGGCCGGGGGGCTGGCGGCTGGCTGCCGCTGGGTCTGGCGGCTACGCATACCGCCTGTGCGGGGCCGCTGCTGCTGGATGGTGTTCCGATCGCGCCCGCGCTGGGCGCGCCGGGAGGGGCGCCGTGCCCTGCGGGCGGGGCAGTCACGGCGCTTCTCGGCGATCTCGGGGGCGGGCTTTTCGACAGCGCGACGGTTTCGCTTCAGACTGCGCTGAATGAACCCGCGGATGCCTGGCTGCGACCCGCCGCAGGTTTCTATACCGACGCAGACAGCGCCGGGCCACGCGCGGTCGAGGCTGTGCGCCGGGGCGGGGGTATTGCGCTCTTGACCGCGGCGGAGGCGCGTTGGGCCGATGCCGCTTTGCCGCCGGGGGACCGGCTGGCGCGCAACGCGGCCACGATGGGACCGGGGTGTGCGCTGGACCTGCGTGCGATCCGCGCTCCGGTCGTTCTGTGTGTCCGTCCGAACGATCCCGCCGCTACGCCGCAGCAGGCGCTGGGCTGGCTTGCCGCGACCTATTCCGATGCCGCGGACATCCGGGCCGCGGGCCAGCGTATCGTGGTGATGGCCGACGCGGCGGCGAGGCCCGCGGTGTTGCTGGGCGCGACCATCGACGGGCGGCCCGCGCTCGATGCGACCGAAGATCTCGATGCGGGACTGTATCTGCTTTCCGCCGACGCAGACGAGGGGCCGGTCCGCGCGCGCGAGATCGCCCTTTCGGTGTCCCCCTGCGGCTTTGGCGACCTGCAGGAGATCTGCCCCTACCCGGATCAGGTGGCCGCCTTTGCCGCCGCGGCCCGTGCCGCCCGGTTACAAGCCGGCGTCTATGACCTGACCGCCGGCCCGGCGCTGCGCGCCGCCATCGCCCCGGCCATGGCCGAGGTTTGGCGGGCCGTGCATCCTGTGCGCCAGGGACATGCCGCGCTTTCATCGCGTAATCCCGTGATGGCCGGCATGGCCACGGC
>JBNGDM010000137.1:0-8848 GCA_049975105.1 Rhodovulum sp. | reverse complement strand
GATCTGGTCGAAGGTGTGCTTGACGGTCGAGGTGCCGGCCCCGGAGGAGCCCGTGACGGAGATGATCGGGTGTTTCTTGCTCATGATGTCCTCCCGGGAACTCTAGACGCGGAACAGGCCGCGGTTGCCGAACAGGGCGTTGACTTCCTGCTCGGGCAGATCGTGATAGGCCGCGACCCGGCTGACCTTGTCCTTCGAGCCGAAGACGAAGGGCGTGCGGGCGTGCAACTCGGACGCGGTCTTGTCCAGGATGCGGTCCTGCGCATCGGTGGCCGCGCCGCCCGCCTGCTCGACGACAAAGGCGATGGGCGCGCATTCATAGACCATGCGCAGGCGGCCCTGTTCATAGCCCTTGCGCGAATCCGACGGGTAGAGGAACACGCCGCCCCGGCTGATGATGCGGTGCGTCTCGGCCACCAGCGAGGCGACCCAGCGCATGTTGAACCGCTTGCCCCGCGGGCCTTCCTCGCCGGCCAGGCAGTCGTCGATATAGGCGCGCACGGGCTTGGCCCAGTGGCGGTAGTTCGACGCGTTGATCGCGAATTCGCTGGCGGTTTCGGGCACGCGCACGGCCTCTTGCACCAGGACGAACTGCTTGGAGTCGGGGTCCAGCAGGTATTCCTGCGTGCCCTCGCCGAAGGTCACGACCAGCATGGTCTGCGGCCCGTAGATGATATAGCCGCCGCCGATCTGCTCGCTGGCGGGGCGCAGGAAACTGGCGTTGCCCTCGTCCTTGGCCTCGAAGATCGAGAAGATGGTGCCGATCGACACGTTCACGTCAATGTTCGACGACCCGTCCAGCGGGTCGATCGCCAGCGCATAGCGGCCCTTGGGGTCCAGCTCGACGACGCTGTCCTGTTCCTCGGACGCGTACCAGCGCACATCGGCCTGGGCCAGGCGGCGGGCAAAGGCGTCGTCGGCCATCACGTCCAGGGCCTTTTGCGTGTCGCCATCGGTGTTCGACCCGACCTCGGCGCCCAGGGCGCCGCCCAGGGGACCGCGCTGGATCGTGTTCGAAAGGTCTGCGCCGACCTCGCACAGTGCGCTCATCAGCGGCTGAAGCGCGGCGGGGATGTGCTGCAAATCCCGGATCGGAGACTTGGTTTGCATAATTTTCTCCCGAATCTGGCGGCGGGATGCCGATGACGCTTGCTAGTTGAAAACTCGGCTTGTACAGAATTTAAAAACTTCGAAGCTGCGTTAGAAAAAATTTAATGCCCAAGCCCGATGCCGTAACCTTCAAGCAACTCAGGGCGTTGCAGGCGGTGGCCGAGCATGGATCGCTCACCGCCGCGGCCGAGGCAATTCGCCTCACCCCGCCCGCCGTGCACAGCCAGCTGCGCCAGCTGGAAACCAATTTCAACGCCCGCCTGGTCGAACGCGGCCCCCAGGGCGGGGCGCGGCTGACGCTTCAGGGCGAGGCGGTGCTGGTCGGCGCCCGCGCCGTCGAAACCGCGCTCGAGGCCTGCGCCGACCATGTCCGCGCGATCAATGACGGGATGGAGGGGCTGGTCACCCTTGGCGTGGTCTCCACCGCCAAGTATTTCGCCCCCCGCCTGGTGGCCGATCTTCAGCGCGTCTTTCCCACCATCGACGTGATCCTGCGCGTGGGCTCGCGCGAGACGATCGTCGCCGCGCTCGCCTCGGCCAGCGTCGATCTGGCGATCATGGGCCGCCCGCCGCGCGTGCCCGAGGTGCAGGCCACCGTTCTCGGCCCGCACCCCCACGTGTTGATCGCGCGCCCCGACCATCCGCTTGTCGGGCAGGGCCGCCTGCCGCCCGAACTGATCCTGGCCGAACCCTTCGTCGCGCGCGAGGACGGCTCGGGCACCCGCATCCTGATGGAACGCTTCCTCGAGCGGCTGGGGCGCGGCCGGCCCGCGCGGATCATAGAACTGGAAAGCAACGAGACGCTGAAACAGGCGGTGATGGCGGGGCTGGGCATCGCGCTGGTCTCGCGCCACACCGTGACCGAGGAGCTGCGCGCGGGCCGACTGTCCGAGCTGGAGGCCGAGGCGCTGCCGCTGGTGCGGCAATGGTTCCTGGTGCATCGCGCCGATACCGCGCTCAGTGCCGCGGGCCGGCGCATCCACGGCCATATCGTCGGCCAGCAGGGCACGTTCCTGCCGAAATAGGGCGGGGGCCTTGACCTTCCAGTGACTGGAACCCCTATCTTGCCCCTGTCCAGCCAGGGGAACACCGCGATGACCGCCGCCACCACGACCACCACCCGTCTCAGGCTCGAAGGGCTGCATTGCGCGGGCTGCGTGGCCCGCGTCGAACGCGCGCTGGCCGCCCTGCCGCAGGTCGCCGCCGCCCGCATCAACCTCGCCGCCGCCACCGCCGAGGTCGACCATGCCGGCCCCTCCGCCCCCCTTGTCGGCGCGGTCGAGGGCGCGGGCTTCGGCGTCGCCCGCAGCGAGGTCGCGCTCACCGTTCAGGGCGCGACCTGCGCCTCTTGCGTGGCCCGCATCGAACGCGCGCTGCTGGCCGAGCCGGGCGTGACGGCGGCGCGCATGAACCTCGCCACCGGCGAGGCCCGCGCCACCGTTCTGGCAGGTGCCGCGGATGCCGCCGCGCTCGCCCGCGCCGTCTCCGCCGCCGGCTATCCCGCCACCCCCGTCTCGGGCGCCACCCGCGACCCCGGCGCCGCGCAGGCCGCCGAGGCCGCCGCGCTGCGCCGCCGCACCCTGGTCGCCGCCGCCCTGACCCTGCCGGTCTTCGTGGTCGAGATGGGCGGCCACATCGCCCCCGGATTCCGCGCCGCACTTGCCGGCGAACAGGTGCTGCGCATCCTGTCTTTCCTGCTCACCACCGCCGTGCTCGCCGGTCCCGGCCGCGCCTTCTTCGCCAAGGGCCTGCCGCTGCTGCTGAAGGGCGCGCCCGACATGAACGCCCTTGTCGCGTTGGGCACCGGTGCGGCCTGGACCTTTTCCACGATCGCCACCTTCGCCCCCGGCCTGCTGCCGCCGGGCACCGCCCATGTCTATTTCGAGGCCGCCGCCGTCATCGTCACCCTCGTCCTTCTGGGCCGCACGCTGGAGGCCCGCGCCAAGGGCCGCACCGGCGCCGCGATCCGCCGCCTGATGGCGCTGCGCCCCGACACCGCCCGCGTGGTGACCGACACCGGCATCGAAAACCGCCCCGTCGACGCGCTCGCCCCCGGCGACCTGATCGAGATCCGCCCCGGCGAACGCATCCCCACCGACGCCGAGGTGGTCGAGGGGCAGGGGGCGGTCGACGAATCCATGCTGACCGGCGAACCCATGCCGGTCGAGAAGACCCCCGGCGCGCCCGTCACCGGCGGCACCGTGAACGGCCCCGCCGCGCTGCGGGTGCGCGCCACCAAGGTCGGCGCCGAGACCGCGCTGGCCCGCATCGTCGCCATGGTCGAGGCCGCCCAGGGCGCCAAGCTGCCGGTGCAGGCGCTGGCCGACCGGGTGACGGCGGTCTTCGTGCCCGCCGTGCTGGCCGTGGCCGCGCTGACCGTGGCGCTTTGGCTGGCCCTTGGCCCCGCGCCCGCGCTGGGCCTTGCGCTGGTGGCGGGCGTGTCGGTGCTGATCGTGGCCTGCCCCTGCGCGATGGGGCTGGCCACGCCCACCTCGGTCATGGTCGGCACGGGCCGCGCCGCGGAACTGGGCGTGCTGTTCCGCAAGGGCGACGCCTTGCAGGCGCTGTCGGGCGTGGCCACCGTCGCCTTCGACAAGACCGGCACCCTGACCGAGGGCCGCCCCGCCGTGACCGAAATCGCCACCGCCCCCGGCATCGACCGGGCCCAGGCGCTGCGCCTTGCCGCCGCGGTCGAGGCGCGGTCCGAACACCCCATCGCGCGCGCCATCCTGGAGGCCGCGCCCGACCACCCCACCGCCGAAGACGTGCAGGCGCTGCCCGGTTTCGGGCTGCGCGGCCGGGTGGAGGGCGCCGCCATCCTCGTCGGCGCGGCCCGCCTGATGGCAGAGGAACGCGTCGACCTGGGCGACCTCGCGCAGGCGGGCGACCGCCTCGCCGCCAGTGGCGCGACGCCGGTTTACGTCGCCCGCGACGGCCGCGCGCTGGCGCTGATCGGCCTTGCCGACCCGGTCAAGCCCACCGCCAAGCCCGCCATCGACGCGCTGCATGCGATGGGCGTGCGCACCGCGCTCATCACCGGCGACACGCAGGCCACCGCGCAGGCCGTCGCCGCCGAACTGGGCATCGACCGCGTGCATGCGGGCGTGCTGCCCGGCGGCAAGGTCGCGGCGCTGGACGATCTGCGCGCCGATGGCCCGCTGGCCTTCGTGGGTGACGGGCTGAACGACGCGCCCGCGCTGGCGGCGGCCGATATCGGCATCGCCATCGGCACCGGCACCGATGTCGCCATCGAGGCCGCCGACGTGGTGCTGATGGCGGGCGACCCGCGCGGCGTGGCCGACGCGCTGCACATCAGCCGCCGCACCCTGCGCAACATCCGCCAGAACCTGTTCTGGGCGTTTGCCTACAACACCGCCCTGATCCCGGTGGCGGCGGGGGTCCTGTATCCGCTCTGGGGCACGCTCTTGTCGCCCATGCTGGCCGCGGGCGCGATGGCCGCCTCCAGCCTGTTCGTGCTGTCCAACGCGCTGCGCCTGCGCGGGCTGGCGCCCATCGCCGGGGGGCGGGCATGAATATCGGGGACGTGGCGCAGGCGACCGGCCTGCCGGCCAAGACCATCCGCTATTACGAGGAAATCGGGCTGGTCACGCCCCACCGCGCGGCCAACGGCTACCGCGATTTTTCCGACCAGGACCTGCACAACCTCGTTTTCCTCGGCCGCGCCCGGTCTCTGGGCTTCACCATCGAGGAATGCCGCGCGCTTCTGGCGCTTTATGCCGACAAGGGCCGGGCCAGCGCCGACGTGAAGCGCATCGCGCGCGAACACCTTGTCCAGATCGACGCCAAGATCGCGGAACTTCGCGCGATGCGCGCGACGCTCTCCGACCTGGTCGAGGCCTGCGCGGGCGACGACCGGCCCGATTGCCCGATCCTCAAGGGGCTGGCGGGCGAGGGCGGGCAGGTGTGACCTTTCGCAAGGGGGCGCACCGGATTAACGCAAGGTTACGCGCCCGGGCGGCGGGGGCGCGGGGTCCGATAAAAGTCATATGGGATTCATATGCGATTCATATGGAATTCATATCGCCGATTCAGCCCTGCAACGGCAGCACGATAAGCCCCAGCACCACCCCCAGCGGCAGCGAGATCGCGCCCCTCAGCAGGGTGAATTTCCGCCCCATCATCGGCAGTTCATAGGCAATCGCGCGGTTCAGGTTGATCGCCGACCAGCAGGTGACATAGGCCATCAGCGGTGCCCATCCGGCCCCCGCCTTCAACGCCGCCGCCCCGATCGCAAAGGCCACGAAAGGCCCCCCCGGCGTCGCCGCGCCCAGCGCCGTGGCCAGCAGAACGCCACCCACGCCCGACCCCGCGCCGAACAGGCGCTCGACCTGGTCGACGGGCAAAAGCTCGGCCATGAAGCCCGCGCCGATCAGCCCCGCCAGCACGCGCGGGACCATGAAAACAAGGGTTTGGCGCGTTCTGGCCCAGACCGCCGCGACCTCGCCCGGCGCCACCTTTCGCATCCGCGCCAGCACCCAGAACGCCAGCGCCCAAAGCAGCACGGTGCCGATCACGATGTTCAGCATGCCGCCCCCCGCCGCCGCATCACCCGGCGCACGATCAGCCCAAAGACGATGGGCGCGGGCAGCGACAGCGCGACCCGCAGCGCCACGAACTCGGGCGGCAGGAAGCTCAGCTCCCAGATGATCGTGCGGTTCAGCCCCAACAGAACCCAGCCCGACACCACCGCCACCCCCGCGCCCAGGTCCGCCCCGGCGGCCATCAGCCCCACCGTCATCGGGTAGGTCACCGCCGGCCCCCCCGGGAACACCGCCCCCGCCGCCGCCGCGATCGCCAAACCGCGTATCCCGCTCTTTGGGCCGATCAGCCGCAGCACCCGCTCGCGCGGCAACAGGAAGGGCAGGGCCGAGGCGATCAGGACGCCGGCCACCACCTTGGGCAGAATCGCCACCGACAGGCCGATGTCGCGGGCGAGGATTTCCCAGAACCGCTCGGCCCCCTTCAGCCACAGCACCGCCGCGCCCGAAAGGACGGCCAGCCCCAGAACGAACAGGAACGAGCCGTCGAACAGCTTGCGCCGAGAGGCGGAAGGGGCGGTCCTGTCGTCTTGCATGGCGTCTCTTTCGCACGCCGTTGGGCCCCTCTGCAATCGCCCCGCGCCCCTGCGCCACACCGGTCACACGGGTCCGGCGGAGCCCTGCGCGCGGACGCGATCGGGCGTTTGACATTTCGCCGCGATGCGCTAGGCATGGGCCACTTCGGTTCCGCCCCGCAGGGGGCGGATGAAAAGGGAACGCGGTGCGCCCCCGCCACGGGGCAAATCCGCGGCTGCCCCCGCAACTGTAGGCGGAGAGCGCGGCTGACAGGTGCCACTGGGCGCAATGCCCCGGGAAGGCCAGCCAAGCGACGACCCGCAAGCCAGGAGACCTGCCGAAGCCAGATCACCCTGTCCGGGCGCGGGGCGCGACCCGGAGGCGGCCAGACCGCAGAGGTGACGACGCGTGCACCGTCTGCGGCAGGCCCCTCGGCCCGTCCGGACAGAACAGGAATGGGCGAGGGGACCGGGCCATGAGTGCCGAGCGATCCATCGAAGCCGTCACCGCCGCCCCGGCCGGGGAGGGGCTGGGCTTTCGCGCGCTGATCCTGGGGCTTGGCGGGCTTGTCGCCGCGCTGTTCGTGGGCTCGCTGCTGGTCGGTCCGGCGGCGCTTTCGCCGGTCGAAAGCCTGTCGGCGCTGGTCACCGGGCGGGGCGAGGCCGCCGTCCTGGTCATGCGCGAGATCCGCCTGCCGCGGGCGATTCTGGCCGTTCTGGTGGGGGCGAGCCTGGGGCTGTCGGGCGCGGCGTTGCAGGGCTATCTGCGCAACCCGCTGGCCGAACCGGGGCTGATCGGCGTGTCGGCCTCGGCAGCGCTGGGCGCGGTGATCGCGCTGCAGACGGGGCTGGCGGCGGCGCATGCGCTGGCGCTGCCGGGGCTGGCGCTGGCGGGTGCGCTGGTGGCGGTGCTGTTACTGTTGGGGCTAGCGGGCCCGCGCGGCGGGGCGTTCACGCTGATCCTGGCGGGGATCGCGATCTCGGCGCTGGCCGGCGCCCTGACCTCGCTGGTGCTGAACCTGTCGCCCAACCCCTATGCCGCGGCCGATATCGTGTTCTGGATGATGGGGTCGCTGGCCGACCGGTCGTTCACCCATGTCTGGCTGGCGCTGCCGCTGACCCTGGTCGGCTGGGCGCTTCTGGCGGGGCTGGGCCGCGGCCTCGATGCGCTGACCCTGGGCGAGGACGCGGCCGAGGCGATGGGCATCAGGCTGTCGCGCCTGCGGCTGGCCCTTGTCATCGGCGTGGCGGCCTGTGTGGGCGCGGGCGTCGCGGTGGCGGGTGCCATCGGGTTCGTCGGGCTGATCGTGCCGCACCTTCTGCGCCCGCTGGTGGGGGCGCGGCCGGGGCGGTTGTTGCTCGCCTCGGCGCTGGGGGGCGCGGCGTTGTTGCTGGCCTCGGACCTGGCGGTGCGGCTGATCCTGCCCGAACGTGACCTGAAACTTGGCGTTCTGACCGCGATCCTGGGCGCGCCCCTTTTCTTCCACCTGATCTACAAGACCCGCAGGGAGGGGCGCGCATGACCGGCCTGTCCCTGTCCCACCTGAGCGTGCATCGCGGGCCGTGCCCGGTGGTCGACGATGTCTCGCTGGAGCTGCGCCCCGGCGAATGCGTCGGGCTGATCGGGCCGAACGGGGCGGGCAAGACGACGCTGATGCGCGCCGCCCTTGGCCTGATCCGGCACAAGGGCACATCGTCGCTGGCCCGCCTATCCGCGGCCGAGCGTGCGCGCACCGCCGCCTGGCTGCCGCAGATGCGCGAGATCGCCTGGCCGGTCTCGGTCGAAACGCTGGTGGGCCTCGGCCGCACGCCGCATCTGGGGCCCGGCCAGCGGATGGGCGCGGCCGACCGCGCCGCCATCGCGCACGCGCTGTTGCGCATGGACCTGGCGGGATACGAAACGCGCCGGGCCACCGCGCTGTCGGGCGGCGAACAGGCCCGCGTGCTGATCGCCCGCGCGGTGGCGCAAGAGGCGCCGGTGCTGCTCGCCGACGAGCCCATCGCCGGGCTGGACCCGGCCCACCAGATCGCCACCATGCGGCTGTTTTCGGGGCTCGCCGCGGAAGGGCGGCTGGTGCTGGCCGCCCTGCATGACCTCGGCCTGGCCGCGCGGTTCTGCACGCGCCTGGTGCTGATGCATCGCGGCCAACTGGTCGCCGACGGCCCGCCGCGCGAGGTGCTGACCGAAGACAACCTTGCCCGCGTCTACGGCCTGCGCGCCTATTTCGCCGAAACCCCCGACGGCCCCGTGGTGCAGCCGGTCGAGGTGGTGGCATGACCCGCCGTTTCCCGCCCCAGCGGATCGTCTGCCTGACCGAGGAAACGGTCGAAACGCTGTACCTGCTTGGGCAGGAGGACCGCATCGTTGGCGTGTCGGGCTATGCCGTGCGCCCGGCCCGCGTGCGACGGGAAAAGCCGCGGGTGGGGGCCTTTACCTCGGCCGATCTGCCGAAGATCCGCGCGTTGGACCCCGACCTGGTGCTGACCTTCTCGGACATCCAGCACGAGATCGCGGCGGCCCTGATCCGGGCCGGGATCGCGGTGCATGCCTTCAACCAGCGCGATGTGGCGGGGATACTGGCGATGATCCGCTTCCTGGGCGCGCTGACCGGCGTGCCCGGCCGGGCCGAGGCGCTGGCCGCGGGCTACGCGGCGCGGCTGGAC
>JBNGDM010000136.1:0-8857 GCA_049975105.1 Rhodovulum sp. | reverse complement strand
CCCCGGCGCGGCGCTGGACACGGGGCGGCCGCCGCCCGATATTATGGGCCATGAGCCTGCCCCCCGGATTCCTCGAAGAGTTGCGCACCCGCGTGTCGCTGTCCCAGGTCGTGGGCCGCAAGGTCATGTGGGACGCGCGCAAGTCGAACCAGGGCAAGGGCGACATGTGGGCGCCGTGCCCGTTCCATGAGGAAAAGACCGCCAGCTTCCACGTCGACGACCGAAAAGGCTATTACTACTGCTTCGGCTGCCACGCGAAGGGCGACGCGATCTCTTTCGTGCGCGAGACCGAAAACGTCGGTTTCATGGAAGCGGTGGAGATCCTGGCCCGCGAGGCCGGGATGCAGATGCCCGCCCGCGATCCCAAGGCGCAGCAAAAAGCCGACCGACGCGCGCAGCTTGCCGAGGTTATGGAGCAGGCGGTGCGCCATTACCGGATGCAGCTGCGCAGCGGCGCGGCGGCCGAGGCGCGCGCCTACCTGGAGCGGCGCGGCCTGGACGAGGCGGCATGCGACCGCTGGGAGATCGGTTTCGCGCCGCCCGGCTGGCGCGGCCTGTGGGAGCATCTGCGCGGCAAGGGCGTGGCCGAAGACCTGATCCTGGGCGCGGGGCTTGCGAAACGCTCGGACAAGGGAGGCGAACCCTATGACGTGTTCCGCCACCGCATCCTGTTTCCGATCCGTGACGCGCGGGGCCGGGCCATTGCCTTCGGCGGCCGGGCGATGGACCCGCACGATACCGCGAAGTACCTTAACTCGCCGCAGACCGAGCTGTTCGACAAGGGGCTGAACCTCTACAATCACGGCCCGGCGCGCGAAGCCGCCGGCAAGGGTCAACCGCTGATCGTGGCCGAGGGCTACATGGACGTGATCGCGCTGGCGCAGGCAGGTTTCGGCGCGGCGGTCGCGCCCTTGGGCACCGCGATCACCGAAAACCAGTTGCAACTCCTGTGGCGTATCCATCCCGAACCCATCGTGGCGCTGGACGGTGACAAGGCGGGCATCGGCGCGGCGCGCCGGCTGATCGACCTCGCGCTGCCGCTGCTCGAGGCCGGGCGCGCGCTGCGCTTTGCGCTGATGCCGCCCGGCCAGGACCCCGACGACGTGATCCGCACGGGCGGGGCGGGGGCGATGCAGGCGGTGCTGGAGGCCGCCCGTCCCATGGTGCAGCTGTTGTGGGACCGCGAGACCGAAGGCCGCGTCTTCGACAGTCCCGAACGCAAGGCCGCGCTCGACCGCGACCTGCGCCAGGCGCTGGGCCGGATCAAGGATCCCTCGTTGCGCCGCCATTACGGCGAGGAGATCAATCGCCTGCGCTGGGCGCTGTTCCGCCCCACCCGCGGCCCCGCCCGCAAGGGCAGCTGGAAGGGCCGCGAGGCGGCCGCGGCACCGCGCCCCTCGACCAAGGGGTCCGCCCTGGTCGCGGCCCCCGACCGCTTTGCCGAAGAATTGCGTGAGGCGGTGATCCTGGCCACCCTGGTGACCCACCCGGCCCTGATCCCCGAATTCGAAGCCGAGATCGAGCGGCTGGAATGCGCCTCGGACACGCATGCCCGGTTGCAGGCGGCGCTGCTGGCTGTTGCCGCGGACGCGCCGCAGGCCGATGCCGCGGCCTTTCGCGCGACGCTCGATTCCCGCCTTGGACCCGACCCCCTTGAAAAGCTGTTCTCGCTCAGCCATGTCCGCATAGCCCCGCCGATCCGTCATCCCGGGGATGCGGAAAAGGCGGCGCTGTGTCTGGCCGAGGAACTGGCCAAGCTGGCGGCGGCGCGGGGCGCCGAGCGCGAAATCGAGGACGCGATGCACGATCTTCAGGGCCTGGCCGACGAGGGTGTGACCTGGCGTCTCGGTCAGGTGGCCGAGGCCCGCAACCGCGCAGGCCGCAGCGATAGCGAGGACGATACCGATTACGAGGTCGGCCCGAACGGCGCCCTGATCAGCCGCGACGAGAAGGACGCGTTTACCGAATTGCTGGACCGAATCGACTATGCCCGGGGAAAGCGGCGCAACCGGGGCACAGACGCCCGGGAAGCGTCAGAAAAAACAGGCGAATCGGGTGGTCTTCCCGATGATTCGCGCTATTGATTCGATTTGAACCGGCGGGCGAATCAGCCTCCCCCTCAAGGAGCACTCCATGGCCGCAAAAGACACCGACGACCGCAAGACCGACGAGCAGGAACCGGAAATCTCGCTCGACATGAGCCAGGCTCAGGTCAAGAAGATGATCGCCGAGGCCAAAGAGCGCGGCTACATCACCTATGACCAGCTCAACCAGGTCTTGCCGCCCGACCAGGTGTCGTCCGAGCAGATCGAGGACGTGATGTCGATGCTGTCAGAAATGGGCATCAACATCATCGACAACGACGAAACCGAAGAGGGCGAAGAGGCCTCGACCCAGGTCGTCGAAACCTCGACCTCGCGCGAGGTGGCGGTCGCCACGACGCAGTCGGAAACGCTGGACCGCACCGATGACCCGGTGCGCATGTACCTGCGCGAGATGGGGTCGGTGGAACTGTTGTCGCGCGAAGGCGAGATCGCCATCGCCAAGCGGATCGAGGCCGGCCGCAACACGATGATCGCGGGGCTTTGCGAAAGCCCGCTGACCTTTCAGGCGATCACCATCTGGCGCGACGAACTTCTGAACGAAGACATCCTCCTGCGCGATGTCATCGACCTTGACGCCACCTTCGGACGGTCGATGGAGGACGAGGAGGACGAGCCCGTCGTCCAAGGGCTTCAGGTCGAAACGACGTCCAGCGCCACGCCCAACGCCCAGAAGGAGTCCGAACCCGAACTCGACGCCGACGGCAACCCGATCCGGCGCGAGGAGGACGACGACGACGATGAGCAGGCCAACATGAGCCTTGCCGCGATGGAGGCCGCGCTGAAGCCGCGCGTTCTCGAACTGCTGGACCGGATCGCCGAGGATTACGCCAAGCTGTCCGGTATCCAGGACAAGCGCATCCATGCCACGCTGCACAAGACGCAGCGGTTTTCCGACAAGGACGAGGCCGAGTACCAGAAGCTGCGCGCCGAGATCGTCGAACTGGTGAACGAACTGCACCTGCACAACAACCGGATCGAGGCGCTGATCGACCAGCTTTACGGCATCAACCGCAAGATCATGTCGATCGACAGCGCCATGGTGAAGCTGGCCGACGAGGCCCGCATCAACCGGCGCGAATTCATCGACGAATACCGCGGCCATGAACTCGACCCGCACTGGATGGAGCGGATGGGCGAAAAGGCCGGCCGCGGCTGGCAAGCCTTTACCGAACGCTCGGGCGCCAAGGTCGCGGACCTGCGCGCCGAGATGGCCCAGGTGGGCCAGTATGTCGGCGTCGACATCCAGGAATTCCGCCGCATCGTGAACCAGGTCCAGAAGGGCGAGAAAGAGGCCCGCCAGGCCAAGAAGGAAATGGTCGAGGCCAACCTGCGCCTGGTGATCTCGATCGCCAAGAAATACACCAACCGCGGCCTGCAATTCCTTGACCTGATCCAGGAGGGGAACATCGGCCTGATGAAGGCGGTGGACAAGTTCGAATACCGCCGCGGCTATAAATTCTCGACCTACGCGACCTGGTGGATCCGCCAGGCGATCACCCGCTCCATCGCCGACCAGGCGCGCACCATCCGCATCCCCGTGCACATGATCGAGACGATCAACAAGCTGGTGCGCACCGGCCGCCAGATGCTGCACGAGATCGGCCGCGAACCCACGCCCGAGGAACTGGCCGAAAAGCTGCAGATGCCGCTGGAAAAGGTCCGCAAGGTGATGAAGATCGCCAAGGAGCCGATTTCCCTCGAAACGCCCATCGGCGACGAGGAGGATTCGCAGCTGGGCGATTTCATCGAGGACAAGAACGCGGTCCTGCCGCTGGATTCCGCGATCCAGGAGAACCTCAAGGAAACCACGACCCGGGTGCTGGCGTCCCTCACGCCGCGCGAGGAACGCGTGCTGCGCATGCGCTTTGGCATCGGCATGAACACCGACCACACCCTGGAAGAGGTCGGCCAGCAATTCAGCGTCACCCGCGAACGCATCCGCCAGATCGAGGCGAAGGCGCTGCGGAAGCTGAAACACCCGAGCCGGAGCCGGAAGCTGCGGAGTTTCCTGGATCAGTGAGTGGCTACAGCCCGACTCTTGAGAACGCTCAGCGCGTGATACGGCTCTTTGAGAAGGACGCATGCCAAAACGGTGTGCGGCGTATTACGTACGGTGACTTGGCAGCTCTGTTGGAACTTCATCCGAACCAAGCTCGAAATCTTGGGCCTTTGCTGGACAAAGTCCGCGAGGTCTGTCATTCGGAGAACCTGCCGGACATTTCCTCAGTGGTCGTTCTCTCAGGAACTGATCTGCCTTCTCCAAAATCGTTCAACGGTCCAAACGGCACTTGGCGTAGGACCGGTCTCGACCGTGAGGCTGTCAAGGACGAGCAGCTTCGCGTTCTGAACTACGATTGGACAAAATTACGGGTATAGGGTGGCTGCCTACCCCCTTAGTTCTCAAAGACCCGCCCGGCCAAAGGCCGGGCAGCGCCCGGCCCGCCCCCCAGGGGCGGGCGCTGTGGCATTTGCCTAATGAGGAACACCGAGAAAACGTATGGTGGGTGCCAACCCACCATTCATGCCCTAGCCCGACCGGCCGTCGGTGGGTTTCACCCACCCTACGGCCCCATCGCCACCTCGTGACCTCCCAGCGCTTGCCGGATCGAACGGCCCGGATTATCCCGGGGGGACCGCGCCCCGGAGACCCGCCCATGCGCCTCGCCCTCACGCTCTGCACAGCCCTTGCCCTGACCGCCTGCGTGCCCGCCGGCCCCAATGACGCGCCGCAAGCGATGCGGACCTTCCGCGGCAACCTCGTTGTCCCCGACGCCCGCACCCCCGGCCAGTTCGAGGTGTTCACCCGGCCGGGCGATGCGGGCTCCGACCTGTGGTGCGCGGCTGCCGAATTCGCCGAGGACGAACTTCGCGTGCCCGTCAACCGGCGCATCTATCTGGTCACCCCGCGCGGGCCCAGCGCGACCCGGCCCGGGCGCACCAGTGTCGTCTTCACCGTCTCGCCCGACTCCGCCCTGACACAGGCGGTCGAGGCGCTGCCCGACAGCCTGTCCATGGGCGTCGACCGGCCGGGGCGGAACTTCCTGCCGATCCACGGGCGCGCCGCCTGCCGACCGATCTTCGATCTGCGCTTCGACTGATCCCTCACGCGCATGTGATGACCCCCGCGCGCCGTGGAAACGGCGTGTTTCCGGCCCCCGGCGCCGCCTGTGACAATTCGTGACCACGACGCGGCAGGCGGTTTGACGTAGGTCAAGTCTCTCCCTGAGACATCCGAGTAACGACTGGCGCCATGACATCCGAACCCAAGTCCTCACGCCTTTCCGGCGGCCCGGTCGGCTTTCCCTTTGCGCCGCCCCTGCCGCTGTTCCTTCTCAACCCCATTCTCAAGCGCATCGTCCACAGGATCGCCGCGCAGAACCCCGACATGTTCGACCGTCTGGGGCCGCACCGGCACGCCTATTTCCTGATCGACCCGGTGGACATGCCCCTGATGCTGTACCTGCGCCCCGACCCCGAGGCGCTGGATTTCCGCGCGGTGAACCGCCGGGCACTGCCGCCGCATGTCGCGCGCATCTCGGGCAAGTTTCTCGATCTGCTCACGCTGATGGATACCGAGCAGGACGGCGATGCGCTGTTCTTCTCGCGCGACCTGATCGTGACCGGCGACACCGAGGCGGTGGTCTGCCTGCGCAACGCGCTGGATGACGTGGACGAACCCATCGCCGAAAGCGTGGCCGACATGTTCGGCGCGCCCGGACGCGGGGCGCTGAACTTCCTGCGCCGCGCCGCCGAGAATGCCCAGAAACGGAAAGGGGCCAGCACATGAACGCACCGGTCAAGCCCGAACTGATCTGTCCCGCGGGCACGCCCGCCGCCCTGCGCTCGGCCGTCGATGCCGGCGCCGACGCCGTCTATTGCGGCTATCAGAACGCCACCAACGCGCGCAACTTCGTCGGCCTGAACTTCACCCCCGAAGAGATGGAGAAATCCATCCGCTACGCCCATGACGGCGGCACCAAGGTGCTGATCACGCTGAACACCTTCCCGCCGTCGGGCAATGTGCAGCTGTGGAAGGACATGGTCGACCTGTCGGCTCGGCTGGGCGCGGATGCCTGCATCGTCGCCGATATCGCGGTCGCCGCCTATATCCAGAAGCACCACCCCGACATGCGCATCCACCTGTCGGTTCAGGCCGCGGCCTCGTCGCCCGAGGCGATCGAGTATTACGTGCGCGAATTCGGGGTCAAGCGCGTGGTCCTGCCCCGCATCATGACGGTCAGCGAGATCCGCGGCCTGGTCGAGGAAATCCCCTGCGAGGTCGAGACCTTCATCTTCGGCAATCACGGGCTGATGGTCGAGGGGCGGTGTTCGCTGACCAACTATGTCACCGGGCAATCGACCAACATGGACGGCGCCTGTTCGCCCGCGGCCTGCGTGAAATACGAACGCGCCGAGGATGGCAGCATGTCGACCATCCTGGGCGATTACATGATCGACCGCTTCGGCCCCGAGGAAACCGCCGGCTATCCCACGATCTGCAAGGGCCGCTACAAGTGCGATGCCCGCGACGGGGGCTATTACGCCTTCGAGGAACCGGTCAGCCTGAACGCGTCCACCATGCTGCCCGAGCTGATCAATGCCGGTGTGCATGCCTTCAAGATCGAGGGGCGCCAGCGCTCGCGGGCCTATGTGAAAAAGGTGGTCGCCGCCTTCCGCGAGGCGGTCGACTCGATCATGGCGGGCGAAGAGCCGAAACTTGCCGACCTCGTCGCGCTGACCGAGGGTCAGAAACAGACCGAGGGCGCGCTGAAAACCAAGAAGTGGAGGTAAGCGGCATGGCTGCGGAACTCACCCTCGGGCCGAACCTGTTTCACTGGCCCGCCGAACAGAAGATCGACTTCTACAATCGCATCGCCGACGAAAGCCCGGTTTCGACCGTCTACCTGGGCGAGGTGATCTGTTCCAAGCGCACGCCGTTCTTCGACGACAAACATCTCGACCAAGTCGCCGAGCGGCTGGAGCGCGCGGGCAAGAACGTGGTCTATTGCTCGTTCTCCGAAGTGGTCATCAAGCGCGAGCGCAACATCCTGATGGAGTGGTCCAAGCAGGAGGGGCGCGACCTGGAGGTGAACAACACCGCCGCGCTTCTGCACCTGAAGGGGCGGCCGCACCGGATCGGGGCGCTCCTGAACGTCTATAACGAAGAGACCATGGCCTACCTCGCGGGGCAGGGCGCCACGCATTTCAGCCTGTTGCCCGAACTGCCGCGCAGCGCCGTCGAGGGCCTGGGCGCCAAGGGCGCCGAACTGGGCGTGGGGGTCGAGGTCCAAGTCTTCGGCCGCGCCTCGTTGGCGCTGTCAGCGCGGTGCTATCACGCCCGCGCCCATGACCGCACCAAGGACAACTGCCAGTTCGTCTGCGGCGAGGATCCCGACGGGATGGTGCTCAAGACGATGGACGACAAGCCGTTCCTCACGGTCAACGGAATCCAGACCCTCAGTTATGGCTATCTCGACATGATGGCCGATCTCGAGGACATGAAGTCGATCGGCGTGACGCATTTCCGGGTGATGCCGCATACCTGCGACATGATCGCGGTGACGCGGACCTTCGACGAGGTGCTGGCGGGCCGGATGGGCGTGGACGAGGGCGAGGCGAAGCTGCGCGAACTTGGCATCGACGCGCCTTTCGTCAACGGCTTCTACCGTGGCCGGGCAGGGCACGACTGGGTGCCGCGGGTGGCCGAAATGGCATGACGCCGTCCGGGCCGGCGCAACAGCCGGCCCGCAGCGTTGATCCATCCTCCTCTTCCGGCGGGATCCCCGGTAACAGCGCAACGGGGCGCTGTCCGCACCCCTTGCCCGCCGCGCGCCCCTCTGCCATAGCGTGCCCGCACCAAGCGGCACGAGGGGCGATGCAGACCACCTTCACGATCCCCACCCGGGGGCCGGGCCTTTACGAGTTCACGGCCGATGTTTGCCGCTGGATCGCGGGGCAGGGGGATGGACTGCTCACGCTGTTCGTGCGCCATACCTCCTGTTCGCTGTTGATCCAGGAAAACGCCGATCCGGACGTGAAACGCGACCTCGACGCCTATTTCGCCCGCCTCGTGCCGTTCGCCGACGATCCGGCGATGTCGTACCTACGGCACACGCTGGAAGGGCCCGATGACATGCCCGCCCATATCAAGGCCGCCCTGCTGCCCGTGTCGCTGTCGATCCCAGTGGCGGACGGGCGCCCGGCGTTGGGCACGTGGCAGGGAATTTACCTTTATGAACATCGCGCTGCGCCGCATCGCCGGCAGGTGGCGGCGCATCTGGGCTGACCCCATATCTAGCGGGTGAAAAGGCCCCTACCCAAACCCTAGAGGCTCCCCTATAGTGGCTGTGGATAAGTTGAACGCACCACCGAGGGAGAGGCCATGCGCTGCCCGTTTTGCGGAAATATCGACACGCAGGTAAAGGATTCGCGGCCCGCCGAGGACCATGTCGCGATCCGGCGGCGCCGCTTCTGCCCGGCCTGTGGCGGGCGCTTTACCACCTATGAACGGGTGCAGCTGCGCGACCTTGTGGTCATCAAGTCCAATGGCCGGCGCGAGGATTTCGACCGTGACAAGCTGGAACGCTCGATCCGCATCGCGCTGCAGAAACGTCCCGTCGATCCCGAGCGGATGGACCAGATGATTTCCGGGATCGTCCGGCGGCTGGAAAGCATGGGCGAGACCGACATTCCCTCCAAGGTGATCGGCGAGATCGTGATGGAGGCGCTTGCCCGGATCGACACCGTGGCCT
>JBNGDM010000135.1:0-8883 GCA_049975105.1 Rhodovulum sp. | reverse complement strand
GCCCAGCAGCGTGATCATCGGCAGCACGAAACTGGCGGTCTTGCCGGTGCCGGTCTGCGCGATCCCCAGGACATCGCGGCCCTGCAGCGCGGGCGGGATGGCGCCGGCCTGGATCGGGGTCGGTTCGGTATAGCCCGCGTCGGTAACGGCGGAAAGCACCTTGGGGTCCAGCCCCAGATCGGCGAATGTGGTCATGTGGGTCCTTGGCGTGGTTGCGGCATGGAATGGCCGCTCTGATCCGCGCGGCCCGACCGGCCGTATTGCCGATCTCGTGTCCCGTCGCGGGTCAATAGGCCATGGGGGCGTTTTCGTCAAGGTTCGGCCCCGGTGACGCATGGACGCGCGGCCTAGAGGAACACCGACCAGATGAACAGGACCTCTGGCAAGAGCAGCGCATAGCCCGCCAGCGCGATCAGCCCGTCGCGCGTGGACAGCGCCAGCCCCAGCACCAGCACGTGCAGCGACAGCACGAAGGGCAGGCCGGGGATGAACCCCGCCACGAAGATCACCGCGCCGGTCACCATCAGGATCAGGGCGACGACGCGGCTCATCACCAGGCTGTCGACCAGGATGGCCAGGCGCGGCGCCACCAGCGGGCGCAACCACAGCGCGACGGGCTGCGCGCGCGCGACCGACACCGCCAACAGGTGCCCCGAGAAGGTGACCCGGCCCAGGCGCGCGGGGATCCACAGCGTCGTCTCGCCGGTCATCATCCGCCCGCCGATCAGGATCAGGAACACCGCGACGGCCGCGGGCATGCCCGGCACCATGCCCACCGGCAGGATCAGGAAGGCCGACAGCATCATCAACAGCGGCCCGAACCCGCGCGAGCCCATCGCCTCGACCACGTCGGCCACGCTGACGCGGTCCTGCGACAGCGCCAGGGTGGCAAGGTCTTCCAGCAGGGACGAGATGATCCAGTGGTGGTCGTCAGAGCTCATCGCGCGCGGATGTCCCGCCTTGCGCCGGGCCGCCGGCGGTTTTGGGGGGCGCGGCTTGCGGCCACGCCCCCTTAGATGTCGCCGCAGCGCGGCGTGAAATCAAGGGCGCCGGGGCATCAGCCGGGCAGGGGGTCGCCGCGGTCGATATCCGGCCCGGTCCCGCGCGCGGCCCTGACCCGCGCCCAAAACAGCGCCGGCCCCCCGTCCGGTGGCCAGACCCCCGACAGCGCGAACCGCATCCGCGGGTTTTCCACCGCCTCCGCCTCGATCCGGTCGATCACCGCGGCGCCGTTCTCCGCGATCAGGTCCTCCAGCGGCCCGGCGGCGAGAAAGGCGACCTCCTCGGCGGTTTCGCACCGGGCCAGACAGGCGAGAACCGCGTCCAAGGCCAGCGCGGGCGCCCCCTCGGCCAGGTCCGAGAACAGCGCATAGGTCCAGACCAGCGGATGCGCGGCGGGGTCGTCCGCCTCCATCGTGGCGCGCAGGAAATCGAGGTAGAGCGCGGCGAAACCGGCCAGGGCCAGGTCCTCGGCCGGGGCCGCGCGGCCCGTGGCCTGGGCGATCCGGGCGGCGGGGATTGTGTCGGGCATGGCGGGGCCTCCTGTGCGGCGTCGCGTCCTGTGCCCCCAAGCCTGCCGCAGCCGCGCGCCGATGGCCAGTGCGCCGCGCCGGTCAATGCCCCGTGGTCAGCATCCGCGCCTCGAACCGCTTGAGGCAGGGCCGCGAGGTCGGGCCGAAGGCGCGGGGTTCGGCGCGCAGTTCGGGAAAGACCGCGAACAGCTCCTCGCGCGCGGGCGCCAGGATCGCGTCCAGCCCGACATGGCCGGGGTGAAAGCTTTCGGTGCGCGCGCCCTCGGCAAAGACGATCTCGTGGTGATCGAACAGCAGGTGGATATAGGTCACCTCGTCCGTCTCTTCCTCCAGGACCTCATGGTGATCGACCAGGTGTTTCGCGGGCACCAGCACCTGGTGATGCCCGAACAGAAGCTGCGCGCGGTAACCCTCGTACAGGATGCGGTGCTGGGGCGAGACGACCAGGTCGCGGGCATTGTCGAACAGCCCCGCCCGGATGCGGATCGGGGTGAACCGGCCCGTCGCCGTCACCCGGCGCCGTCCGACCCAGCGCAGCGGTTGCGCGCCCCGGTCGGCGGTGATGACCATGTCGCCCGGGGCCAGCGTTTCGACCGGGCGTTCGCCCAGCGGCGTGCGGATGCGCGTGCCCGGGGTGAAACAGATGATCTGTTCGATCCCGGTGAAATTCACCACCGTCCCGTCGATCAGCCGCGCCTGGCCCGACAGCCCGCCCGCCGCATCGTCCGGGTTGGAATAGGTGATCGACCCCTTCTCCAGCAGGCCCCGGAACTCCAGAACGTCGCCGGTGGCCTCGTCGCCCTCGCCGCCGTCGATGTCGATGGTGCCCGCGCCCGCCTCGCCGTAATCGGCCACCAGGAACGTATCGTCGCCCTCGCCGCCCGTGGCGGTGTCGCCCTCGGCCACCACCAGCGTGTCGTCGCCCGCGCCCCCCGCCATCAGGTCGCGCCCCGCGCCGCCCGTCAGCACGTCGTCGCCCGCCGCCCCCACCGGGGCCAGCAGCGACGAGCCCGCCAGCGACTCGACGACACCCGAAGGCCACATCACCGTGCCCGCCAGCGTATTGCCGCCCGCGTTTTCCCAATACCGCACCTCGACCGTATAGGTTTCGCCCGCGGTCAGGGTGACGGTGCCGCTGCGCGTGGTCGCGGCCTGGTGATAGTCGTTGTCCAGGTAGTCCAGCGTCGCGCCGCCCTCGTTCAGCACGCTGACCGGGGTCCCGTCCGCGTCGAAGATCTGCAACGTCGAGCCGTCATCCGAGGTCAGGCTGAAGGTGAAGGCGCCGCTTTCGGTCGGCGTCAGGGTCGAGGTCAGGATCACCCCGAAATCGTCCGGGTCGCCCGTGCTGCCGCGCGCCTCGTGGATCAGCCCGGCCACGTCGAACCCGTCGGTCGTGCCTTGCCCGGCCAGCGTGCCCGCCTCGATCACGAAGGCCTGCCCGTCCGCCGAGGAGAAATCGTAGTCGTATCCCCGCCATGCCCAGACCCCGGCCTGCGCCGAGACCCCGTCGCCGGTCAGCACGTCGTCGCCCGCGCCGCCGGTCAGCCTGTCGCCGCCGCCCAGCCCCGTCAGCGTGACGCCCGCCCCGGTGGCCGAGGCGTCCACGTTGTCGTCCTGCCCGGTCAGGGTGACGGCCTCGATCTCGGAAAAGGCGACCGCGTTCGCCCCGTCGCCCAGGCTGCCCGCCCCGTCGCCCGAGAACGCGCCCGAAACCCCCGTCGACAGCGCGTGGAAATCCAGCGTGTCGGCGCCGGTTCCGCCCGCGACCCTGTCCGCGCCGAACCCGTCGGAATACAGGAACGTGTCGGCGCCCGCTTCGCCATACAGCAGGTCGTCGCCCGCGCCGCCCGCGATCACGTCGTCCCCGCCCGCGATCGGCAGCGTGTCGAATTCCACGTCGCCGATCCAAACGCCCGAGGCGCCGGAGCCCACGTTGTCGTATTGCACCTCGATCCGCGCGACCGGCCCCGCGATCTCGACCAGCACGCTGCCGCCCAGCGCGTCGGTGGCGTCCTGCGCGTCGTCCGCGGTGACGGTGGCGCCATCGACCGTGTCGCCGCCGCCCGCCGTCAGCACCACCGCGACGGGGTTGCCCTCCGCGTCCCAGGCGCTGACCGTCACCTGGTCGCGGTGATCGTTCGGCTGCCAGTCCAGGTCGTTGATGCGGAACCGCACGTTCCCGACCGCGTCGGCCAGCCCCGCGCCGGTCTCGGCGGCGAAATCCATGGCCAGCGTCGCCACCCCGCCGGTGCTGCCGAAACTGGCCAGCAGCGCGCTGGAATTGCCGCCAAAGCCTTCGCCCGGGGCGACATATTGCGGATCGCCCGACAGCCGGACGTAATCCAGCGTCGGCCCCGCGCTGAACGAGACCGCGATTCGCATTTCGCCGGTATCGGCGGTGAATCCGCCCGCGACATCCGTCCCGGCCCCGCCCGCCTCGGCCCAGGACAGCATTTCCGTGGTGGCGGTGGCGGCCGGACCGTCGCCGTGGATCGTGTCGTCGCCCGCGCCACCCGCAATCGTGTCGGCCCCGGCGCCGCCATGGACGGTGTCGTCGCCCGCCCCGGCGGACACGTCATCATCCCCGCCGCGCGCGTCGATCACGTCGCCCACGCCGCCCGGGCCCGTGCCGGTGCCGTCATCGACGCCGTCGCCCTCGGGGTCGCCCGCATAACCCGCGTCGATCACGTCCGCCCCGGCGCCGCCATCGATCACCCGCGCCGGCTCGGCCACGGCATCGGCGAAATCGAGATAGTCGAACCCCGCATCGCCGCCCGCGACGTCGGGATTCGATTCGTAGCCCATCACCTCGTAGCTGCGCCCCGGCACCAGGGGCCGTTCCGACAGCGTGTAATCCCCCGCCGCCGCGCCGCCCTCGACGTCGAACTCGGCGATCTGAAAGACAATCCCGGTGACGGTATCGCGCACCGTCCAGACGATCTCGGCATCGACGGTGGTATCGGCCGAGACGGCGCCCCCCACCGCGACCGTTGCGGTCGCGGTCTCGCCACCGGCCGAATCGTCGTCCAACGTCCTGCCCTGGGCGCCGGTTTCCATGTCGGTGATCGTGGCGCTGCCGTCGAAGGCGGCGGGCCCCGTCCAGGTAAACCGGCCGCCGACCGTCGTGGGGATCAGCCCCCCCGGATCGGTCGAATAGAACCCGACAACGTAACTCGCCATACCTGCCTCCCGCGGACCTTTCTGGTCGTCGAGGGTCTTTCACGCGGACCGTTTCACTGCTCGGCCCCGCACCCGTTGGCAGCCGGACGCCGGGGCGGGCCGCGGCGCTTCTCCGCGGCCCGTTAAGGTTAATGAAAGGTAAAGCGGGCAGGCGCTTGGCCGGATCGTGGCGAAACTGCGGCTTTCGCCGCGCCGCGACCTGTCTAAAGGGCCAGTTCCATTCGGAAATTCGTCAGCGCCACGCCATTGCGGATCACGCTTTGCCGCGCGGTCTGGCGCCAGCCGTGCCGCGCGAAGAAGGGCCGGGCGATCAGGCTGGCCTCGGTCGTCAGCAGGTCCAGCCCGGCCGCCCGCGCCGCCTCGACGATCGCCCCGTGCAGCGCCGCGCCCACGCCGCGCCCCATCCGGTCGGGGGCGACATAGGCCAGGTCCACATGGCCGTCCCCGGCCAGCGCCATGAATCCGATCACCCGGCCGCGTTCCTCGGCCAGGATCGTGGTGCAGGCCAGCAGGCGCTCCTCCCAGCCGGGGGCGGGCGTGGCCGAGGGCGCCCAGGCGGCGCGCTCCTCGGGTCCATAGGCGGCCACGGTGCCGCCATGCACCGCGGCATGGAACACCCCATGCGCCGCCGCGCCGTCGCCCGGGCGCGCCCGGCGCAGGCTCAGGTCACCGCGGCGCGGATACGGTAGGCGGGGTCGTCCCACAGCCGATCCTCCATCACCTGGCCCAGGATCTCGGCCGCCCGCCGGATCTCCTCCTCGCCGATGTAAAGCGGCGCGATGCCGAACCGCATGATGTCGGGCGCGCGGAAATCGCCGATCACGCCGCGCGCGATCAGCGCCTGCATCGCCGCGTAACCCTCGGAAAACCGGAACGACACCTGGCTGCCACGCAGGTCCGGGTCGCGCGGCGAGGCCAGCGCCAGGTCCGGGCAGCGCGCCTCGACCTCGGCGATGAACAGCTCCGACAACGCGACCGACCGGGCGCGCAGCGCGGCCATGTCGACGCCCTCCCAGATATCCAGCGCCGCCTCCAACGCGGCCATCTGCAACACCGGCGGCGTGCCCACGCGCATGCGCGCGATGCCCTCGCCGGGCCGGTAGGCCGGTTCGAACGCAAACGGCGCGGCATGGCCCAGCCAGCCCGACAGGGCCGGGCGCGCGGCGGCCTGGTGGCGCGGGGCGACATAGACAAAGGCGGGCGCGCCGGGGCCAGCATTGAGGTATTTATAGGTGCAGCCGGCCGCGAAATCGGCCCCCGCCGCGGCCAGGTCCACCGGAATCGCCCCCGCCGAATGCGCCAGATCCCAGATCGTCAGCGCGCCCGCCTCATGGGCCGCGCGGGTCAGCCGGGCCATGTCGTGGCGCCGCCCGGTGCGGTAATCCACCTCGGTCAGCATCAGCACCGCGACATCGGCGCCGATCCGCCCCGCGACCTCTTCGGGCGCGACCGTCACCAGTTCATGGCCGCGCCCCAGCGCCCCGATCAGCCCCTCGGCCATGTAAAGATCGGTCGGGAAGTTCCCGCTATCGCTGAGAATTATGCGCCTGTCCGGCCGCATCTCCAGCGCCGCGGCCAGCGCCTGGTAGACCTTGATCGACAGCGTGTCGCCGACCACCACGCTGCCGGGTTCCGCGCCGATCAGCCGCCCGATCCGCTCGCCCAGCATGGCGGGCTGGTCCATCCAGCCCGCCCCGGTCCAGCCGCCGATCAGCATCGCGCCCCATTCCTCGCGCACACAGTGCGCGACCCGCTCGGCGGCGGCCCGCGGCAACGGCCCCAGCGAGTTGCCGTCGAGATAGATCACGCCGTCGGGCAGGTCGAACAGCGCGCGCGTGGCGGTGAAATCGGTCATCGCGGTCTCCTTGGCCCCAGCCTTGCCCCTGGGCGCGGGGCCGCGCAAGGGGGCGATCTGTCCTTGATCGGGCCGCCCCCGGGCGCGTAACAGGAAACCGGCATGGGGCGCGGGCGCGGCCCGTCCAGCGCGCGGCGCGTGAAACCGCGACATTGTTGCAGAGGCGCCGCATTGGCGGAAAGGTGCGATGAAACGGCTCTTTCACTATGTCGAACTGCCGCCCGTGTGGCTGGCGCTTTTCGCCGCGCTGGCCTGGGCGCAGGCCCGCCTTCTGCCGCTGGAGATCGCCGGGCGCGCAGGCGACGCGATCGGCACGGTGCTGGTCGGCGCGGGGCTGGCCGTTTCGGGCTGGGCGGCGCTGCATTTCGTGCTGGAACGGACCTCGCTGATCCCGCGCGAAAGGCCGGACAAGCTTGTGACCACGGGGCTTTACCGGTTTTCGCGCAACCCGATCTACCTGGCCGACGCCGCGATCCTGCTGGGGCTGATCCTGATCTGGGACGCGCTGCCCAGCCTGGTTCTGGTGCCGATTTTCATGAAGCTGATCGAGTGGCGCTTCATCCGCCGGGAAGAGGCGCTGATCCGCGCGCATTTCGGCGCCGCGTTCGATGCCTACTGCGCCCGCGTGCGCCGCTGGCTGTGATACGACTAATGGCTACGTTTCGGAATCCTTGGCGTTCCGCTTGTGAAACTTAATTACGCGGTGGTATGAGACTGCGACCTGACGCGGGGCCCCGGGCCCCGTCGCCTGAGTAGAGGGGACAGACAACGTGAAGATCGGCGCACCGAAGGAGATTTTCGAGGGCGAGGCCCGCGTGGCCATGACCCCCGATAGCGCGGTCCAGCTTCAGAAGCTGGGCTATACCTGCCTGATCGAGACCGGCGCGGGCGAAAAGGCCGGTTTCAACGACGAGGCCTACGAAGCCGCGGGGGTCGAGGTCGTGCATTCCGCCGCCGCGCTGTGGCAGGCGGCCGATATCCTGGTAAAGGTCCGCGAGCCTTCCGAGGCCGAGACCGACCACCTGCGCCGCGGCCAGACGCTCATCAGTTTCTTCTGGCCCGCCCAGAACGAGGCGCTGCTGGAAAAATGCAAGGAAAAGGGCGCCAACGTCCTGGCCATGGACATGGTGCCGCGCATTTCCCGCGCCCAGAAGATGGACGCGCTGTCCTCGATGGCCAATATCGCCGGCTACCGCGCGGTGATCGAGGCGGGCAACAATTTCGGCCGCTTCTTCACCGGCCAGGTGACCGCCGCGGGCAAGGTGCCCCCCGCAAAAGTGCTGGTGGTGGGCGCGGGCGTGGCCGGTCTGGCCGCGATCGGCACCGCGACCTCGCTGGGCGCGATCACGCTGGCCTTCGACGTGCGCCCCGAGGTGGCCGAACAGATCGAGTCGATGGGCGCCGAGTTCGTCTATCTCGATTTCGAGGAATCGACCCAGGACGGCGCGGAAACCGGCGGCTACGCCAAGCCGTCGAGCCCCGAATTCCGGGAAAAGCAGCTTGAGAAATTCCGCGAGCTGGCCCCCGATATCGACATCGTCATCACCACCGCGCTGATCCCCGGCCGCCCGGCGCCCAAGCTGTGGACCGAGGACATGGTCGCGGCGATGAAGCCGGGCTCGGTCATCGTGGACCTCGCCGCCGAAAAGGGCGGCAACTGCGACCTCACGGTGCCCGACAAGAAGATCGTCACCGAGAACGGCGTGACCGTCGTCGGCTATACCGACTTCCCCAGCCGGATGGCGACGCAATCCTCGACGCTGTATTCGACCAACATCCGCCACATGATGACCGACCTGACGCCCGAAAAGGACGGCCATGTCGTGCACAACATGGAGGATGACGTGATCCGCGGGGCGACCGTCACCTACCAGGGCGAGATCACCTTCCCGCCGCCGCCGCCGAAGGTGAAGGCGATCGCGGCCGCGCCGAAGAAGGAAAAGCCCAAGGAACTGACGCCCGAGGAGAAGAAGGCGCAGGAAATCGCGGCCTTCAAGAAGCAGACCATGACGCAGGTCGGCCTTCTGGCCGCGGGCGGTGCGGCCCTGCTGGGGGTGGGCCTGGTGGCGCCCGCCAGCTTCATGCAGCATTTCATCGTCTTCGTGCTGGCCGTCTTCGTCGGCTTCCAGGTGATCTGGAACGTGTCGCACTCGCTGCACACGCCGCTGATGGCGATCACCAACGCGATCTCGTCGATCATCATCCTCGGTGCGTTGATGCAGATCGGATCGGGATCGGTGCTGGTGATCCTGCTGGCCGCGCTCGCGGTGTTCATGGCCGGGATCAACATCTTCGGCGGCTTCCTCGTGACACGGC